>NZ_JBFREL010000004.1:0-528239 GCF_052114265.1 Paenibacillus sp. MCAF9
GTTCGGGGTGGAAGCACAGCAATGTGTGTAGCTGACGAATACTAATCGGTCGAGGGCTTATCCTAAACACGTTTACTGTGACCCATACATCCAGTAGACAGCAGCTAAAAAGGCTTCAGCAAGCCTAATCTTTCGTATCCAGTTTTCAGGGCGCAATTTGCTTTGAATGCTTAATATTCCCTGATAGCTCAGTTGGTAGAGCACTCGACTGTTAATCGAGTTGTCACAGGTTCGAGTCCTGTTCGGGGAGCCATTGTAGAGAGGTGTCCGAGTGGTCGAAGGAGCACGATTGGAAATCGTGTAGGCTCTAACCGGGTCTCGAGGGTTCGAATCCCTTCCTCTCTGCCAGCAAGGCCCGTTGGTCAAGTGGTTAAGACACCTCCCTTTCACGGAGGTAACAGGGGTTCGAGTCCCCTACGGGTCACCAACTTTTCTATAAAAAAGATTGACAAAAAAGAATGACCTATGATATGATATAAAGGTCGCTCAACATGGAGGATTAGCTCAGCTGGGAGAGCATCTGCCTTACAAGCAGAGGGTCGGCGGTTCGATCCCGTCATCCTCCACCATTTATTAAATAATAACGACGCGGGGTGGAGCAGCCCGGTAGCTCGTCGGGCTCATAACCCGAAGGCCGCAGGTTCAAATCCTGCCCCCGCAACCAAATTCTTTACCTTTCGGAACTTTCCGAGAACATGATGTGGAGCTGTGGTGTAGTGGCCCAACATGCCTGCCTGTCACGCAGGAGACCGCGGGTTCGAATCCCGTCAGCTCCGCCACTTAAAAACAACATCAGGCTCGGTAGCTCAGTCGGTAGAGCAGAGGACTGAAAATCCTCGTGTCGGCGGTTCGATTCCGTCCCGAGCCACCATTGATGCAGTACAAGCAACACAAGTGAATATGCCGTTGTAGCTCAACTGGTAGAGCAACTGACTTGTAATCAGTAGGTTGGGGGTTCAAGTCCTCTCGACGGCACCACATGGAGGATTAGTGAAGTGGCTAAACACGGCAGACTGTAAATCTGCTCTCTCTGAGTTCGGTGGTTCGAATCCATCATCCTCCACCATTTTTTTACCTAGGGGCATAGTTTAAAGGTAGAACAAAGGTCTCCAAAACCTTTGGTGTGGGTTCAATTCCTGCTGCCCCTGCCAATAAAACATTTGAATATGGCGGTCGTGGCGAAGTGGTTAACGCATCGGTTTGTGGATCCGACACTCGGGGGTTCAATTCCCCTCGATCGCCCCATTAATTCAAAAAATAGCATCACGCATTTTGTTGGGGATTAGCCAAGCGGTAAGGCAACGGACTTTGACTCCGTCATTCTCAGGTTCGATCCCTGAATCCCCAGCCATTTATATGCGGAAGTGGCTCAGCGGTAGAGCATCGCCTTGCCAAGGCGAGGGTCGCGGGTTCGATTCCCGTTCGAATCTCTTAGGGCACGCCATCTTTACTGAAATGCCGATGTGGCGGAATGGCAGACGCGCGCGACTCAAAATCGTGAGGGAAACCGTGGAGGTTCGAGTCCTCTCATCGGCACCAACTTTTCTAACACAAACTCTTAAGATCATAATGATCTTAAGAGTTTTTTTGTGTTTTAGTTTCATAATAGGTAAAATCGACCTGAAAATTGCCCCTTTACATCTGATTAAACCTAGTGTACTATTTAACTAGAACACTAAGACGATGGAGGTAAGGAAATGATGAAATCATCTTCTGAAATAAAGGGAGCAATCCCCGTACTTTCTTTAAAAAATGTAACCAAACGTATTGCAGGCAAAGCAATCGTAGATCGAATGTCATTTGATATTCACAAGGGAGAAATCGTAGGGTTGCTTGGGCCAAACGGTGCAGGTAAAACAACGACAATCCGAATGATTGTGGGTTTGATTCAAATGTCCGAGGGTGACGTGCTTATTCAAGGAAAAAGCATACGTAATGAATTTACAGGTGCCATAAGGCATATCGGAGCTATTATAGAAAATCCTGAGTTTTATCCATATATGACAGGGTATGATAATCTAAAGCAATATCAGAGAATGTCATCAGGCATTACGGAAGAACGGATAAAAGCAGTTACGGAGCTGGTAGGTTTAGAGGCAGCAATGAACAAGAAAGTAAAAGCATACTCTCTTGGAATGAGGCAGCGTCTAGGCATTGCACAAGCACTGTTAGACAATCCATCTTTGTTAATACTGGATGAGCCAACTAATGGCTTAGATCCAGCAGGGATTCGTGAAATGAGACAATATTTGCAAAGAATAGCTGTTCAAGAAGGGATATCGATTCTTGTATCGAGTCATCTGCTCTCAGAAATGGAGCTCATGTGCAGCAGAGTCGTTGTTATTCAGGAAGGCAAATATGTGACTCATCGTTCACTAAGCGATAAGGAAGAGCAATCCAAGCAACTATCCGTTGTTGTTCGTGTAGATGATATTGAGCGAGCAAGCCGGGTTTCTACAAGTATAGATGGGGTTGAAGTTATTCAGCTTTTAAAAGATAGCAGCGAGCTTGTATTAGCTCTTCAGAATGAACTTATTCCTCAGGTAGTAAGCAAGCTAGGGGAAGACAATATTAAAATTTATCGAATCACTGAAACGAAGATATCACTGGAAGACGAGTTTTTGAAATGGACTGGGGGTAGTCGCATTGCTTAATTTTAACGGTCTAGTATTAAACGAATGGTTGAAAATGTCAAAGAAACGAAGCTTCTTCATTGCATACGCAGTAATGCTCCTTACGATTGTAGGTTTCACTTATTTAATTTGGAAAATGTCTGGTGATCAATATCCAACTATGCTAGAATTTGCTGGATCGATCATGGCAAATGGAGTCGGACAGATCGTAACGATTGTAGCCATTATTTTCACAGCTGGTATCGTCGCAAAGGAACATCAATTAGGAACCGTTAAATTTTTGCTCATACGAGCTCATGGTAGAAGCAAAATTTTAGCATCAAAATATGCAGCCGTTATATTGTTTGTTTGTTCGCTCATTATTTTCACAATAGCTGCTGCTCTTGCAGCAGGAGGAATCGCATTTGGATTTGAAGCGACAGGGGAAGTTTCCTGGTTGGATGTTGCGAAATCAATGTTATTTCAAACAGTTTATACAACCATCTATGTAACTTTAACGTTTATGTTCGGCATTTTAACGAGATCATCTGGAGCGACAATAGGAATAGGCATGACTGCTGTCTTATTGGAAGGCTTAATGAAAATGTTATTATCAAGCTACGATTTCTCCAAATATCTACTCTTTATGAATACAGATCTATCGTTATTTACAGGTAATGAATCGTCATCTGGCGGAATGTTGTTCCCGAGTGTTGTGTGTGCAGCATATGTGTGTTTGTTTTTGGTTATTAGCTTTGTTACGTTTAAAAAACGGGATATTGCCTAACATGCAACGTTTTCGAGTGGGCAGTTGAGGGGAGAAGGACATATTGTGAGCATAGAATTTGATAATAATTTGCCAATCTACTTGCAGATCATGAATTATATTAAGAAAGAAATTGTCATTGGCAAGTTGAAGGCTGGGGATAAAATACCGGCGGTACGAGAACTTGCGTTAGAACTGCAAATCAACCCGAATACGATACAACGAACCTTTCAGGAGCTTGAGCGAGAACAAATCGTCGAAACGAAGCGCGGGCTTGGCCGATATGTCACTAGTGAGGAGTCGAAAATAATGGATATCAAAAAAGAAATGGCAGGAGATTTGCTCGGTCGCTTTATTCAAGGGATGCAGGAGCTGGGCTTTGCAAATAACGATATCGTAACGATCGTTTCACAAGCGGTAAAAGAAGAAGATAAAGTAAAGGAGTGATGGGACTGTGGAGAGCATTTTGAAGCTGACAGAGGTATCAAAGTCATTCGCCGGCAAGAAGGCGCTGGACCAAGTCTCACTCACGTTGGCACCTGGCAAGATTGTTGGTCTGTTAGGAAGCAATGGCAGTGGCAAAAGCACATTGATGAAAATAGCTGCAGGACTCATTCATCCAGCTTCGGGCACGGTTACGATTAACGGGCATCTTGTAAGCAACGAGACAAAAGCAATTACATCTTTTATGCCGGATCAACCGCTCACAGAGAGCTGGATGCGCGTAGAGGATGCAATAGATTTTTATAAGGATTTTTATGCCGATTTTGATCATAAGAAAGCAAATGAAATGCTTGCTTTCATGAATTTGAATAAACGTGATCGGGTAAGCGCGTTATCTAAAGGGATGAATGAACGTCTTCAGCTTACACTCGTATTATCACGAAATGCGAGGCTGTATTTGCTTGATGAGCCAATCGGAGGCGTAGATCCAGTAGCAAGAACGAAAATATTGGATGCGATTGTTAACTACTATAACGAAGAAAGCAGCTTAATCATTTCAACCCATCTTGTACGCGATATTGAGCGGATCTTTGATGAAGTTGTTTTCATACGCGAGGGTAAGATTGTATTGCAGGATGAGGTAGAAAATATACGACTGGCTCACGGTAAAAGCGTTGATGAAATGTTTAAGGCGGTGTTTGGGGAATGATTAAGCTGTTGAAATACGATTGGAAGCGAAGCAACGATGGTATCCTCAGCACGCTTGCAATCTTTATCATACTAGAAGCAGCGCTCAGTATTACGGGATTAACGCGCAACTGGGATGAAGGTCTTATTACAGCGTTTAGTATTTTCGGCTATGTAATGGTCTTTATCTTGTTGTTCATCCATTGCTGCCGTACGTTTGAACGAAACATTAAATCCTACAGCCGGCGCTTACTGCCGCTGCACCCAATCAATGGAATAGGTGCTGCTATCCTTCTAGGCTGGATCATCATGCTGCTCGTTTTGATTATAGCAGCTATTCATATCGCGATCTTCATTGCATTTTCGGATATGGATATTCAATATTTCAAAGAACATGTTTCTTTAGAGAACGGCGCTGTATTCGGAATGGTAATAAGCTATATTTGGATGTACACATCCTTTATGCTCTCGATTCTATGTTCCATTACAGTGGCGCGCAGCTTCCGAGTGAAACATTCTACATGGATCGGGATTGTCTTTTTCTTTGGAGTACAAAGCATTGCTTCTTGGTTAACGTATCAGTTATTTGACCAAAAAGAAGGTATGATGGGTATAGTTTCAGTCAATGTACCTCAATCGAATAGCGGATCAGTAACCTTTGGTTCATCATTTAATGTGGATTTTTTATTCGGACCATTTTTACTGGATTTAGCGTTTACTTTAGGTTACTTGTTTCTAATGATTTATTTGTTAAAAAAGAAAGTCGAGATTTAAAAAAAATGACGTTGGCGCATGTGGGGTGAAAATCCTATATGCGCTTTTTTATGCTTTAAATAGATTTGAAAAAAGGATCAGCATATCGCTTTTAAGTGATTTCAAGAAAACGCTTTAAATGGTAATATGATTATGATTCAATCGATAGTAGGGGGAAGCGGAGCGTGAGGTTCGGTAAATCGATTAGAACTCGTCTTATTATTGGGTTTATGGCAGTTATGCTGCCTGTAGTTATTTATATGCTTATTAACAACAGTTACTCACGTGAGATCGTTCGAGAGAAAGTATCTGAGACCTATCGAAACACACTCGATATTTACGTGGGGCAAACGGATCAAAATCTATTGCAGATTAATGATTATCTTTATAAAATGTCAGTGCTTGATACCGACGTAGGTTTGCTAATGTCCTTTCCGATGGATAGTGACGGTTATACGTTAACGAAAATTAGAATTGATGGGAAACTAAATCGCGACGTTGGCGTCTATAATCTGATTGATGCTGTATTTCTATATCACGATAAAGATATTATTTTTGGAACAAAAAGCGTATATAACGATACAAAAAAGATAATAAAAACGCATATGGATTCAATGACAAAGGAAGAAAATCTGCTTATGAATGATCAACATTTATGGGAGGTCAGAGCAGACGAGCGGATGCCAGGGAAGTTTTTTTTGATCAATTTCATTAAGGTGTCAGATGATTTATACGTCGGCGCAATCATTAAAGTACAGGATATAAACAGAATGTTATCGATTCAATGGAGTGACGGTGATATCGGTCATAACGGCATTTATTTACGCGCTGGCGATCAGCTTGTTCAGTCATTGACGGAAAACTTAGCGCCGCTGGAACTCAGCTATAAAATATCGAAGAAACCGTATGAATCGCTGACTGATCGAAATACAGGCGAAACCTATCTTGTTATGAATAGAATGAGCGAAATGGTGGATATCGCTTATCGAGTCGTTATACCTGAGCGGACGCTGCTGCGTAATTTATTATTTTTTAGAAATGCGACGTTATTTGCTCCAATTGGGTTTCTAGCTATTTTGCTTATTTATTTGTTCTTTATGAGGAACATGCTGTTTAAGCCGCTGCATGAGCTTATTCTAGGAATGAAGAAAATCTCTTTAGGAATGCTGGATGTCAGATTGAAGAAAAACAAATCGCTTGAATTTGAGTTTCTAGGAAACACCTTCAACATCATGGCTGAACAAATTAAAACCTTGAAAATTGATGTTTACGAGGAGCAGCTCCGCGTGAAGCAAGGAGAGCTTAAGCAGCTCCAAGCGCAAATTAATCCGCATTTTTATATGAACAGCTTAAATATTATTTATAATTTAGCAGCATTAGGCGATACGGAATCGGTGAAAAAGATGTCGCTGCATCTCGCTGATTATTTCCGATTTATTATGAAAGCCAATCGGGACACGATTACACTTAAGGAAGAACTAATGCATATCGAAAACTATATGACGATTCAAAAGATTAGATTTCCTGAGAAGCTGCAATGTACCTATGAGGGAATCGATGACATTTTGCATTATCCAATTGCTGCATTAACCATTCAGCCTTTTGTAGAAAACTCCATCATTCATGGGTTCAAAAACAGGAGGCAGCTTTTCCAAATCAAAATATGTGCGGAAATAGACTCCGAGCATGGATTTACGTTATCGATCAGCGACAATGGTACGGGCTTTAGTCCTGAGGTGCTGGAGAAGCTGCAAAACAAAGAACCGCTGCAGGAAGGCGAATCGAGCAGCTTAGGCATTATGAATGTCATTCATAGACTACAGCTGCTGTATGGCGAGCGGACATCAATTACTTTCCGCAATCAAGCGGAGGGCACCGGAGCAATTGTCGTTATCGTATTTCCTAAGCTTACGGAGGGAGTGAAAGCAGTTGTATAACTTATTGGTGGTAGATGATGAGGAGATAGCAATTCGAGGCATCGTGAATGGCATAGACTGGTCAACGCTGCCGATTGCGAGCATTTATACGGCTATAGATGCGGAAGAGGCCCAGGCGCTGCTGACTGCGCATACGATTCACATTATGATATCGGATATTGATATGCCAAATCAAAGCGGAATCGAATTGCTAGAGTGGGCGAATGAGCATTCCCCTTCCAGCGTAACTATCTTTTTGACCGGTCATGCGGATTTTAAATATGCGCAGCAGGCGGTTCAGCTTGACTGCTTCGATTATTTGCTCAAGCCGATCGATCATAACGCTCTAAAAGCATGTGTGAATGAGGCGCTGGAAAAAGCTCGTGATTTGGAGCAGCTGGAAAAAATTCGCGGGACGTACAACTTATTTTATGAGCAATGGAGCAAGCAGCAGCCTATATTAATAGAGCGTTTCTGGCAAGATGTCATTCACTACCGTTTATCAGCGGCATCGCAACAGCTCAATTTCTCATTGCAAACCTATGGTTTACCGCTTGAATCGGACAGTTTGATTCGCGTCGTGCTAATCAGCATCGAGCAGTGGCGGGAGGAATGGTCGGCCCGTGATGAGGAGATCATGACATACGGTATTAAGAATGCAGCTGAAGAGATCGTGCTTCAAGGTGAATCTGGCCATATTGTGCAAGATGGCAGCGGGATTTTATATGCAATATTTTATAGTGGAGTGTTCGATGACAAGCAAGGCAATAATGATCTGCATGCCAGATGCAAAACATTTATTGATCAATGCAAAACGATGCTGAATTGCTCGTTATCCTGTTATATAAGCGAAGCAGCGGAAGTGAAGCAGCTCCGTACTACAATACAAACGCTGCTTACCTTAGAGAGAAGCAACGTCAGCAATACTTGTGCGATTATAATGGAGCGTGATCATACACAGAAGCAAGGATTGAATACACTTCAGCAAGCCCCCTTCTCTGACTGGGCACTATTGCTGGAGTCCGGCAAGCAGACGGAGTTGTCCTTGCGAATAGATGAATGCTTCGACCAGATGTTAGAGCTGAAAGTTGATTATACCCATATGGCATCGTTTTATTATGGATATATGAATATGGTGTTCCAATGGTTGAATAAAAAGTCGGTTCAAATGACGGACGTGTTTGTACATAGAGAATGGGAGGTAGGCGAGAACATTCTCAAATCATTGCCGCGCATGCGAACATGGACACAGCAATTGAGCCAGCAGATAACGGACTATGCCAACCAAAACGGCAAGGACGTGTCACAAGTTGTGGAGAAGGTTCAGCGCTACATGGAAGAGCATATGGGAGAGGAATTCAGTCGTGAGCAAGCGGCAGAGTCTGTTTATTTGAATCCAGCTTATTTATCTCGTTTGTTCCGAAGGGAAACGGGTTACTCGTTAACGGATTATTTGGTTCGAATGCGTATAGCTAAGGCGAGAATCGAGCTTGAAAAAACAAATAACCGAATAAGTGATATTGCCATAAACGTGGGATATAGTAATTTCTCGCACTTTTCTAAGCTGTTTAAGAAAACGACAGGGCTTACACCGCAAGAGTATCGTAAAAACTTTCAGGATGTATGATTGAAAAGTCACTGCACCGTTAATATGGTCACGGCGCCGACAGATGTCGGCGTCTTTTTTTTATACAATTATACCTAGATGAAACACAAGAGTTTTAGAAAGAGGAGGGGGAAGGCGTTGGCGAAACATACGTCGGAAGCGATAACAACAGCTGCCTATATTCCGAAGAGTTCAATGAAAAAAATGTCTCAACTCCGTATTTTTCGCAAGTATTGGATGTTCTACCTAATGATGCTGCCAGCCATTGTATTGCTGCTGCTGAACAATTACATTCCGATGTTCGGAATCATAATTGCGTTCAAAAACATTAATTACGCGGATGGAATATTTGGAAGCGCCTGGAGCGGGTTAAGAAACTTTGAGTATTTGTTCAAAACGTCAGACGCTTGGATCATTACAAGGAATACGCTGCTGTACAACTCAGGTTTTATCGTATTGAACTTGGTATTCCCGCTCTCCTTTGCAATCATGCTTAATGAAATCAGAAGCCGGTTTCTCGCAAAGCTTCATCAAACGATTATGTTCCTGCCCTACTTTTTATCGATGGTCGTCATTAGTTATTTGGTCTATGGCTTCTTGAGCGATCAGCATGGGTATTTGAACACTTCGCTGCTGCCGGCGCTTGGACTTGAACAGGTTCAATGGTATTTCACCCAGGAGGTATGGCCTTACATTTTGCCAATCGTTAACACCTGGAAAAGCATGGGGTACTTTACCGTCATTTATATGGCAGCCATCATTGGCATAGATGATGAGTATTACGAAGCAGCAACCATAGACGGAGCAAGCAAGTGGAAGCAAATGACGAGTATTACGATCCCGCTCATTATGCCGATCATTACGATTATGACGCTGCTGCAGATCGGAAAAATATTTAACGCGGATTTCGGTTTGTTTTTCCAAGTGCCAAGAGAATCGGGTGTGTTGTTCCCGGTAACGAATGTTATCGACACCTATGTTTATCGCACATTCCTAACGGTTGGTGATATTGGCTTATCCTCAGCGGCAGGATTGCTGCAATCCGTAATCGGCTTCGCATTAGTATTTTTCTCGAATTGGGTGGTCCGCCGAATTAATAAAGATAATGCGTTATTTTAGAGTCGCGCAATCGAAGGATATTTACGAAAATTTTGTTTGGAGGTGATCCTATGGAAGCAGCTGAGATTGAAAAAATACCTTCCGGATCTAATATCAAAAACCAATTATCACTTCCGGCTTCTCTAGGCATCAATATATTTTTTATAGTGTATTCGTTGCTTTGTATCGTGCCGCTCATTTTAATTATTATGGTTTCGATCTCCGATGAAAGTACAGTTGTCAGGGAAGGGTATCAATTTATTCCATCAAAGTTTGATTTGGCAGCGTACCAGTTCCTATTTAAGGATGCGACCCAAATTTTTCGATCCTATGGTATCTCTATCTTTGTAACGATTGTCGGAACTTCACTTAGCTTAATGATCATGGCGCTGTACGCTTATCCAATATCCAGATCAGACTTTCCTCATGCCAAGTTTTTTACCTTCTTCGTATTTTTTACGATGCTTTTCTCAGGGGGCTTAGTTCCTTGGTATCTCGTATATGTTCAAATGCTCGATTTGAAGGATACGATAATGGCTCTTATTGTACCGCTTTTAGTTGCTGCGTTTTTTGTTCTAATCATTCGAACGTTTTTCCAAACGACCATTCCTGTTGCCATTCTGGAGTCTGCAAAAATTGATGGAGCAGGAGAGCTGACGATCTTTTTCAAAATTGTTTTGCCGTTATCGCTTCCGGTACTTGCCACAGTAGCACTCTTTCAGACGTTAACGTATTGGAATGATTGGTTCCTCAGCCTTGTGTTCATTACGAAGGAATCGAACATAACTGTTCAATACCTCATGTATAAGACGATGCTGAACATTCAGTTTTTAGCTAATAACAGTACGGCGGCGGCGGCTATTATTGCGGCTGGAGGCACCTTTAAGTTTCCGAGCGAGACGGTTCGTATGGCAATGGTTGTTGTTGGAATCGGCCCTATCATTTTTGCATATCCGTTCTTTCAAAAATATTTTGTAAAAGGGCTGACTGTCGGCGCTGTAAAAGGTTGAATTCATGGCTATCAGCAATCATACGGCTGTAATCGGCAACGCCGATTTAGCATATAATCCAAATTTTTGAGGGAGGTCCACCCGCTATGAAGCAAGTTAAACAAAAAACATCGATGCTTCTTCTCATGCTGATGTCCATCGTACTGATTGTATCCGCATGTTCAGGAAACAACGGGAAAAACAACGCAGAGCCAACAAAAGCGCCAGCTGCCGAAACGGATAAACCAGTCACTAAGGATGAAGAGCCGCCAGCATCAGATTTGAAGCCATATCAGATTTCTCTCGTATATCCTGGCACACCGCAAACGGATGAGAAAAAAGTAGAAGAAGCACTCAACAAGCTGCTTACTGAAAAAATCAACGCAACGATTGATCTCAGGCCAATTGATTGGGGCGCATGGGATGATAAAATCAATTTGATGGTTGCTTCGAGGGAAGAAGTGGACATTGTGTTCACGGCGCAGTGGAATGGTCATGCTAAATATGTTGCCAAAGGCGCATTTCTGGATCTAGGTGACCTGATTGATAAATACGGTCAAGGCATTAAAGATTCATTAGACCCTGCGTTTCTGGAGGGGGCAAAAATTAGCGGCAAAAACTACGGTGTTCCAACGAACAAGGAGCTCGCGGCTGCTGGCGGAATCGTCTACCGCAAAGATGTTACCGATGAGCTCGGCATTGATATGAGCAATGTGAAAACACCAGAAGATCTTGATGCTGTATATGCCGTGGTTAAGGAGAAAAAGCCGGAATTAATTCCGCTGTATACAACGGCAGGCGCTTTCAACTCGCACTTCTTCGCCAATTACGACTTCTTGGGCGATTCAACGATTCCTGGCGCCATTCTTAAAGATAAAGACGATACTAAAGTGATGCCTATGGAGCAGCTTGATCGCTACAAGCAATATTTAAATCTGACTCGTGACTATTTCAAGAAAGGCTACATTAATGCAGATGCTGCGACTACACAAGTTGCTTCAGCAGACGCTTGGAAGGCAGGCAATGTATTCTCTACAATTGAGCCAATGAAACCAGGCAAGGACGCAGAGATTGCAAGCGCTTCTAACCTGACTGGGAAGCTTGCTCAAATCATGATGACAGAAAAAACAGTCGCCACATCTGAAACTGCTGGTTCGATGCTAGGTATCTCTTCCACTTCTAAGGATCCAGACCGTGCGATGATGTTGATTAATTTGCTTCATACTGACAAGGAAATCAATAACTTGCTTAACTTCGGTATTGAAGGCGACCATTATACACGCAGTGGAGAAATCATAACAGCTACAGGAAATACAGCTAACTATAACCCAGGCTCGGCTTGGATGTTCGGCAGTCAGTTCTTGAACTATGTTTGGAATACAGAGGACCCAGATAAGTGGGCTAAATTTAAAGAGTTCAACCAAAATGCGAAGGTTTCTCCAGGCCTTGGTTTCGTATTCGACAGCGAGCCAGTGAAATCGGAAGTTGGAGCATTGGCAAACGTAATCCGTCAATATCAAAGAGCGCTTGAAACAGGCTCGGTCGACGTCGATAAAACGTTAGCTGAATATGATAAGAAATTGAAGGAAGCAGGCGTTGATAAAGTGGTTGCGGAGAAACAAAAGCAATTTGATGCGTTCCTAGCCAGCAAGTAAACAACCTGTTGTTACGATCAATGAAACCCGCGCCTTCTAAAGGCGCGGGTTTTTCTTGCTTGCAATTTTTTGTGTATTCCTTACAATTAAGCTAACAAATGCAATTCATCCATGCAGTAGGGGGCTATGCGGGTATGACTCGATCGATGTACCATTTGATGCGTGCAAGGATGCTCCTGCTGACCTGCTTCTTTCTAGTTATAGCTTGTTCAAATGAGTCAGGCACAGAACCGGCATGGAGCAATAGTGAAGCCAAGAGCCAACTTGAAATCAATAATGAAAGCGTTTCAATAGATTCAGGAGAAGTGGATGAAGCCGATAACTCTGACATTCATCAATTAAAAGCGTACACGCTTAAGTTTGTATATACAGGTGCACCGCAGAAAGATGAAGAAGAAATAGAAGCGGCCATGAATGACTACTTATTAACGAAAATAAATGCAAAAATAGACCTCATTCCAATTGACTGGGGACCGTGGGACGATAAAGTCAATCTGATGATCGCATCACGTGAAAAGATTGATATTTTATTTACAGCGCAATGGAATAAACACGCGATTAATGTGTCAAAAGGTGCTTTTTTAGCCGTTGATGAGCTTTTAGATCAGTATGGCCAAGGCATTTTGCAATCGCTTGACCCTGTATTTCTGGCAGGTGCCAAGATTGAGGGACATAATTATGCCGTTCCAACAAACAAGGAGCTTGCTGCGCAGGGAGGCATTATCTATCGCGCGGATATAGCTGAAGAGCTTGGAATAGATATGACTAAAGTGAAAAGTATAGAAGACTTAGATGAGGTTTATCAGATTGTCCGAGAGAAAAAGCCGGAGATCACACCCCTTTATCTGAAGATGGGGGAATCGTTTAATACACATTACATTGGGAATTTTGATGCATTAGGAGATACATCGATTCCTGGGGTCATTTTGAAGGATGGAGAAAGCACTAAGGTTTTGCCTGCCTATGAAGTGGGCCGTTATATAGATACACTGCACATTACACGCAAGTTTTTTCAAAAAGGGTACATTAATAAAGATGCGGCTACGAATCAGACGATGAACAGCGAGGCGCTGAGATCCGGCGATGTTTTTTCAATAACTGGCGCATTGAAGCCCGGCAAAAGTGAAGAGCTGGCGATTCAGACGGGTATGATCGGAAAGCTTGCGCAGCTGCCGTTAAATGTGAAGACGATAGCAACGTCAGAGACCGCGGGGTCAATGCTGGCTATCTCTTCGACCTCACAAGATCCAGCGCGAGCGATGATGTTTATTAATCGGCTGCATACAGATGTTTACTTAAATAATTTATTGAACTACGGGATTGAAGGCAGGCATTATATAAAGGTTAGTGAGAATGTGATCAGGCCAACCGAGTATACGCAAAATTATAATCCAGGAACCACTTGGATGTTCGGCAATCAGTTTTTAAATTATGTATGGGAAAGTGAAGACCCAATGAAGTGGAATAGCTTCAAGCAATTTAACCAAGAGGCAAAAATTTCACCAGGCCTTGGCTTCGTATTTAATGGAGATACGGTAAGGGCTGAAGTAGCTGCGGTCGGCAATGTGGATAGGCAGTACCAAACTGCGCTTGAAACAGGATCTGTAGATGTTGATAAAGTACTGCCCGAGTATATCGAGAGGCTGAGAGCGGCAGGTATCGAGAAAATAATAGCGGAGAAGCAAAAGCAATTCGATCAATTTCTTGCAAGCAAATAAGCTTCAAAGCCTATAAGTTGTGCCGGCCATGCGCTTTCGTAGCTGGACCGGCACTTTTTAATGATAAGAAAACGGCTAGAGCGCGCTTCCGCCAAAAACAAAACGGTATTCCCAGTGCGTATTGTCGATGTTGTCGACCCGTACGCCGCCGCTTTCCTTCGAATAAGTATCGAGCATTTTTCCATTGCCTAAATAAACGCCTACGTGAGTTATCGTTTGTTTTGACTTCGTTAAACGCGAATAACCTGCCGTACTGCTGCCGTGATAGGACATAAAGAACATGAGGTCACCGCGCTTTAGGTTTTTCCAGTCTGTTTGAATCGCTGAATTTTTCTTAATATAAGCTGCTTGCAGAGCAGAGGTAGAAGGAAGCGTTACGCCCGCTGCTTTTTCAAATATGTGTTTGGTGAAATCTGAACAATCAAATGTTTTCGTTGTGCTTCGATCAGAGCCGAACTCATAGGGTGTCCCTAAGTATTTCATTCCTGTTGCAATTATTTTCTCCACCGATGATGATGCTGCATAGACATGTCCATTTGTTTGGAAAGGAATGGCCCCAGTATTGAATAATACGGTAGTCAAAAAGCCAGCTACAATGAGTTTCTTAATCGAATAGTTTTTCATTGGCAGCGTATACACCTCCTGTGTGATAATAACGTAACACAGGGATATTAGTAGTTTAAGCTGTAAAATATGGGTATTAACCCGCATTTGACCCTAGAGGCGGGCTGCCCACTCGACCTAAGTCTAGTGAGAAAACCGCCGAAAGTCCGTTTTATAAAAGGAGAAATTGATCTAAACTAAGTACATAAGCAAGAGCAACACACGTAAGGCAAGAAAAGAAAAATGAATAAATTCTAATAGTCGAAAGGAGTTGGAAATGGAGATGAATGGAAAAAGCGCTTTGGGCGTGTTGCTTGTCATCGTCGGCAGTATCGCGGTACTTAATTTTGTCGGAGTTCATTTTGGTGCAATATTCGGATTTTTGCTCCCGTTCATACTAATCGGATTGGGGGTTGTCGGTTGGTCGAACAATAAGAAATGGATTGGCGGAATACTTATTGCAATCGGCGGCATGATGATTTTCGGCAAACTCGGCGGTATCATCTTACTGCTTCTAGCAATCGGCTTAATCGTTGCTGGTGTGAGCCTCTTTAAGAAAGACAAACGCAGAGCATTCTAGTTGCTGCGAATCATTATTAAATGTAAAGATAGATGAAGCTGGTTTTGCACCGCAAAACGTTAAGGAGGACATTGAATGAGCATTATGAAGCGAGTTCGCGACATTACTGTCGCTACATTAAATGAACGGCTTGAAAAATCAGAGGATCCAGTACGGTTGATTGATCAATTCCTCTGGTCGACAAGAGAAGATATTATCCAAGCTGAGAAATTATATCAGCAGTATGCAGGACATAGCAATCACTTGAAAGCACAATGGCTGCAAGCTGAAGAGCAAAAGGAACGCCGTGAGAATCAAGCTTTGACAGCTCTGAAGGCTGGCGAGGAGCAAATGGCAAGAATCGCATTGCATGAGAAAGCTAGCTGCGAAGAGCGTTCAATTCAATACCGTGAGCTGTTCGAGCAAAGCCGTCAAAACACGCTTGATCTTGAAGAACAGCTGCGCGAGATGCGCAGCGAATACCAATCGGTATATGACAAGCGTGAATATTATGCAGCTCGTATGGAATCACTAAGGCTTCAACAACGAATGAACGCTCGATATACGAGCGGCTTCGGTGATCAAGGCATTCAATCGGGTTCTGTGTTTAGAAAGCTGGAAGATCGTATAAGCGGCATGGAGCATGAAGCAAAGAGTCTTCGCGACATTCGCAAGATGGGTCAAGAATTCGTATCCGAAGCGGGCAACACATTGCAGTCAGTTATTGAACGAGAGCTTGAGCAGCTGAAACGTAAGCTTGAGAAAGAGGGATGGTCGTCTTGAAAAAACTGTATCGATCTTCTCGAGACAAAAAATTATTCGGTCTTTGCGGTGGATTAGCAGAAATGTTGAATGTGGATGCGACGCTGCTGCGGATTCTGCTTATAGTCGTTACGATCTTCACAAGCGGAGCTGTTATTCTGATCTATATTATCGCAGGCTTGGTTGTTCCTAAAGAACCGCCGGTCTACTCCGGCTACGGTCCAAACGGCTTTGGTAACGGAAACGGAAACGGTTATGGCGGAGGTTATAACCCAGGATTCGATCAACATACAAATTCGCCTTTCGGCGGTCCTTACAAAAACCCGCCGCAAGCGCCAGGCTCTTGGAGTGCACCGGCACCTTCATCCCAGCCTACAACATCGTCACAGTTCGATAGCATGATGGATGATTTGGAGAAAAAAGCACTACGTCGTGAAATTGAAGAATTGAAAGCCAAAATTGCTAAATACGAGAAGGGGGATTTTTAATATGGGAATTTTCAAACGCATGAAAGACATGACTAAGGCATCGGTAAATGAGGCATTGGACAAAATTGAAGATCCGATTATTATGTTAAATCAATACTTGCGTGACATGGAATCTGAAATTCATCAAGCTGAGGTTACAGTAGCTAAACAAATGGCGAATGAGCGCCGGATGAAGCAGCGCTTGGAAGAAACAGTACGCAGCGCGGCAGATCGTGAATCAAAAGCAGAAGCGGCTCTAAGAGCTGGACAAGAAGAACATACGCGCAAGCTGCTTGAAGAGAAGCTTTATTTTGACCAAAAGGTAACAGAATATACTGATTTGCACGCACAATCGAAGACTCAGGCTGAGGAATTGATGCAACAGCTGCACGCAATGAAGGAAGAGTTCTACCAGCTTCGCAACAAGCGCAATGAGCTTGCTTCCCGTGCACAAGTAGCAAAAGCTCAAAAGCAAATGGCGCAATTGACTACAAACAACACGATTGATAGCGGTTCGGCATCACGCGGCTTCTACCGGATGGAAGAGAAAATTATGCAGCTAGAGGCTGAAGCAGATGTATTGCGCACGCCTTACTCCTATAACAGCTCTTCGAACAGCTTTAATGCAGCAGATGCTGAGAAAAAAAATAAAGTGGATGAGCAGCTGCAAGCACTAAAAAACAAGCTAAACCCAACAACTTCATTAACAAAGGCTCCGACTGAGGAATAAGACTATAGGCTATGAAGGAAGCGGACCGTTTTGCGGTCTGCTCTTTCATATGTTTTTTACTTCATAGTGGTTAAAATAGCGAAGAGAAGGAAGTGAGCCGTATGGAGCAAGGCAATAAGAGCGACCATTCGAATCATGCGGCCCGCAAGCGTCTTGTAACGGAAACGATATTGTGGCTGCTGATCATTGTCAGCTTGGTTGTTATCATATTGCAAGGAATCGGTTATGTTGATCTCTTCACGCTTCAAGGGAAATGGGCAATTATCGGACTAGCTTTCGTTGGCGCAGGTTTAGCGGCTGCTACATTAAACGGTTATTTGCAAAACTCCAAGCTAAAGGAATCGCTGAAGCGGCTGACCGAGCAGCAAAAAAAACGTCGATTTACAGTTACGTTAAGCAATGGGGAGACGACGGAAAACGAAATTTCAGAACAAGAGCAGGTTGATCCTAACTGGGCGAAGAAGGTCAAGTTCACCGCAGTAATCGAAGAGCGCCAGCGGCTTGCGCGCGAGCTGCATGATGCAGTAAGCCAGCAGTTATTCGCCATATCGATGACAGCGACTGCTGTTAGTCGAACGATTGAGCGAGATTGGGAGCGAGCCAAACGTCAGGTACAGCTTATTGAGGAAATGGCTGCCGTTGCTCAATCAGAAATGCGCGCGTTGCTGCTACATCTTCGGCCCGTCCACTTGGACGGAAAAAATCTGGGGCAGGCGCTTACTGTTCTAGTGGATGAGCTGAAGCAGAAAGTACCGATGAAGATTACACTTGAGGTTGATGATACGATCCTGCTTCCTCCTAATGCTGAGGATCATTTATTCCGCATCGCTCAGGAGGCATTATCGAATACGCTCAGGCATTCGAAAGCGGAAAGCATGGATATCAAATTGCTTCAATTCGGCAACCAAGTACACATGAGTCTGAAGGACAGCGGCGTTGGATTTGATCTTGAAGCGAAGAAGCAAACGTCCTATGGCTTGCTGACTATGGAAGAGCGGGTAATTGAAATTGGCGGCTCCCTGCAGATGATTTCGAGACCTGGCGAGGGAACTGTCATTGAAATTTGGGTGCCCACTGATGTTTCATAAGAGAATGTAATATAATTATAGTAATAATGATGAGCTTTATGAAAAAATGAGGGCGGTGTAAGGTGTGGAAGCAACCCAGCAATTGAGTCGGCCTATAAAGGTTCTGCTTGTAGATGATCATGAAATGGTGCGCATCGGACTTGCAGCGGTGCTTGATACCGAGGATGGAATTGAGGTTGTCGGTGAAGCGAGCAACGGCATGGACGGCATTCGATTAGCACAGGCATACAGACCGGATGTTGTACTTATGGATTTAGTTATGGATGGCATGGATGGTGTCGAGACGACAGCAAAACTGCTGGAACTGTACCCGGAATGCAAGGTAATTGTATTGACGAGCTATTTGGATGATAGCAAGCTCTACCCTGTTATTGAAGCAGGCGCATTCAGCTATTTGCTGAAGACGTCGCGAGCGACCGAGATCGCGGATGCGATAAGGGCCGCTGCTCGCGGACAATCGGTACTGGAGTCGCAGGTAGCAGCTAAAATGATGAATCGCTTCCGGCAGCCAAAGCAGCAGGAGCAAGCTCCGCTGCATGATGAGCTGACTGAGCGCGAGATGGATGTATTGAAGCGGGTTGCACAGGGACGCTCCAATCAAGAAATTGCCGATGAGCTGTTCATTGGTGTGAAAACAGTAAAATTTCATATTACTAATATTTTTAATAAGCTTGATGTGGATGATCGCACGCAAGCAGCCATTTATGCACATAGACAAGGAATTGCCGAATAAGTGTAGCGCTATGGCTTAGCGGATATCGATAATACTTTTTGGTATAGCTGCTCGATATCATCTACATCGATTACTGGGATGGACGGGTGAACTATTGTTCCAGAGCTGGCATCACTCCAAGCCGCGGCTGCAAGAGGGTTTGAAACACTATGGAACAGCTCGGAATCAACCGCAGTTCGAATCATGATGATTTTTGGGTATGAGGCATCTTTGAAACCTTCGATAAGAATAACGTCGGCCTCGGTCATTTGTGAAATTAACAGCTGAAGCGGTTCAGCATGCTGTTTCATAATAGCTGTACGCTTTGAGGATGTGATAGCTGTTATATCCGCCCCTGCCTCTTGATGCCTCCATGTATCCGTTCCTGGTGTATCGATCTGAAAATCATGCGCGTCGCGTTTGATTGTCCCAACTTTATATCCTGCTTGTTTGAAGCGTTCTGTTAGCCGGCAAACCAATGTGGTTTTGCCGGTATTTTTGTATCCAACGATTTGAACGATTAATGGCATGGGCTTCTCCTTCATGGCGCTTGATGACCGTAATTGCCAATAGTTTAACATACATTGTAAAATGGATGCTGAACAAGCTGCCGAAGGTTACGTAAGGCGGCGAGATGAGCGGAGGTTGAATATGACTGAGAGTGGCGAAGCGAGCGGAAGTATGGATAAGGCTAATCGCGGTGAAGCGAGTGAGGGCATGGATAAGGCAAATCGCGGTGAGGAGAGTGGGAGGAAACATATGAGCCGGTTCAAACGGCAGGCTGTGAAGGTGGAAGAAGCGCAGCAGCGGCTGCTTGCTGCTGCGGATGGGCTAGCCCTCGGCAGCGAGCTTGTGCCGCTGCGGGCTAGCGGCGGCCGATGGCTTGCGCAGACGATAGCTGCGACAAGCGACTGGCCGCCCTTCGCGCGCTCGGGCCTCGACGGCTACGCCGTGCGCGCGGCAGATATCGCGTCAGCGTCGCCAGGTACGCCGGCGACGCTGCGCGTGGTTGATTCGGTTGCAGCGGGCGAGCTCGCCCTTGCGACCGTGCAGAAGGGCACTGCCGTGCGCATCATGACTGGCGCGGCTGTGCCTATGGGGGCTGACGCGGTTGTCATGCTGGAGCAGACCGCGGAAGCGATGCTGGCCGATGGCTCGCCGGCGGTGCTGATTAAGCACGCCGCCGCGGCAGGCCAGCACATTGCGCCCCAAGGCGAGGAGTTTCGCCTTGGGGGCGCTTTGGCTTGTCCCGGGACGCTTGTGCGAACGGGACATGTTGCGCTGCTAGCCACCTTCGGCTATGCCGAGGTGGCGGTTGGCAAGCGCCCGCGCGTAGCGATATTTGCGACCGGCAGCGAATTGCTGGCGGTCGAGGCTCCGCTGGCGGCGGGACAGATCCGCGACAGCAACAGCTTTATGGTCGCTGCTATGGTGGAGCAGAGCGGCGGATTAGCGGTTATGTGCGGATCATTGGAAGACAAGCCTGATGCCGTTGAGGCTGCTTTGGCGAGTGTATGGGATGATGTTGATTTGATTGTCACAACAGGCGGTGTATCTGTAGGGGACTTTGATGTCATGTCAGACATCATTAGGTCGATAAAGAACAATAGTGTATCTGGCAGTGAAGATGCAAACCGAGTGCTCTTCGACAAAGTTGCGATGAGACCAGGCAGTCCAACGTCAGCAGCAATGCTTAACGGCAAGCTGCTGCTCGCCTTGTCGGGCAATCCCGGTGCTTGTTTTGTCGGATTTGAATTATTCGTTCGTCCGGTGCTGCTGCGATTGCAGGGAGCAAGTGAAGCATTGCCTCGTAAAGTTAAAGCAATACTGCGGACAGCTGTGAATAAGCCAAGTCCCCATGATCGTTTTGTGCGCACAACACTCATCAGCACGGAAGATGGAAGCTTGCATGCTGACCCGCTAGCCTATTCCAAATCGAGTATGATGGCTTCCATTGCGGATGCAGAAGGATTAGCAATCATTCCGTCAGGCTCGAGAGGAGCGGAAGCGGGTGATATGATTGAGGTTGTTCTTATCCCTTAACATGGAATTTAGTGAAAATAAAGGTTTTTATTATATAAAACGGAAGGATATACTCGGTAAGGAGCCGAATATATCACTTACATAGAGTGACAAGAAGCAGCTTTGCGAACGTGGCATGCCCTTTCGGATTTAACTTTAAAGGAACCGATTCAAGACTAATCCAACATATGGAATTGGTGAGTAGGTTTGCATAGAACTGTAGTAAGCAGCGTAAGGAAGGGTTGATGTAAGAGGTGACTGGAGCAGATCAACGGCCTTATGCTGCTCGGCATAAGTAAGTGCATATTTTAAGCCAGTAAGCATCCCTTCTGATCCAAGCATTAGCCTCTGCATACGGCTGGAAGAGTACGACAACTTTTGTTTTTGCTCCATATGGATGGAAGTTGGCAGCAAACTCTTGCTGATTTCGTTCTGAACAGAAATAAGGCTAGCTGTTCGGTCTCTATTTTCTGAAGAAATGGTATAGGTAGAATCCGCAATCCACTTGCCGTCTGTTGTACTGCGTCGCAGTCCGATCTCCTCAGCTGCGGGATGCCTCAAAGCCAGCTCAATACTTTCCCACAGCTCTGGTTTCAAATCATCAGCATGTGCTCTGTAATGATCCTCCAACTGATTGAGCATCGCAGTAAGGCGAAGCAAGCTGCTTGCAATTGGCTTGTCCGTGTACAATTCGTTACTTAATTGCTTGTTTATCTGCTCGATGTCGTACTGCGCTTGTTTTGCCTTATTAAGCCAAGAAGCAGCACTGTTAGCAGCTTGCTGGAAAACGCGCGTTAAGCTCTTGTTATATTCTGGGGCTTGCTGAGCTTCGCCATCCCGATAAGGATAATAAGCATAAGGGCTAATAGCTTGTACGGTGGAGTATGCATAGGATCGTTCAATGCCTCGAATGGAACGTATCGATGTGCTCATTAGAAAACTCCTTTCTCACTCCATTGGTATATGTTGTGTCAGCGTACTATACGGTGATTAAAAAGACTGGCGAAAGCTGTCAGCAGCATCAATAAAATAAAAAAGCGGCGCATCTCCGCTGAGCTCGCCGCTTTGCCATTTACAGCAATAGAAACAAGAATGCGATTGAAGCCAAATCAAGAGCGAGCGCTTCGCCCCATGGATAATAAGGCCGTTCTCCATAATAGTAAGGATCATAAGGGTAAGCCTGCGTTTGAACTTGCATTGAAGCGGATTTATGAGCCGTCTCTTTTTTACCTTTACCGCCTTTTTTGTTTTTTGAAACTTGCGGCTTCGCATTTGCGGTCGCGGCTTCCGTTTCGCCGGAGCCTGCGTTTAAATGCAATCTCCCGCTCTCGCAGGAGCTAAGTATGCCAAAGTGGCGCATGCCGTCATTCATAATCACACATACTGGATACCCGCAAAAACGACTGACGACTTCTTCGTGCAATGGATAAATGCGTTCCATTTGCTGATGACACCTCCAAAGTGTAATTGGAATAAAGCGCTTGAGCGTGTTGTATTGTCATTTTGCTATGAGAGGCTAAACTCAAAGTATTTATTCCAGCATTCCTGCAACCAGTGTATTCACCTACAGGCAAACGTGTATGGATGTTTACCCATTTGGAAGAGGACAGGAGTGAATAATAATGTATATTCCGAAAAACACGCCTCCCGCTCGCCACCGTATGTCAGCAAGGCAGCGAGCCAAACAAACGAAGGTTGGAATCATGCTAGCAATGCTTGTGATTTTGATATGTGCAGCATGGGCGATGTGGCAGGCCGACAGGGAACCGAAGGAAGCAACTTCAGCGGAACAGCTTCTTCAGCATGATTTGGGAGAGCTGTGGTTATGGAGCGACGACCAAATGAAAAGCAGCTCTGAGGGAGCGCAGTGGTCGATTCGATGGAATGTAACGGGCAAGGAAGGAGCCATGGAGGAGCTTACTCAGCAAATGTTTTCACAGGAACCGGGAAAAGCTAGCAGCATACTGTTGCAGAACCAGAATGAAGGCAAAACAGTCACTGGCGTTATTCCGTCATACGGCGGACAAGTTTCAATTAGTCTCACACAGATCGACAGCAATGGCGAGCAGCTTATGGTTATATTAGAAACTAAGCCAACTGAAATGACCAAAAAAAATAAGCTGCTGCAAGTGACAGCAGAAGTTTCTGCTCAGATCGCACGTATTTCCCCTGCGTTTACGACGAGTATGAAAGTACAAGGTTATACGAAAAATAGTCAAGCCATTCAGCGTTTGGTTAGGCTGACAGATGCCAAAGCTGTGGATCATTATGAAGATAAAGGCACGACAAGCGACATGTTTTATACCCGAAAGCTGTATTCAGCCATCACCGTTGAAAATGGGAAAACAGCCAATCTTCAAATCGCTTTGCATAAAGAGACAAATTCAGATCAAACGGCATTGACGATCGGTGTGCCTGTCATTACGGGTGAATACAGTGCCAATGCGACGGCGAGCCCATAGATGGGTATACTCTGATTAGAATTAGTAACGGATCGTATCAGTATTTTTTATGACATGTTGAATAGCGAATTAAAGTTGAATATGCTAAACTACATATCATGTAAAGTTGTATAAAAATACATAGGGAAAGAATGAGGCAAATGACATATAATAATAATCTTGAATCCGTCTCTGCAGAAGGTGCTGTATATTACCTCTTCGGAGCAACGGGCGATTTGGCTCGGCGCAAGCTGTTTCCAGCCCTTTTCAGTTTATATAAAGAAGGCAAGCTCACGGAAAACTTTGCCGTCGTTGGTCTAGCAAGACGTCCTCGTACGAATGAACAATTTCGTGCTGACCTTTATGAATCTATTGTAGAGTTTTGTCGTTACAAAGCGGACGATGCTGAGCTTTGGAATCGTTTTGCAGAACATTTCGTATATATGTCACTCGATATTAACGATGTAGAAGGCTTCCGCGAGCTTAGCAAATTGTCTGAGCAGCTTGACGTGAAGTTCAACATTCCCGGCAACCGTCTTTTTTACTTGGCCCTTGCGCCTTCACTTTTCGGTCCGGTATCATTCAATTTGCGCGACGGAGGATTGCTTGAATCTAATGGCTGGCATCGCGTCGTAATCGAGAAGCCATTTGGCTACGATCTTCCATCGGCTCAGAAGCTGAATGAACAGATTAACCAAGTGTTTAAGGAAGAAGAAATATACCGTATCGATCACTATCTAGGCAAGGAAATGGTTCAAAACATTCAAGTTATTCGTTTTGCTAATGCTTTTTTTGAGCCTTTGTGGAATAATAACCATATTGCCAATGTTCAAATTACATTATCCGAAACGGTTGGCGTTGAGGATCGCGGAGGCTATTACGACAAATCGGGAGCTTTGCGCGATATGGGTCAGAACCATATGCTGCAAATGCTTACGATGATTGCTATGGAGCCGCCAAGCCGCTTGCACGGAGAAGATATTCGTGACGAGAAGGTGAAGGTGCTTCGTTCACTGCGCAATTATACGTCAAGTGATGAGGTTCGCTCGCACGTCGTACGCGGTCAATACAGCGAAGGCAGCCATCACGGCAAAGAACTTCCGGGATACCGCCAAGAGGATTCTGTTGGCCAGGACTCCACGACTGAAACTTATTTTGCTGCCAAAGTATTAGTGGACAACTTCCGCTGGGCTGGCGTGCCTTTCTATATTAGAACGGGCAAACGTCTACCTGTAAAAACAACGGAGGTCGTCATTGAGTTTAAATCGATGCCGCAAAATGTTCTATTTGCCCAGCGTCATGATTTGGCGCCGAATTTGCTCGTTATTCGCGTAAACCCGCTTGAGGGCATATATATTAAAGTAAACGCAAAAACACCAGGTCAAAACAATTCGGTACAGCCAGTTGCCATGGAGTTCTGCCAAAGCTGCCAAATCGGCTTAAATACGCCTGAAGCGTATGAGCGCCTCATTCATGATGCGGCACGCGGCGACTCCACTTACTTCACGCGCTGGGATGAAGTATCCCAAGCTTGGGCTTTCGTGGATCGTATTGCACAAGCTTGGCGTGAAGAGAAAAGTGATTTGAAGCTGTATCCAGCGGGATCATGGGGTCCAGAAGCTGCGGATGAAATGCTAAAAGAAGATGGTTTCCATTGGTGGCCGGTTAACGGACAAGAGGAAGATAACGTCATTTGGGTTTCGAACAGCGGAAAATAATCGCTGCCGCATACCTTACGTAATGAAGGGAAGACAAGCATGAGCCAATCGTTAAGTGAAGAAATTAAACAGGAAGTAGATAAGCGCCGTACATTCGCGATTATCTCTCACCCGGATGCAGGAAAAACGACCCTCACTGAGAAGCTCCTCCTATTCGGAGGAGCCATTCGGCTTGCAGGGTCAGTTAAGGCGCGCAAAGCGAGCCGTCATGCAACATCCGACTGGATGGAAATTGAGAAACAACGTGGTATCTCGGTAACGTCCAGCGTAATGCAGTTCGATTATCTAGGACATCGCGTTAACATTCTTGATACGCCTGGTCACCAAGATTTCAGTGAGGACACGTATCGTACGCTTACCGCAGCCGACAGCGCCGTCATGCTTATTGACGTTGCCAAAGGTGTCGAGGCACAAACGATCAAGCTGTTCCAGGTTTGCCGTAAACGCGGCATTCCGATTTTTACTTTTATTAACAAGCTGGACCGTGAAGGGCAAAGTCCATTTGAATTAATGGAGGAGCTTGAGCGTGTCTTAGGCATTCGCGCTGTTCCAATGAACTGGCCAATCGGCATGGGACGCGAGCTTTGCGGTGTTTATGACCGAATGAAAACACAGGTCGAGCTTTTCCAAGGAAATGACCACTCGACAATCGAGGTTCGTCCCGTTAGCGACTATAATGATCCTGTCATACGTGAGATGGCTGGCGATTATTTAACAGATCAGCTTATTGGTGATCTTGAGCTGCTGGATGTCGCTGGTGATCAATTTGATTTCGAGAAAGTGCAAGCGGGTGAACTGACGCCTCTTTTCTTCGGAAGCGCGGTTAATAACTTTGGCGTGCAAACTTTTCTAGAAAACTTCCTTCAGCTGGCTCCTAAGCCGACGTCGCGCAACAGCACGACAGGTCAGGTTGATCCGACGAATGAGAAATTTACGGGATATGTTTTCAAAATTCAAGCGAATATGAACCCAGCCCATCGTGACCGAATTGCTTTCCTTCGGATTTGCTCCGGCAAATTCGAGCGCGGAATGAGCGTTCGTCATGTGCGTAATGGCAAGGACATTAAGCTTGCTCAGCCTCAGCAGTTTCTAGCGCAAGACCGAGATATCGTGGATACAGCGTATCCGGGCGATATTATTGGTTTGTTTGATCCAGGCATTTTCCGAATCGGCGATTCATTATCACAAGGCGGCGAAGTTGTGTTCGATGAGCTTCCAACGTTCTCGCCTGAAATTTTTGCTAAAGTAACCGTTAAAAATGCGTTGAAGCACAAGCAGTACCAAAAGGGCATTGATCAGCTCACGGAGGAAGGCACGATTCAAGTGTTCCACTCTACAGGCAACTTCGACGAGACAATTCTCGGCGTTGTTGGTCATTTGCAATTTGAGGTATTTGAGCATCGAATGAAAGCGGAGTACGGCGTAGATATTCAATTGCACCGGATGCAGTTCCAATTTGCCCGCTGGATCGTTGATGATAATATTGACCCTAGCAAATTCCGAATCAATACGACGCTCGTAAAGGACAAGAAGGGCAACTATGTCGTCTTGTTCGAGAACGAATATGCGATGCGTACGGCAGTAGACAAGAATCCAACGTCTAAGTTTCTGGAAACTGCGCCTTAAGGGTAGGGATATAGGCACGTTTAAAGCATCCTCGGCCAATCGCGCAGCAGCGCTAGCGGCTGGGGATGCTTTTTATATCCATCTCCTTGAATTTCAGTGCTAAAACGAATCTTTACCCGTATAATAAATGGATAAAAAACGATAGGTGGCTAGTCATTCATGAAAACAATCATGTTCACCGGGGGAGGCTCAGCCGGACACGTTACCGTTAATATGGCCTTGATCCCGCATTTTTTGGAAGAGGGCTGGTCAGTCCAATATATCGGATCGGAGAGCGGTATTGAAAGGCAGCTTATCGCAACGATTCCAGAGGTTAAGTATTTTCCGATATCGACGGGAAAGCTGAGAAGGTACATGGATATTCAGAACATTAAGGACCCGTTCAAGGTAGTAAAAGGCCTTTATCAAGCTTATCGCCTTATTAAGCAAAATAAACCGAACGTCATTTTCTCCAAAGGCGGATTTGTATCCGTACCTGTCGTTATTGGCGCATGGCTAAACAAGGTGCCGCTGCTTATTCATGAATCCGATCTGACGCCAGGTCTTGCCAATCGGCTATCGATTCCTTTTGCTACAGGAGTATGTACGACTTTTCCTGAGACGGGCAGCATGCTGAAGGCTGATAAAAGCAGGCATGTAGGGGCAGTTATACGTGAGGAAGTGAAGCAGGGCAACGCGGAAAGAGGCAGAACCTTTTGCGGATTTACTAAAAACAAACCGGTTATCTTAATTATGGGTGGAAGCTTGGGTGCACGCAAAATTAATCAGGCGGTCAGACAGTCATTAATAAGCCTTACCAAAAGCTATCAAATCGTTCATCTCTGCGGTAAAAATCAAGTTGACCCTTCGCTTGCTATGCCTGGCTATAAGCAATTCGAATTTGTGAATGAGCAATTGCCGGATGTTTTGGCGATGACGGACCTTGTGATTTCACGAGCAGGCTCTAATTCCATTTTTGAATTTTTGTCCTTAAAGAAGCCGATGCTGCTTATTCCTCTAACACGGGATCAGAGCCGAGGCGATCAAATTTTGAATGCCCAGTCTTTTGAGAAATCGGGTTATGCCGACGTATTGTATGAAGAGAAGCTGACGGCAAGCACGCTTGTTGAGAGCGTCGAGCGTTTGTACCAAAACCGTGAATCCTATATCGATAGGATGAACATGAGCGAGGAAGCAAATGCGCTGTCCGCTGTTTTTGAATGGATTAATGAAATAGCGAAGAAGTAAGTAACTGCAAGAGACAACGAGAAAAAACGATCTGGGACGCCGATGCAAGCGTACTGGATCGTTTTTTTTGTAATGAGGGCAACGATAGAAAAATATGCAAAAAGTTTATTGACGCTAAAACGTTTTCATGCAATAATGTACGCGTGTACATTGAAATGAAAAGACAACTTAGCATATTAGCTTTTCAGGAGGAAAATGATTATTAGCAGGAAAGAAGTTGCGAAACTAGCTGGAGTTTCAGAGGCGACTGTTTCGAGAGTGATGAACAGCGTCGGCCCTATCAAAGAGGAAACGCGTGAACGGGTATTACAAGCCGCGGCTGAGCTTGGATACGTACCAAATGCGCTTGCTCAGCAATTTGCTCGAAGGAAGAGCGGGAATATTGGCGTCATATTGCCATTCGTGCCCAAAGTTCATTTATTTTCCACTTACTATTTTTCGGAAATATTAAGTGGAATCGGTGAAACAGCGAAGCGCTGCGGCTATGACCTGCTTCTTATTTTTAGAGAGCCGGATGGGGCGAGAGATTACGCTAAGCTATTTCGCACGCATAAGATTGATGCTTGCATCGTTTTAGGCTCACAAAATGTGCCTGAGGAAAGAGCCGCCCTTGCTGAGCTGAAGGCTGAAAACTTTCCTTTCTGCCTTGTAAATCAGCGGTTTGATGCGGAGCATTATCGTACAGTCGATGCTGATCATGTATCAGGCAGCAAGGCAGCCGTCTCGCATTTGTTGAGTCAGGGCAGCCGCAGCATTGCTTTTGTTAACGGCCCGCTGCAGTATTCCAATAGTGCCGATAGGCAGGAAGGCTACAAAGCGGCTCTAATGGAAGCGGGACTTGCTTATGAGCCTAGTCTAATCTATCACGGTAATTACAGCCGAAAGAGCGGGGCGGAGCTCGGGGAGCAATTGGCGGAACAAATTAAAGAAGGCAATATCGACGCGGTATTTGCGGCTAATGATCGAATGGCAATCGGCCTGATGCAGCGCTTGCGGGAACTGGGAGTTGAAGCTGGCGAGCATTATGCGCTAGTTGGATATGATGACTCAGACGGCTCGCGCATCATTAGTCCTAGGCTTTCTACCGTTGCTGTTCCTTTCTATGAGATGGGTAAGCTTGCAGCTGCTAGATTGCTGGACCCGGATCAGAAAACGAAAACGACAGATTCACAAACAGATGTTTTACCGGTCAGCCTGATCACAAGAGAAACGTCAAGACTCAAACGTTAAAATCCTGAATACTAGTTTTTCTGCTCCATTCTATTTCAATTGCGGGACGCGATCTTATCGCTAGTGGCAGCATAAGGCGTTTACGCTTAAGAGAGGCGGATTATTATGGATAAAGTAAGAGTTGGCATGGTTGGTTATAAGTTTATGGGGAAGGCACATAGCAACGCGTACCGCGCGCTTCCGATGTTTTTCCCGAATGCGATTAAGCCGGAGATGACGGCCATTTGCGGTCGCGATCCAGAAGGCGTTGAACAAGCACGGTCACAATTCGGCTGGGAAAGTGCTGAAACGGATTGGAATGCGCTCGTTAACCGCGAGGATATCGACTTAATCGATATTAATGCACCAAGTGATGCACATAAGGCTATCGCTCTAGCAGCAGCGGCAGCCGGCAAACATATCTTTTGTGAGAAGCCGCTGGCGCTTACGCTTGAAGACTCCCGCGAGATGCTTGATGCTGTTGAAAAAGCAGGCGTGAAGCATATGGTAGGTTTTAATTATCGATTTGCACCTGCTGTACAGCTTGCCAAAAAATTGGTGTCAGATGGCAGGCTCGGTGAAATCTATCATTTCCGTGCTGTGTTTTTGCAAGATTGGATTATCGATCCGAGCTTCCCGCTCGTATGGCGTCTTCAGAAGGAAATTGCAGGCTCCGGCTCCCATGGTGATTTAGGAGCACATTTAATAGATATGGCGCGTTTTCTCGTTGGAGAATTCAATGAGGTTATCGGCATGAGCGAGACTTTCGTTAAAGAGCGCCCGATTGCTTCAGCTATGACAGGCCTCAGTGCAAAGGGAAGCGAGGGTGGACCGCTCGGAGAAGTAACAGTGGATGATGCAACTATGTTTATGACACGCTTTGCTAACGGCGCGCTGGGCAGCTTTGAGGCGACTCGCTTCGCAGCCGGCCATCGCTGTACGAACGCTTTTGAAATTAACGGCAGTAAAGGAAGCATCAAGTTTGATTTTGAGCGGATGAATGAGCTTCAAGTTTATTTCACCGATGATGCCGAGGATGTTCAAGGCTTCCGCCGCGTACTCGCAACCGATCCATCGCATGCGTATATGGACGCTTGGTGGCCAGCTGGACATACCATTGGATACGAGCACACGTTTACACATGAAATGCATGAGCTGATGCAAGCTTTTGCTGAAGATCGTCAGCCCGTACCGAACTTTGTAGATGGCGTGAAATGCCAAGAGGTTCTGGAGGCGGTAGATCGTTCGATTGCAGAACGCCGCTGGGTAGCAATTAGCGAATTATCGTAAGCCATATAGGGTTATTAGTTAGGAGATTACTTAGCGCTTGGAGAGAGGCAGGAGAAGGTAATGAAAAAAGCACTAATCGTATGGGGCGGCTGGGATGGACATCAGCCGAAAGAGGTAGCAGAAATTTTTCGTGAGGTGCTTGCAGCTGAGGACTTTGAGGTAGAGGTGTCCGACACATTGGAAGCATTTGCGGATGCAGAAAAACTGTTGGGACTTGATCTTATCGTACCCGTATGGACGATGGCACGGATCGAGCAGAAGCTTGTCGATAATGTATCTGCAGCTGTTCAAAGCGGCGTAGGTTTGGCAGGATGCCATGGCGGAATGTGCGATGCGTTCCGTGAAAATGTAGACTGGCAGTTTATGACCGGCGGACAATGGGTAGCTCACCCAGGCAATGACGGTGTTGAATATACGGTTAATATTAATAATTCATCCAGTCAGCTGACAGAAGGCATTGAAGATTTTGTTGTCAGCTCTGAGCAATATTATTTGCATGTGGATCCGGCAGTTGAAGTGCTGGCGACAACACGTTTTCCGCTGACACCGGGACCGCATTCACTCAACAAGGCAGTCGATATGCCGGTTGTGTGGACGAAGCGCTGGGGTGTTGGACGCGTATACTACAACTCGCTTGGTCATCAAGCTAATATTATAGAGATTGAAACGGTAAAAGAACTTATGAGACGCGGCTTCTTGTGGTGTGCGGAAGGTAAAGCAAATGCGCTGGCAGCAGGGAAAACAGCTTCTGCTTATAGCGGTATGGCAGATAATCAGTTGTAATTCGCAATCATAATAATCTTAGGATATGAGAAGAGGGACTAGAGATTATGGAAAAGATTAAAGCAGGCATTATAGGAACAGGCAATATTAGCGGCATCTATTTTGAAAACGGCAACCGTTTTGATGCCTTGCAGGTTGTAGCTTGCGCAGATTTAGATGTGGAGAGAGCCAAAGCAAAAGGCGAGCAGTTTGGCGTTCGCGGTTGTTCGGTTGAGGAGCTGCTTGCTGATCCGGAAGTTCAAATGATAATCAATTTGACGATCCCGCAAGCGCATGCATCGATTTGCTTACAAGCTCTTGAAGCAGGCAAACATGTTTATGTAGAGAAGCCGTTTGCAGTTACTCGTGAAGAGGCGCAGCAGGTACTTGAGCTTGCTGAGAAAAAAGGCCTTTATGTAGGAAGCGCGCCGGATACATTCCTTGGCGGCGGCATCCAAACGAGCATCAAGCTGCTTGAGGACGGCTGGATTGGTACGCCAATTGGCGCGACGGCATTCATGGTGTGCGGCGGGCATGAATCATGGCATCCGGCTCCTGAATTTTATTACCAAAAGGGCGGCGGCCCGATGTTTGATATGGGGCCATACTATTTAACCGCGCTTGTAGCGCTGCTTGGACCGATCACTCGTGTAACGGGTTCGGCACGTATCTCTTTCCCAGAGAGAACGATTACAAGCAAACCGAAATACGGCCAGCAGGTAGAGGTTGAAGTACCAACTCATATCGCTGGAGTGATGGACTTTGCATCGGGTCCAATCGGAACATTGCTCACAAGCTTTGATGTGAAAGGCGGCTCAACGCTTCCTCGTATCGAAATATACGGCAGCGCGGGCACACTTCTTGTCCCAGATCCTAACGGGTTTGGCGGACAAATTAAGATTTGGCGTGCGGGCTCAAACGAATGGTCAGATATTCCGCTCGCTTACGGATACACAGAGAACGCTCGTGGTGTCGGTGCAGCAGACATGGCCAAAGCGATTCAAACCGGCCGCAAGCATCGCGCTAATGGCGAGCTTGCTTATCATGTACTCGAAGCTATGCATGGCTTCCATGACGCGTCGGAACAAGGCGTGCATTATGTTATGAAGAGCACTTGTGAGCGCCCAGCGCCATTGCCGCTTGGTTTGCAGCCATTCTGCTTGGATTAATAAAGGCTGAAGAGCATTAACAGCTAGAATGTAAAGTCATTAATAAATAACTTAAAAAAAGAGCTGTCCCAAAAGTAGATGTATCTACGATTGGAACAGCTCTTGCTTTGTTTTTTGTTGGAACTTAGGCCGGACGATGTCCTCACTTTAACAATCTTATAGCTAACGAACCCAGCAGGTCTTATTCAAACTATTCGTAATGGATTTAATAATAAGAATGATACGGTTCGTTAGAGAAATGATTAAGGTATTATGCAATGCCGGCGAGACCAATAATTGAATCCGCCGGGAATAGCCTTTGGTGCGCTATTTTTTCATGCTCTCCAACATTTTGTCCAAAGTTAGCTATTGATCCATCGGTCTGAATACTTTGGAGACAGCTTCTTTCGAATGTTGGCTATTATTTTATCCAAGCTGCAACCTTGTCAGGATTTTGCTCAACCCAAGCTTTAGCAGCTGCTTCTGGCGTCTCGCCTTCTTGGATTTTGATCATAACGGAAGCCATATCATCTGGCGTCCAATTAAACTGATCGAGGAATGCATAAGCTTCAGGCAGATCATCCTTTAGTCCTTGACGGGCGATTGTATGAATTTGTTCATCTCCGCCATATACATTTTTAGGATCTGCCAAATATTTCAGCTCCATCTTGGCGAACATCCAGTGCGGTGTCCAGCCTGTCACAACAATCGGCTCTTTGTTAGCATAAGCCTTCTCAAGCTGCTGAGTCATCGCTGCGGAGGAACTCTCAAGCAGCTTCCATTTATCTCGCAGATTATATTGATCTAATACTTTTTCTGTCGACATCATAAGTCCAGCACCCGGCTCAATACCGATAATCGTATGATCTACTTCAGCGCCAACGGCATCGTTAAGCTCGTCAATGCTGTTAACATCCATGTATTTAGGGACGACTAGACCAATTTTTGTTCCTTCAAGATTTGGTCCTAAATCATCAAATTTACCGTTATATTTTTCGATGTACGATGCATGTGTTGTAGGAAGCCATGCAGCTACCATCGCATCTGCACTGCCGTCAGAAATACCAGCCCACATAGGCCCCGCATCAACTTGCATCATATCAACTTTGTAATTAAGCTTCTGCTCAAGTACTTCCTTCACAACATACGTGCTCGCTATCTCAGAATCCCAAGCCACGTAAGCAAGCGTTACTTTTTTCTTAGCGCCTTCATTGTTCGAAGAGCATCCAGCGACTAAAGCCATGGTCATAACAGCAGCAACAATTACACTCATTTTATTAAATTTCAAAAAATCACTCCTCAAATTTTGCGCAGCAAAATACTTCGTAAGCATACGCTTAAATTTTGCGCAGCAAACTAGCATTGAGCATGCGCTTAACGTTTATAAATTAGTTTAAGTGGTTTTGCTTTTACGAATAATTTGTTGGGTCAGTCGGTCTAAAATAATGGCTAATATAACAATAGCAAGACCAGCTTCAAACCCAACGCCGGTATTTCCTTGCGTCACTGCACGATATACATAAGCTCCTACGCCTTGTGCACCAATCATGGATGCAATGACAACCATCGATAGTGACAACATAATGGTCTGATTAATGCCGGCCATAATGGTTGGCATGGCAATAGGGAGCTGCAGCTTGAACAATTTTTGCGTTGGCGTAGAGCCGAAGGCATCTGCTGCTTCTACTAATTCGGCAGGGACTTGGCGAATGCCAAGATTCGTTAATCGTATCGTTGGCGGGATTGCAAAAATAATCGAAGAGATCACGCCAGGAACAACACCCAAGGAGAAGAACGTTACAGCTGGGAGCAAATAAACGAAGGCTGGCATCGTCTGCATAAGATCAAGCAATGGTGTAATGATTTTTTGGAAATTGGTGTAGCGAGCACACAAAATTCCAATAGGAACGCCAATCAGCACGGATATGAAGGCTGCAGTCAAAACGAGCGCTAGTGTCTGCATCGTTTGGCTCCATAAGCCGAGATTTTCTATGATTAACAATCCGATAAGTGTGAATATTCCCATTTTCCACTTGCCGATAAGCCAAGCCAAAATAGTGAATATCAAAATAAGCACTAGCGCTGGAAACCAATTGAGAGCGACATCCAAGCCATTTACAGTTTCGCCGACAACTGTGCGTATTAATTTAAAAAAAGGGTCGAAATGAGCTTCAAACCAAGCCTCCAGCCATTCGATCCAGTCAGCTAATGGGATTTTAGGTAGATTCAATACGTTCACCAGCCTCTAATACGGAATTTCCAGCTAATGCGGCTAGAACCGCGCCCTTGATGACGATGCCTTTAAGGCGCCCGTTTGCATCAATAATGGAAATGGGGAATTTCGAATTACTCATTAATTCAAACAACTCATTAAGCAGCGTATCCGGCTGTGCGAATGGTGCTTCTCGCTCCATTGCATCTTCAAGCTTTTGGCCGTTTTTAATTGCATTCGCCGCTTCTTCTGCCGTTATAACGCCAAGCAGGCGCATACCTTTGTCGACAACGTAAAGGCTCGATACTCCGCGGTCACGCATAAATTGCAAAGCAACACGCGGACCTTTCTCGATCGTTATCGTTTCAGGCTTAATCATGACATGTGATGCTGTAAATACTTTGGATAAATCAACATCCTCCACGAAACGCTCAACATATTTGTTCGCTGGCTGCATCAATATTTCTTCTGGTGATCCGATTTGGACGATGCTTCCGTCCTTCATCAAAGCGATTTGATCACCGATCCGCAGTGCTTCATTTAAGTCATGGGTAATGAAAACAATTGTTTTCTTCATTTTGGATTGAAGCTCAAGCAGCTCATCCTGCATATCCTTCCGAATTAAAGGATCGAGTGCGCCAAATGCTTCATCCATAAGCAGAACATCCGGGTCGTTGGCAAGTCCTCTTGCTAGTCCAACGCGCTGCTGCATACCGCCGCTTAATTGGTCAGGATAGCTGTCTGCCCATCCTTTTAATCCAACAAGCTCTAGCGAATGCATCGCCATTTCTCTGCGTTTTTTCTTATCGATGCCCTGTACCTCTAGTCCGTATTCAATGTTTTGAATAACGGTGCGATGCGGAAACAGTGCGAACTTCTGAAATACCATACCTACATTTTTTCTTCTAAATTGCCGCAGCTGCTCTGGTGACATCTTAAGAACATCTGTCCCGTTAAACAGGACTTGACCTAGAGTAGGTTCAATTAATCGATTGAGAAGACGTACAAGTGTCGACTTGCCGCTACCGGACAAGCCCATAATAACAAATATTTGTCCCTCTTCAATCGAGAAATTTGCTTGGTTCACCCCAACCGTAAGCTTTGTTTCTGCAAAAATTTTCTCTTTAGACCATCCTTTATCCAGCAGCGGGATCGCCTTTTTCGGATCTGTTCCGAAAATTTTGGTCAGCCTCTTGGCTTCTATAATCGCCATGTTGTGCCCCCTTTGGAATATTTCGACTCCCATAAGTTTAGTTGGTTATGTTTGTTATGGTCAAAAGGCGTGAGACTCTGTATACTACGTACAGTTATAACTTTACGAACTTTACATACTGTATACTCTGGATAACTCCCTTTTTCGTATCAAACGTGTTCTTTACATATGGATGGTCATTTGATTACAATAATTGATGTAAGAATGATAGGGGGAAAGACACTCCTCAGGAGGAACGACATGAATGAGCTTGCAGCATTAACAGATGAGCAGCTAACCAAGCTGCATAAAGCAAGGCGCCGCGTCATTGAATCAATAGGTGAAAACATGGATTTGTACGGCATTACGTTATCCATTGGTCATTTGTACGGCAATATGTACTTTAATCGTGAGCCAGTTACACTTGATGAGATGAGCCAGACGATGGGCATGAGCAAGACTTCAATGAGTACTGGCATGCGTACGCTGCATGATCTGAAGATGATAAATAAAGTATGGGGAAAAGGCTCAAGAAAAGACTTATATGAAGTAGAGCCGAACTGGCATCAAAACTTTACTGACTACTTCTCCATTAAATGGAGAAAAGCTGTCGAGCAAAATATGAGTGCCCTAAACCGATCAATGAAGGAAATTGATGCTCTAAAGCTTCAATACGAAAGCGAACAAGCTTTCCTTGATGTGCTTGATAATGATACACAAAAGATTGATGAGGCTTTAAAATATTACAAATGGCTGGATCGTTTAATCGATTCTTTTGAAAATGGAGATATTTACAAGCTGATACCTCTTGAAGAATAAAATGAGAAACGGAAGGCAACGCTTGTTGCCTTTATTATGCTTCAAAGCCGCGAGGAATTATTCTTGCGGTTTTTTTGCTTGTTTCGAGCATAATATAGAGGCTTTGGAACTGCATAAAAGAGGAATTAATGTATTTTTTACAAATATCAAGGATCTAACTCCTAGGTATGTTTTTATAAGTAAAATATGGTAAAATCATTACAATCATTTTAGAGCGGGGGAAGTGTATATCGATGGATAATCGCTTGAGAGCCAGCACTGCGCCTATGATCATTACAAACGGAAAGATCGTTTTGCCTGGCCAAATGGATGACGGGGCAATTGCTATTATCGATGGGCGAATAACTGCCGTGCTGCACGATGAACTGGCAATCAGCAATTGGATAAAGCTGCACCCAAAGTCTATAAACATAGATGCAAAGCAGCAGTACATACTTCCAGGCCTAATTGACATTCATTGCGATGCGATTGAGAAAGAAGTGCAGCCGCGTCCCAATACATTGTTTCCTTTGGATATGGCATTGCTGGAGTTTGAACGGAAGCTGCCGGTGCATGGCATAACTACGATGTATCATTCATTATCGCTTGGCGTAGGGCTTAGTTTGCGAGGAGATCATTTGCTAACGGGGATGATTGAGCAGATTAACAGCTACCGCAATAAACGATCGATGATTCGCAATCGAATACATTTGCGCTTTGAGGTATCACATCTGGCAGGCATGCCAATAGTTGAACGTTTTTTGAATGAGAAAGCGATTGATTATATATCCTTTATGGATCATTCGCCCGGGCAAGGCCAATATCGTGAGCCCGGCTCTTTTGAGCGTTATGTAATGAAGAATCAGGGTGTAGGCGTGGTAGAGGTTCGTGCAATTGTTGATAATCTCATTCAGCAAAGGCAACTGGTAAACGGTGGCCATTTGAAGAATCTGAGCAAACTAGCAGCTAAAGCTGGCATAGCCGTTGCCTCACATGACGATGATTCGGTGGAGAAGGTAGATGAGTCGCTTGATTATGGGGTTTCTGTCTGTGAGTTTCCAATTAATATGGTTACGGCAAAATATGCTTCTAAGCGAGGGCTTCGTGTTTGCGTAGGTGCTCCTAATGTTGTTAGAGGCGCGTCTCATGACAACAATTTAAAGGCGGTCGATGCAATTGCTGCTGGCGCTGCCCATATTTTATGCTCAGACTATCATCCATCTTCTATGCTGGCAGCTGTGTTTAAGCTTGCAGATGAAGGGATTGCCGCTTTGCCAGCTGCGGTACGGATGGTCTCATTACATCCAGCGCAGGCATTGGGCGTGGATGGTGACATTGGTTCCATAGAGCTTGGCAAAGCAGCGGATTTAATTATTGTGGATCGTTATGATGGCCTGCCTTGGGTAACAGCTGCCATTATCGGAGGCCAAATTGTTTATTCTGCAGCTGTGCGTTACTGAGACGGATTAGCATGCTCAGAATGATGAAGATGCCTATATAAGGAATCAACCATTCGCTCTTGCTCTAGCTCAGTGGATTGCTGCCAGATCATCTCAAAAAGTACACCAAGCCCCGGCAAAGCACGCTCATCCGCGCCAATTGAGTCTTCAATTACTTCCGATAGATCTTTCGCAGAGTTATCCTGCACACGCATAACGATTGCTTGACGCAGATCAATTTCTTTCAAGCTAAACAGCCTCCTGCCCATTGGGATTTACTTATTTACTATGTCCAGTGCATGCTTCTTTCATCCGAATGAGCAAGCTATGGTATACTGTCTAAATAACTGCAGCAATCATCCGCGTAAGGAGGATTATGTATCGATGGCAAAGAAGCAATACGCAGTAATTGGAATGGGGCGTTTTGGCTCCAGCATTGCAAAAGCTTTGACAGATATGGGCTTTGAGGTATTAGCTATTGACTCGAACGAACAGCGTGTACAAGAAGTCGTTAATTTTGTAACTCATGCGGTATCCGCTGATTCAACGGATGAGGAAGCGCTTCGAGCGCTCGGTATTCGGAATTTTGATGTTGTTGTCGTTGCGATAGGACAGGACATTCAGTCAAGCATTTTGACGACGCTCATTTTGAAGGATTTAGGCGTAAAAACGTTAATCGTCAAAGCTCAAAACGAGCTTCATGGTAAAGTTGTAGGCAAAATTGGTGCCGATAAGGTGGTTTTTCCTGAACGGGATATGGGCCTGCGCGTTGCGCATCATCTTGTGTCGCCTAACATTCTCGATTATATCGAGATATCAGACGATTATAGCATCATTGAAATTAAAGCTCCCGAGCCAATGATTGGACAAAGCTTGAAGAAGCTCGATATTAGGGCGAAGTATAAATGTAATGTTATGGCTATCAAAACGGGCTCTACCATGAACATCGCTCCATATGCGGACGATTTAATTGGCAGGGATGATATTCTTGTTATTGTAGGTAAAAACTCAGATCTAACAAATTTAGAAATTGCATATTCGGAAGGTTAAATCAAACTATGAATGAAAATTTTGATTCTTTGCTATCATCTGTACAAAATGACAGAGTCAAGCAGTGGGCATCGCTGCTAGACAAAAAATACCGTGATCGCAGCGGCCAATTCCTAATTGAAGGCGTTCATCTCGTATTGGAAGCGCTGAGAGGTACAGCAAAAGTAACGACGATTGTTTATGATGCAGAACGTGGTATTCCCGCAGAGCTTAAGCTGGAGCGAGAAACGAATGATACGGAGGCAACACTCGGTTTGGAGTGGGTTCAAGCTTCACGATCGGTCATGTCAAAATGCACAGGAACGGATACGCCTCCACCTGTATTTGCTATTTTGTCAAAGCTGTCCGTACATAAAGAGGCATTATATCGCAAAAACGGGCTTGTCGTTGTGCTTGACGGCGTACGAGATCCTGGAAATGCGGGAACGATCATCCGCAGCGCGGATGCGGTTGGCGCAGATGCTGTTATTTTGGGCAAAGGCTGCGTGGACCTCTACAATCCGAAAACCGTAAGATCTACGATGGGTTCTTTATTCCATCTGCCTATTATAGAAGCGGATTTAAAAGAACTGCTGCCCGAAGCGAAAGCAAAAGGCATGAAGCTTATTGGGACAAGCCTACAAGCAGAGCATACCTGCTATGGCTACGACTGGACACAGTCAACATGGCTGCTGATGGGCAGCGAATCAGAAGGACTGTCTCCTGAAGTTCGCGCGCTCGTGGACGAATCGGTCATTATTCCGATGGTTGGACAAGCAGAGTCGTTAAATGTAGCGATGGCAGCAACGGTTTTGCTTTACGAAAGCTTGCGTCAGCGAGCTTATAACAAATAAATACAAATAAATATCGAGATCAAAAAAAGGCTGTTACAAGGTTATTACCTTGTGACAGCCTCTCGTTTTTCACGCTAGCTTATTGGATAACCCCACAAGCGATACGATTGCCAGAATTTCCGGATGGATCGGTAACATAATCATCTTCTTTTTCATGGATGATAATGGATGTGCCGCCGTCCTTTAATAAGGAATTTGGTTTGCCTTTCAAGAGCGTCACATCGCTGCTTACGATATCAGCCTTCACTTTGCCATCGGCGCCTACCGTAATATTGGGGAGGTCACCGTTATGGTAGCCTTTTGGATTGTTAAAGCCATGCTGCTTGTTCACTGGATTGAAATGAGCTTCAGCTGTTTTGAAATCAGGAGTATCGCATTTTCCCATGCTGTGAAAGTGAATACCGTGCTTGCCTGGAGGAAGCTTCTCCGCTTCAATGTGCAAATATACTTTGTCAGCTTTTTGGGTGAGCTGAGCGGATCCAATATTTTGGCCTTCGCTGTTAATTATAGTGACAAGTACTCCAGCAGGTTCAGCATTTGGATTTGGATGTGCTAATACAATTCCAAATGTTTGGGTCAGGAATAGCAGACAGACTAACATAGATATTTTTCTCATCGTATTCTCCCATTCATCATGTTTTTGTTTTTGACCGCATAGAAAACGGCAATATGCTTATAGTGTGCAAAATGATTACTTTTATACATAAAAATCCAAATGGAGGAATGAGTATTAATATTAGAAGGTTCCTTGAAGAGGATATAAGTGAGGTTGTTTCCCTATTCTATGAAACGGTGCATGAAGTAAACAAACAACATTATTCACAAGATCAGCTTAACGATTGGGCTCCACAAGATGAGACAGACCAAAAAATCGAAGCTTGGAAGGAATCCATGGTTCGAAATATTACTTTTATCGCTGAGAACAGCAGTCAAATTGTAGGATTTGCTGATATGACCTATGGAGGGGAGCTGGATCGAATGTATGTCCATAAGTATTATCAGAGAAGAGGCGTAGCTTCAGCCCTATTGAAAAAACTTGAAGCTGAAGCTGGCCGACTAGGGGTAAATGAGATAAAAACAGTTGCGAGCATAACAGCAAAACCATTTTTTGAACGTCATGAATACCGGGAAGTCGAGTCACAAGTTGTGGAACGGAGAGGTGTGAAATTAAACAATTTTAAAATGATCAAAAAGCTGTAAAGCTACACCCCAAGATATGTAAATCTATCCATATATAAGCATACTTCACAATGTCATCTTCGACATCATGTACGCTTACTCCTTGTAAATACAAAATTTGGTTTGGCTATTGCAATAACACTTGGCCTTATGTTATTTTAAAAAGAATGAATGAAAGGGAGGTGAAGTAGGTGAATCACGAAATGGTCAATAACCGTATTAGCCAGCTGCCGATTGCTATGGCTGGCATTGTTCATACATTTTCCGCGAACGGGAGAGGTCTGTCCAATTATGCTCATACGATTAAACCATTCGCGAGAAGACGCCTACTTTAACCACTACGGATAGCTTTACCATCCGAAGGGTCGCAGGCTTGTTGCTGCGGCTCTTTTTTTGTTGTGTTTGAGAGTCAGGGTCTTCATCTAACAGGAGGCTCTTCACATGATTATTGTTAATATACAGGAAATAAAGAAATACCACGCCGCAAATCTGATATTTGATGGACTAACGCTGCAAATACAAGCAGGCGAGAAGATCGGGTTGATTGGCCGCAACGGAAGCGGAAAATCGACATTGCTTCGCCTAATTTCAGGTCATGATCAGGTAGATGAGGGAATGCTTACGGTACAGAAGGAGCTGGCAATCGGATATCTGCCGCAGACACCTGCCGAATTTGATAAGCTGACCGTGTATGAAGTTTTGGCTTATGGCTATCAAGAATTAATGGCGTGCAAGCATCAGATGACGCAGATGGAAATAGAGATGTCGAGTCCGCAAATGCTTGCTGATTCAGCTGCTTTGGAGCGTTTGCTGAAAACATACTCGCTGGCTCAGGAAAGGTTCGAGAGAAGCGGCGGTTATGAGATGGATACGGCAATTGAGCAGGTCGCAACGGGCTTGCGTATCGATCGAGCTGTTTATTCACGAAGCTTTGGCAGCCTGTCCGGCGGTGAGAAAACGCGGATTGCACTTGCCTCCCAGTTGATTGTCCGACCGGCTTTGCTGCTGCTTGATGAACCTACGAACCATCTGGATTTGCGGGGGATGGAGTGGCTGGAGCAATTTATTCAGCAATATGATGGCGCATGTGTCATTGTATCGCATGATCGTTATTTTCTTGATGAGGTGTGCTCCAAAATAATCGAGCTTGAGGACGGTACAGCACAAACCTTTCTTACAAACTATAGCGGATATGTGAAGGAGAAAGAGGAGCTTCTCTTGCAGCAGTTTGCGAATTTTCAAGAGCAGCAGAAGCAGATAAAGAAGATGAAGGAAACGATTAAGCGCTTGGAGGAATGGGGGCGTATCGGCGACAATGAGAAGTTTTTTAAACGCGTCGCTTCCATGCGCAAAGCTTTGGAAAAGCTGGAAATGATTAAACGACCAGTTCTTGATCCGAAGACCGCTGATTTCGAGCTTACAGCGCTTGATCGCTCTGGTCGTAAGGCAATTACCTTTGAGAATGTAACTAAACAATTCGGTGATCGGGTTATTTTGAAAAAAGCTGAGGGCAGCTTGTTCTATGGTGAGAAGGTTGTGCTGGTTGGGGACAATGGCTCAGGCAAAACGACGTTGTTTAAAATGCTGCTTGGCGAGCTTCAGCCAGATGATGGACAGCTAGTCTTAGGAGCCCGTCTTCATATCGGCTATTTGGCTCAAGAAGAGAAGGTTGACGATAAGCAGCTCAGCGTACTTGAATTTTTTAAAACGGAGGGCGGTTTAGAGGAAGGCGAGGCAAGGAATATACTGGCTAGCTATTTGTTTTACGGAACGGATGTATTTAAACCGCTTCATTTGCTGTCAGGCGGGGAATGGTCACGCCTTCGCCTCGCGCTGCTTATTCGCAAAAAACCGAACTTATTGCTGCTGGATGAGCCAACGAATCATCTTGATGTCAGCTCCCGCGAGGCGCTGGAGGAAGCTTTGGAAAACTATGATGGAACGGTGCTGGCGATCTCGCATGATCGGTATTTTATCAATCGGCTGGCTAAACGAGTTTGGGAGCTTAATGAGGGAGCCATTCACACTTACTTGGGCAATTATGATGACTTTAAGTCGAAGCGGAAGCCTTATAAAACGAACGAGAACAATGTTACCGTTAAAACAGATTATGTTGTGCGAGATCCGAGGAAATTAGCTGAGCGTACGAAGCCGAAACATGGTGGAAGAGTGGAGCGTACGAAGGAGCAGCTGGAACAAGAGATTGCGAGGCTTGAAGCAAGCCTGCTAGAGGGCAATATGGAAATGGAGCAAGTCGCGGAAATGGATGATCCAGCTGCGCTTGAATCCATTTGGAATTTGCAGGAGGAACGGCAAAAGCAGCTGGATCAGCTAATGGAAGTATGGTTGGAACTATAATTCATAAAATGCTGATAAACTAAAGCGAATACAGATCAATATTTATTGTTTTATGATGGATTTTAAGATAGCTGTACAGGATTTGATTCTGAAAAAGCCAACGGATTAGCCTTCCTAATCCGTTGGCTTTTTCTATGTATTCTCATCTTTCTAATTTTAATAGACCCTTCCTAAATAAGATATGGTAAACTAAAAGTTGGAAACGTCAAGTCCGAGGGAGTGAAGTCATGGAACAGTTGATCGGGAAAAAAATGAAATATGATATTTTGAACGCTTATGGCGTTACGATTGTACCTGCTGACTCTGTTCTGACTCGTGAATCAATACAAATATTAATAAACCATCGGATAGATTTATCATCGATTGCCCTTGCTTATGAGGATAAGCCGATTCAGCAACCAAGCATTCAAATTGGTGAGCTTGTTCAGCAAACGGTGAATATCTCAAAAGAGCTCTTTGAATCGATATTAGTATCACGTAAGGTCCCGTTAATGGAGATTCGCAATGAGGTGCTGCCAGCTATTTTGCAGCTATCCAAAAATCAGGATATTTTCGAATTATTCGAAGCGGTGAAGGCCAAGGATGATTATGTATATGAGCATAACGTAGGTGTGGGCGTCATATCGACGCTTATCGGAAGATGGATGAATCTGGACAATTCAGAGCTTTCGATTTTGTCGCTTGCTGCTACCCTGCATGATGTTGGCAAAGTAAAGCTTCCGCTAGAGGTTTTAAACAAGCCGGGCAAGCTGAATGAGGTTGAATTCCAATTAATTAAGAAGCATACCATTTACGGTTATGAGCTGCTCAAGGGTACGACGGGCTTAAGCCTCCGAATCGCTCGCGTTGCGCTTCAGCATCATGAACGCGAGGACGGGAACGGCTATCCACTCGGACTGAAAAAGGAAAATATCGATTTATTCAGCTCTATCGTAGCAGTTGCGGATATTTTTCATGCGATGTCCTCCAAGCGTCCTTATCACGAGCCATTATCCTTTCATGAAATTGTAAATCAGATGACAGATGGGAAGTTTGGCGTTCTTAACCCGCAAATTATATCGGTATTTATTGAAAACCTGATGAAGCGATTAGTCGGCAAACAAGTGCTTCTGACGGATGGCCGAGAAGGCGAGGTCGTGTACATCAATCCGCACAATATTGAGACGCCTCTTATCAAGCTGGCAGATTATTTCTTGGATTTAAGCCAGGAGAGAAATATACATATCAAATCTATTATCGCTTAAAATATACCATCCTAAGTGCTGCTAACCAACATCTGTTGACTAGCAGCATTTTTTTTGTATGAAGTATGTGTATTTCTACGATTATGCTCCATTGCCCCTTTTGAAAAGGGTAGATCTAGCCACTCTGTTTGGCTGTTTTTTTTGCTATAGTACAATTATTAACCGGAGGTGCCTGCATGCGATCGGGTCTTAGCAATCCTTTGACAAAATTGAACATAAAGCAGCAATTGATACTTTTGTTTCTCGTGATGGTGAGTCCGATTTTTCTACTGCATTGGTACGGCAATATGAAAGCAGAGCATTTGCTCAAAAACCATGTGACGAGCGCATATGTGGAGCTCATTAAACAAAACGATACCGTCATTAATCGTGACATGGATACGATCAGCAAAATAACGACGACGATTATTCAAAATCCAATTACGCAGCAGCTTGTGCCTACAGGGGCTGAAACGGTGATTGAAAGAGTGCGGAAATACGATAAGGTCGACAAGCTGCTTGCGAGTAATTCGATTCCTCTAAATGGAGGAGAAGCCGTATATTATTCGCTGTATATTTATGACCCAAATGATTACTATTTTTTTGCACCGAAGCGTCAGTTGACACAAACCGGGGTTTATTTTTTCTCCGATGCAGAGAAGCCAAGCTGGTACGATGATGCGGTCAGTTATAAGAGCAAAGGTTACATGGAAATTATTGATTCAAATGTAGGGTTATCGCAGATCAGCACGCTTGCTTATATTCGTGCCGTTAGCAATGTATCTTTTGGAAACGGTATCATTGGCGTTTTGGTCGCAACAAAGATGGATATGAAAATTAGTGAATCGCTGAAATCCGTTTCACTGCCAGACGGCAAGATCATGTTTATGGATTGGTCGAACCGCGTGCTCGCAGCGACTGATTCAAGTCTGATGGGGAAGACGTATGTACTGCCGCCTGCAACAGAGATTAAGGATGGGATGGAAGCGGTCGGCACTTTTGATGTCATGACCTCTGATTACATCTATGTGGTCAATTATAACCGCAACTTGAACAATAAACTTGTCTATCAAATTCCGATCAGCTCGCTATTAAAGCAGCAAAGCGAGCTCAAGCATGTCATCCAGCTCATTTCTATTGCTTATATACTGTTCGGCTGCGTCGTTGTTGTTTATTTCTGGCGCTCGCTTATGACGCCGCTTCAGAAGCTGGCGCAGTTTGTTCGCACCTATGAGCCAGGCAGGCTAGTGCCGGAGACGCCGGGAAAAGGCCGGAATGACGAGGTCGGCGTACTCTTTGCCGCTTTGTATGACATGGCCCGTAGGCTGAATGTGCTCATTCATTATAAATACCATATGGACATCAAGCAGAAGGAGTCGCAGCTCCAGCTGCTTTACCAGCAAATTAATCCACATTTACTGTACAACACGCTTGAGAGTATTTACTGGAAGAGCTCGCTTGAAGGCAATGCGGAATCCGCAGAAATGATTAAGGACTTATCGAAGCTGATGAAAATTGGCCTTAGCAGAGGAAGAGAGCTCATTCTGCTGGACGAGGAGCTTGAGCATGCATCCGCTTACGTCARCTTGCAGCAGAAGCGATACAAATATGAGTTTCAAGTGCACTGGAACATTTCCGATGCCGCAAGAATGATTATGATTCCAAAAATATCGCTGCAGCCGCTTATCGAAAATGCGATTATCCATGGCGTTAAATTTATGGGTGAGGATGGCGAAATCCAAATTTCGGCCGTAGTTGAGGGCGAGCGGGTTACGATCAAGGTGGAGGACAACGGACATAAGGAAGTTGATTATGCCTCAATTGAGCGATTATTAAGCAATGACAAGTCAGATCATAGTTTAGGATATGGGATTCGTAACATCCAACAACGAATTCAGCTTCATTTTGGCAATGGATATGGAATGAGCTACAAGCGCGGGGACAACGGCGGCACGACGGTGACGATTATTTTGCCAACGAGCTATGATGAGACAAAGTGAGCATTGGAATGCGGACGGGAGGAAGATAAATGTACAATATATTGATCGTAGATGACGAGCCTTTAATATGTGAGGGTTTATGCAGTTTATTGTCTGCTTCCGGCATTAGTTTAGCAAATGTTTATATGGCGCACAGCGGATATGAAGCGCTCGATTATTTGAGAATTGAAGAAATTGACCTGCTGATCACAGATATTCAAATGGGTTCGATGAATGGAATTGAGCTAATGCATCAGGCTAAGCTGCTGAAGCCTTGGGTTCAGACAATCATTATTTCCGCTTATGAAACCTTTCAATATGCTCAAATGGCGATTCGACTCGGTGCAAAGGACTATATGATTAAACCGCTTAATAACGATCAATTTCTGGATTCCGTCCGAAATGTGCTGCTCAAAATGAATAAGCCTGCAGCAACGGAGGATCAGTTCTTATCCAAGCTGCAAGAGCATTTCCATATGGAGGAGCCGCTCCCGAAGCGAACGGAGCTGTTTAATCAGCTGCTGTCAAGCTCCGAGGAGACACCCGAGGAAATAGCGAAGAAGCTGTATGAGCGCTACGCAATCAAGCTGAACGGGCCTTATTATGCGGTCATTAAGCTGCGCCTGAATTTATCGGATAAGGATCGGCAGATCCAAAGTAGGGATGCACTGCTGCTGCAATATGCTGCATTGAACATTGCGAACGAGCTGCTGGATAAGGAATGGAATCATGTGGCCTTCTATTCCCCCAATCAGGAGATTAGTGTACTTATTCAATGGGACGAGAACGAGTTTGGAGAAGCTAGTGTCAACAAAATTAATCAATTGGATATGATCGGGCGCAGCCTCCATTACAACATTCATAAATTTATCGGGCTGCACTGTGTCATTGGCATTAGTCAAATTGTGCGGGGCATTGGTTTCGTGGGCATGCTCAGCGAACAAGCGCGCAAAGCGATCTTGTGGAACCGTGAGCATCGTGATCATTATGTGTTTTATTACGGTGATTTTAATTGGAGCACCTATACGCAGGACCCTACTGCCGAAGAGCTAAGCGAACAGAATAGCCTCATTGTAGAGAAGTCGAAGGCATATATCGATCGCAACTTTGCTCAAAAGGGACTGACGCTGCATGAGGTCGCACAGAAAAATCATGTCAGCCCGAATTACTTAAGCTATTTGTTCAAGAAGGATACAGGCTATAACTTATGGGAGTATGTAATCAAGCTTCGAATGGAGGAGAGTCGGAAGCTTATTTTGTTTACCGATTTGCGAAGATACGAGATTTCAGAGCGCGTCGGCTACGAATCTCCGGAGCATTTTAGCAAAATATTTAAAAAATATTATGGGATGAGCCCAAGCGAGCTTAAGAAGGACGAGAAGAAATAAGAAGAAGTAAAAATAGCTATCATTGTCTTAGATTTGCACATTACCAGTTAGCCGCCTTGCTTCTAGAATGGTATAGAGCAATAGAAAAGAAATGAGGGAAACTCAGATGGAACAATCCGTTGTAGTAGGCGAGCCGCTCGATAGAAAGGTGCAGAGGAAGGCTGGCAGGTGGAAAAGACATATTTCGGGCTATTTGTTTCTGCTGCCCGCAGCTATTATTTTTATTTTATTTTTGTGGGTGCCGATCACGAAAGGCATTATTTACAGCTTTTACACGATCGATTTTGTAAAGGGAAATACGTTCGTGGGGTTTGATAACTACAAGACGATTTTTAACGATCCTGATGTATGGATTGGTGTCAAAAATACGCTGTATTACATGTTTTTATGTATGGTTATCGGCTTTTGGGTTCCTATTCTGTTTGCAATCGCAATATCAGAGCTGCGTCGCTTTCAAGGCTTCGTTCGCGTGGCGGCATATTTGCCGAACGTCGTGCCTGCTGTTGTGTTATACGGCTTATGGAGATGGTTCTATGATCCGGTAGGTCCGATTAACGGATTGCTGACGGAAGCGGGGCTTGACCAAATAGCCTTCCTAACGAATAGAAGCTGGTCAATGATTTCGCTTGTCGTCATGGAAACATGGCAGCAGTTCGGTTCAGGCATGCTCATTTATTTGGCTGCTGTTCTTAGTATCCCGCGGGACTGGTATGAGGCGGCAGAAATTGATGGCGCAGGCATATTCCGCCGTATCTGGCATATTACGCTTCCGTCGATTCGCGGCTTGATTCTGCTTCTGTTCCTCTTGCAGTTGATTGCAACGACGCAAGGTTTCCAATCTCAGCTGGCCTTGCTTGACGGCGGTCCGAACAAAGCAACGCTCACTTACTCGCTGTTTATCGTCAAATATGCATTTACGAAGCTTGATTACGGGGTAGCCTCTGCGCTGGGTGTACTTATGTTCGTCGTCCTTGGCGGATTGGCACTTTTACAATTCAGGCTGAACAACAGGGGGGCGAGCAAGTGATGAAGAGCTTAGACAGAGGGATATTATCCAGTCACGATTTGCGCAGAAATAAAAACAAGGTAGGGTTTCTGCTTATAATTCTTGTCATTATTGCAATGGTTGCCTCGATGCTTTATCCCATTGCTACTGCATTGTTTAACGGTTTGAAAGCAAACACCGAAGTGAACTCGTTTCCGCCGCACTTTTTGCCATCGGAGTGGCATTTCGACAACTACCGAACAGGCTGGAATTTTATTAATCTGCCGCAGTTTTTGAAAAACACGCTTATGATTTTTGGCGGCAACATGATTATGACCATCGTCGTGCTTGGTTTAGCAGCCTTTAGCCTATCCAAGCTTAATGTTCCGTATCAGAAGGGAATCTACTTTTTTTTCATGATTACACTTTTTATACCGCCGAGCACTTATATCATTCCGAACTTTCTTAATCTGAAGGATCTTGGGTTGCTTAATACGTATGCGGCTTTCTGGCTGCCTGCCAGTGCGAGTGCATTCTATCTGCTGCTGCTTAAAAATTTTTTCGATGGTATCCATCATGAAATGATTGAAGCGGCTCGAATCGACGGCGCGTCGGACTGGAAATGCTTCAGCCTAATCGCGATTCCGCTTTCCATTCCTATTTTCTCCACGCTCGCAATATTTGTTTTCTCAACGGCATGGAACGATTGGTTCTGGCCTTCGCTTGTGATGCACAGCGATAAGAAATATCCACTTGCGACAGCCGTATATAAATACGTCATTAGTGCGCAAAGGCTCAACCTGAACATTCGTTTCGCGATCCTTACGATGGTGATGCTGCCGCCGATTCTCGTGTTTCTGGCGTTCCAAAAGTTCATTATGCGCGGACTTCATCTTGGCGGGGTTAAGGGATAAGCAGTTCGTAGACATACACATGATCGGAATAAGAATACACCTCGCCCAAATGAAAACGTCTCCTTTATGATGAGGATGTAGTGAAAATACGAATGGTGAAGGGGAATATCGATGCTAAAGAAAAACGTGGCAGTGTTGATTTGTTTGGTCATGATATGCTCAATTCTTGCGGCTTGCAGCGGTGGGAGCAAGGAGACCAACGATCCAAAAGAAACTGATAAACCAACGAATGCAGCGACAAACAATGCAGGCAGCAAGGAAACAGACCCTCCGAAGGAAGATATTAAAGACAAAAAAATTACGATCAGCATTTATTATCCATTGCCGGATCAGGTGGAGAACCGCAAGCTGGAAGATGACAAAATCAAACGTTTTAACGAGGTTTATCCTAACGTGGAAATCGTAAAAAGCGACTGGCACTACAACCCAAGCGAAATCGGCATCAAAATGGCAGCAAACGAAGCGCCGACATTTTTCAACACTTGGGCAACAGAAGCTAAGTTTTTGCAGGAGCGCGGCTGGGTAGCTGATATTACGGAGCTGTGGGACAGTTATCCATTCAAGGATCAAATCAACCCTGTGCTGCAAAGCCAATTTATCATTGACGGCAAGGTATTCGGAGTATCTCAGAAAGCCTATGTTACAACTACGGTTGTAAACAAGAAGCTGCTTGACGAGAAAGGTGTACCGATTCCATCGTATGACTGGACATGGGACGATATGTACAATACTGCGAAAGCAGTAGCTGATCCGAAGAAAGGTATTGCAGGTATTGCGCCGATGGGCAAAGGTACAGAAGCAGGCTGGAACTGGACCAACTTCTTGTTTGAGGCAGGCGGCGATGTTCAGACGATCGCTGACGGCAAAGTAACAGCAGCCTTTAATTCTGCGGCAGGCTTGAAGGCGCTAGAGTTTTACAACAAGCTTAGATGGGAAGCAAATGCAATTCCGCAGGACTGGGCACTTGGATGGGGCGATGCTGTCGGCGCTTTCGGACAAAGCCGTACGGCTATGGTTATAGCAGGAGCTGAGGGTGTACTTGAGCAAGCGCTCAACCAAGGCGGCTTGAAGCCAGAAGATGTACTGACATTCCCAATGCCGGCAGCAGAGAAAGGCGGCAAGCATACAGGCGTACTTGGCGGCGATTACCTCGTGATCAACCCAAATGCGACGAAGGACGAACAAGAAATTGCTTTCCGCTATATTACATTCGATTACTTTACCGATAAAGGTCTAGAGTCGCTTGAAACCGATATCCAAAAACGCCAAACAGAAGGCAAATACTATATTCCGCCGCAAATGAACTACTACAGCCCTTCATCGGAATACGGTCAAAAAGCACAGGCTATATTTGATAAATACGATAACGTCTACAAATATAACGCTGAATCCGATTCTTTGCTTGACGGCAAACCTGAAGCGCAATACAACACGCAGGATTACTACGGCGAAGTAACGAATGTGCTGCAAGAGGTTTTCTCCAAAAAAGGTTCAGATCTTCAAGGCCTGCTCGACAAGTCTGCCAAGGTCGTGCAAGAGAAGTTTTTTGATTCTATTAAAGTCGAATAGTTAAACGGATTGATCTAAAGAAAGCCTCCCCAATTCATCTTTAAAGGGGAGGCTTTTTATTATTTTCTAGCTTTCTAAATCTTCTGTTTTCGTATGCACGCTGTCTTCTTCATTATCCCGAATGGTCTTTTGCAAAACGAGGCAAGAAACGATTAAGAAAGCACCGGCAATCGCGTAGTAGCCTTTGACATAAAGCGGCTCCTCTAGCGTGTAAATACCTATATATTGAGCGAGAATGGCAATGATAAAGCCAGCCCAAGCCATGAACGAAAAGGCGGAGGTATTGCGGCTTCTGTAGCCTGGGTTGTAGTCTTTGAGAAACTTATCCTCGTCATTGTCGCGCGCAACCTTCTGCAGAAGAAATGAAGTGATAATTAATAGTATGCCGGTTACAGCGTAATACCCTTGCACAGACATTGGCTGTTTAAGCGTGTAAATACCGATGAATTCGAAGCCACATGCTATAAGAAAAGCTGCCCAAGCCATGAAGATATACGTTGGGGTATTGCGGCGGCGATAAAAATTTGCTGGTTTGCGTACTTGCATCGTTTCCATTTTTTCCATTTGAGAAAGCCTCCCGAATCGATTTGTTGTTCATGTCTTTAGTTTACATCATATGCCAAAACGCAAAAGTACCAACTTATTGTAGTACCAGGTACTAGGGCGTGACTGAAAACCCGTTCAGTGGCACCTTTCACCGCCTTTTCGCCCCCTGCTTCGTTCCGTCTGCTTGACGTACCCCGGTACGCCTTCACAAACGCGCCTTGCATGGAACGAAAATTCAGCAAAATTTGCTGTCTTCAGAGTTCTCAGACATGCCCTAGTAAGAAAGGAATTGACAATGAGAATGATTATCATTAGAATGCTTGTTAATATGCTCTGCAAGGAACCATACATAAAAGGCTGAACCATCATAATCAAGCAGTCGGCTTTTCTTCGGTCGATCTGTGAGCAGCACAAAGTAAACGCTAGAGGAGCTGAACTCGGAAAGTGGAGTGGAATGATCTTATTAGGCTTTGGAACCATGCCTCAATTAAGGTGTTGGATGTTCGTCACCATAAGATGAAACTTGGCGATAGGCTGCAATCCTACCGTCTTCCAGCAAGCGGATTTTTATATACGACAATGGGCAGCGCAAATGTATGTTTGGACGGTCATCTATATAAGGCGGAGCGATTTCATGTGCTGCATGGGGGCAAAGGAATGTGCTTGGATATAGATAAGCTGGAGGAGGATTTTGATTATTACTTAATCTTATATAAAGCACTTATTCCGCATCCTTGCAGGCAAGAGATTTTATCACTTATAGAAAATAACAACCCGTTCCAAATGCAATATGGCTTCGCCCCGCAATACCCAATCTCGCTGTTTCGAATTGTTAACGTAATGGTACAGGAGTGGCAAATATCGCATTCTTTGGAGAGGTTTCATGTCAATACGTTATTTCATCAATTTGTTTATGAGGTATTCATTCAGCTGCAAAAGCAAGACATATCTCTATCGAAGCCCGACCTAGCAGCTCAAGCGCTTCGTTATATTCATGATCATTATATGGAGCCGATTACGCTTGAGCAGTTGGCGCAGACCTTAAGCTATAGCGCCAAAAACTTGTCCAAGGTGTTTAAAAAGGAAACAGGGCATAGTCTTATTGATTATGTCATTCAGGTGAGAATTGATCATGCGAAGGAGCTAATGAAAAATACAAGTGCGACCATTCAGGAAATTGCGGAAAGCGTTGGTTATTCCGATCGCTTATATTTCACACGGATATTCAAAAAGGTTGCTGGCGTTTCGCCAGGCAGGTATAAAGACAGTTTGAGAAATGCTAGAAGCGGGGCAAATCGTCTATATAGATCGAGCCGATTGTCCATTGTTCCAGGGAGGCTCCGGCGTTACAATGTGTATCGTTATGATAATCATTATCAATACAAAGGAGAGAATCAAATACCCATGTACAAAGGATTGAAATTATCAATGGCGGCAACCTTATTGTTTTGTTTTGCCTTATTTGTGAGCGCATGTTCTACGGGGACGTTAAATACAAATACGACAACCGTGGAATCAAAATTAACGACGAAGGGGGAAGCAGCTCCTTCCAATAAGCCGCAATCGGAGGCTCAGACTAGAGTAATCACAACGATAAAAGGTGATATCGAAATTCCTTCGCATCCCGAACGGATCGTTGTTGATCTGTACTTGGGCAGCTTTATTGCACTAAATGTCAAACCAATCGGTACGCCAGAATTGAATTTGAAAAATCCGTATTTTTCAGAGGCGCTTGCAGGCGTGGAGAATATTGGAGAATACGAGAGTGTATCGCTAGAGAAAATAATAGATTTGCAGCCGGATATGATCGTTACAGGAAATGAAGCAGCTTATGAGCAGTATAGCAAAATTGCACCGACGATCGTTGTTCCTTATGGCGAACTAAAAAATACGCATCAAGAATTGACCTATTTCGGTAAATTGTTAGGGAAAGAGGCAGAAGCGGAAGCATGGTTAGCTGATTACGACCAGCGTATTGCAGCAGCCAAAGCAAAGGTTGAAAGTGTTATTCCAAGTGATGCTGTGTTTTCAGTCATGCAGGATTGGGGAGGGAATACGGGCGTATTCGGCGATAATTTCGGCAGGGGCGGACAAGCAGTCTATCAAGCACTTGGACTTAAGCCGCCAGCTAAAGTAGCGGAGCAGCTGATGAAGGAGCAAATTGTTGAGGTTTCTGGAGAGAAGCTGTCTGACTTTGCTGGCGATTATATTATATTAACGTCTGATACGCTAACGCTTGCAGATTTGAAAACCGAGCCGATTTGGAAGCTGATTGATGCAGTTAAAAATGATCGCGTCTATATTTGGAGTAAGGAACGCTCATGGTATTTTGATCCGATTGCTACGCTATCACAGACAGAGGAACTAGCTAATTGGCTCGCAGGTGCGAAATAAACGAATCGTTGAAAGCATGGATAGAGATAACAAAAGTCAGTTTTGTACAAAGAAATGGTGACTTTTGTCCATTGTCACAATGAGTATGGTATCCTAAACTTTAATAAGTGATAGTGATAATCAATATCAAAAAATAAATTGATCATGACTGACGTTTGGAGGAAAATGATGAACGAACAATTGGAGCTCTATGATGTAACGATAATTGGTGGTGGCCCAGGTGGGTTATATACCACTTTCTATAGCGGCATGCGCGATTTAAAAACGAAATTAATTGAAGCGCAGGATCAACTCGGCGGACGAATGCTCACTTATCCTGAGAAAATTATTTGGGATGTAGGCGGGGTAACACCGATTCGCTGCGAACAATTAATTGCGCAATTGATCCAACAAGCCAAAACCTTTGATCCGACGATTGTGCTCGGACAACAAATTACGGACTATGAACGATTGGCTGATGGAACTTTTATGCTGACTTCATTAACTGGAGAGAAGCATCATACAAGAACGGTCATAATGGCAATTGGTTACGGAATAAAAAAATTAGCGAAGCTGGAGATTGAAGGGGCTGACCGCTATGAAGTAACGAACTTGTACTATACCGTACAGGAGCTGGAAAAATTCCGCGATAAGCGAGTGCTCATTTCCGGCGGCGGCGATTCCGCAGTAGATTGGGCAAATGAGCTGGAATCCATTGCAGCCAGGGTAACGGTCGTGCATCGCCGTGACAGCTTCGGCGGGCATGAGAGAAATGTTTCCAGGATGAAACAATCCTCTGTAAATGTTCTTACGCCTTATCAAGTGCTTGCGCTTCATAGCAGTAATGGGGAAAGTATCGAGAGTGTAACAATTGCACATATGGAAACGGAGGAAAGCAAGCAGATTGAAGTCGATGCTGTCATCGTCAATCATGGAATGAAGAGTGATTTTGGACCCATCCGTGATTGGGGTCTTGATATGGGAGTATGGAATGCGAACGTTGGGGAGCGGATGGCTACTAATATTCCGGGCATCTTCGGCGCAGGCGATTTCGCGAGCTTTGGCAGCAAGGTTGGACTTATTGCAGGAACGTTCACGGACGGCGTCTTGGCACTCAACAGCGCGAAGCTGTACATGGATCCGGAAGCTCCAGAGATGGCTTATGTTTCTTCTCATAACGAACGTTTTAAGGAGAAAAATCGGGAGCTTGGCGTAGTAGAAGAAGAATAGTATACCGTTTAATCAGAAAACATGAGCTTCACAGCCATCAGCAGGTTACCCATATAAGAATAGAACCCCTCTGTCTAAGACAGAGGGGTTTTTGCATGCCTATACACTTCGTAATATAACACCTATTATTTCTAGAAATGCACATCGATATGTAAGCGATTCCAAATTATGATGAAAGAGAATGAAGGATTTACATAAGCGAGTGCTTTCGGGATACGTTTGCACTTGGATACCTTTGGGGAGGTTTGTGCAATGAAACGTGCAAGGTCTATACTGGCATTCATGCTGGCGCTGCTGCTTATGCTTATGGCGGTACCGGTCTATGCGGATGAGACGGCAGTAGTATCGGAAGGCGGGGGCCAGCCCGAGGCGGCAGTGTCATCCGTTACGGAATCAACCTACGTTCGCATCCAGAACAAATGGCAAAGCAATTATTTGTATGAGGATGAAAATGGTATCGTGCGGTACGGTTTTCCAAGCTATGAAGATGAATCCTCGCAATGGCTCATTGAGGAGCATGATGGCAATAAGCGAATTCAAAACCGTGCAACCGGACATTACATTACGGTCTCAGAGGTTGGGAAGCGGCGCGATGCACTGACCAGCCGTGAGATAACGGAGAGTACGCTTGCAGACCAATGGACCATTCATGCGTCCAGCCGCGAGGGTTATGTGGTCATTAAAAGTGCAACTGTGCCGGAGAATGCCAATCTCGTTATTCATCAAGAGGATTTGCTCGGCTTTGCGGAAGTAAGCAATGACATCAATATAACGTTCGAGAGTCCGCAGTGGGCGCTTGAGCCGGTGGAGTCTGCTGCTCCAATTCGCCTTGCCAACAAGTTCCGAGCAGGACAATATTTGTACGAGGGAGCAAATGGTTTCGTTGACTTTGGCGAGGTGCCTGCTGCGGATCGCGTATCTCATTGGGTGCTTGTCCCGGGAGCAACGCCGGATTCCTATCGGATTAAAAACCGTGCAACCGGTCATTACATTACGCAAGGAATAGACTATGAGCCTATTAAAGCTATCGGACTGGACAACACGAATAAAAGCGAGTGGCTGGTAGCTGGCACAGCGGGTGGAGATTTTATCACCTTCCAAAACGCTGCAGCTTATCAGGAGGTTCCTTCGACCATTTACGTATTGAATACGCAGTTTTCTGATGACAAACATGTACGCTCGAACAGTTGGTCCGTCCTGGATCGAGACAATGCACACTGGCGAATAGAGCTGGCGCCGGATACGCAGCCATACCGTATCGTGAATTTTACAAATGAGAAGGTAGGTACTGCTTATTTGTATGAAGATGCTGGGCTGGCAAAGGTTGGCGCACTGACAACACAGGCAGGCCAGAAGTCATTTTACCAGTGGGTAAGGGAAGATTTTAACGGCAAAAAACGGCTGCGCAACCTAGCAACTGGTCATTATGTTACGCGTGCAGGAGTTAATGAGATCAGCGATCCGCTTAAGGTATCTTCATTAACGGAAAGCTCTGCAGAGGATCAATGGTCCTTTAGCAAATCAGCCATTTATGATGACTATCAAAGCATTCAGAGCTATGTTGGCCAAGGCGAATATTTGCATATTCAAGACAATACGGGCGCAGCCCAGGCAAGTACAATTCAGCCAAATGAGAATGCGGCGCAATGGTTGTTTGAAGACCCGGCATTTAGCGGGGATGGCTCGCCGCAATATATTCGAATTCAGAATGAATGGCAAAATTTCTTCTTATACGAGGATGCAGCAGGACAGCTAAAATACGGCAATGTCTCTGAAGGCGATTATAAGGGACAATGGTTAGTTGAACGTTTTAACGGTCGCAAACGCATCCAGAATAGAGCAACAGGCCACTACATTAATTTGCAAAATATGAAGGATGGACGCATGGATGTGTCTGAGGTGGCTGATGACTGGACGAGTGCGATTTGGGTCATCGAAGATGTCGGCGGCTCAAAGCTCATTCACAGCTTGCAGGATGCTAATGATGTTATTGGACAACAAAAGTATATTAGCTTGCAAAATCTGACGAAATACGCGGAATACGGCGTAATTAATCCAGGATGGGGAAGCCCTAAATGGAAGTTTATACCTGTGACAGACGCGGCGTTAACGAATGTAAGACTTAAGAACAAGCAAACCGGCAGTTATTTGTATGAAATGACCGCTGAGGGTGATGATCAAGGCAAGGTTAAGTATGGTGATCTTCCAGAAACGGATCTTAGCTCAGTTTGGTATTTGGAACGCACGGGCGATGGACCAACCTCGGTGCGGCTGAAAAACCTCAAGACTGGCCACTATGTGTCAATGGAGCACGTAGGCGGGGATGTTGAAAAGGATGCCCCGACTCAGCAAATTATTGCACAAGGCGGCATTCATGAGAGCTGGGGCAGCGTGAAGTGGAGCATGGAGCCTGGATCTTCTGATAAATTTGTAGTGCTGCGGAGTGGTTGGGCTCGTCATTTTCTATATTCAGATGGTGAGGGATATACGAAAGTGAGCAAGCTTGTTGCTGATTCGGATAGCGCACAATATGCAGTTGAGCCGCTAGCACTTCCAGCGAAGTCTTTGCCAGAGGCTCCGATTCGTATAAAAAACAAGGCGAACGGCCAATTTTTATACGAAAACAATGGCGGAATTGTTCTTTACGGCAACTTGGCAGAGAACAACGGCTACAGTCATTGGATTATAGAGTCAGAGGGCGGGAAACAAAGGTTGAAAAACCGTGCAACAGGACATTACATGACAATGACCGGGGATTATACCTTTATTGAGAGCAAGCAAGCCATTCAAGGCGATGCGTTCTTAGAGTGGGCAGTAGAAAGCACTCCGAGCGGTGCGGAATATATGATTCGCAGCTTGAATGGGAAATACGATGATGAGCTCATTCATGTTCAAAATAATACAGGCTACGCAGAACGTGGATTGTACCCAGCATCATTTGGATCGGTGCAGTGGACGTTTGAGAATGCGCCGGAGCAATTCGAGACGCCGCCAATGGGCGAGGAGAAGACGAATGACACGGCTACCCCAACATTTGACGACACGAACTATATTCGTATTAAAGAAAAGTCAGGCACAGGCTATTTATATGAAAACAGCGGCAAGGTGCTCAGCGGCTCAGTGAGGGAAGATAACGCAAGCTCCCAATGGCTGCTTCAGGATTTCAACGGACGGAGGCTGTTGAAAAACAAAGCTACCGGACATCTATTGACGCTACAAGCAGATGGTCTGGCGGCAATCGCGGGTGAGGCTAGAGGCATTGATGCGGCACAATGGACGATTGAGGATCGTGCTGGCTATAAACGGATGATAAATGCTACGCAGAAAGACGGATTGCTGCTGCTAACGGCTGGCAAGCTGCAATACGGTACGCCGAGTCAATCGGATGAGGCACTTTGGCAGTTTGAGCCCGTTGCCTCCAATCAGCGATATGAAGCAGAGAACGCTTTTTTGTCTGGCAGCATTAAGGTAAGTAAGGAGTTAACAGGCTTTAAAGGTGCTGGGTACGCTGGGAACTTCACTGAAACGGGAGATAAAATCAGCTTTACCGTTCATGCTGGGGCAGCAGGCAGCTATTTAACGGAGCTTCGTTACTTGAACGTCACCGATGCGCCAAGCAAGCTTAGCCTTTATGTGAATGGCATACGGATCAAACAAGTGGCGTTTAATGCAGCAGGAGAAAAACAAAGCTGGTCCGAAGCGGTTATTGAAATGCAGCTGCGCAGCGGGATTAATACGATTACGCTGCAAAAGGATTCAGCGGATTCAGGGCAAGTATGGCTCGATAGCCTTCTAGTCAGACAAAGCATCGGCATTGCTTACCGCGGAGCGACAGTTCCGTACATTACCTATGAAGCGGAACATGGATTAACGAACGGTGAGCTGATTGGACCGTCGCGCAGCTATCGCGAAATCGCTTCTGAGGCATCGGGCAGGCAGGCGGTTAAGCTGGTAGATGAAGGTGATTATGTACAATTTACATTAGCGAAGGCGGCTAATTCACTTGTGCTGCGTTATGTCATACCAGACAGCGCAGACGGGGCTGGTCGAAACGAAACGTTGGGCCTGTACGTAAACGGAGAATTTAAGCAAAATTTAGAGCTTAGCTCAAAACATGGCTGGGAGTACGGCAGCTATCCATGGTCTAATGATCCAAAGCAGGGCAATGCACATCGTTTCTTCGATGAAATACATGCTTTGATCGGTGATATTCCCGCAGGAGCTACGATCCGTTTGCAAAAGGATGCTGAGAATGCGGCAGATTATTATGTTATTGACCTTGTCGATATGGAGCAGGTGGAAGGTCCGTTTGCAAAGCCTGATGGATTCCTGTCAGTTGCCGAATTCGGAGCTGTACCTGGCGATGGCATTGATGATTCGGCAGCGTTCCATTCTGCAATGAATGCAGCGAAAGAACAAGGGAAAGGCGTATGGTTCCCTCAAGGGGTATTTGAGCTTAAGACGGATGTGATTGAATTGGATCAAATCACGATTCGCGGTGCAGGGATGTGGTATACATCGCTGATCGGTGCTAGGTTTATTGGCAAAGGCGCTAATATTGGCGTATATGATCTACTCATCGACGGCGACCTGAATATTCGTGATGATGAAGCGTTGACCCATGCTTTTTATGGCGGCTTCGGTAAAGGCTCGGTCATTCAGAATGTTTGGGTCGAGCATTCAAAAACAGGGCTTTGGCTGTCCAAGGTAAGGGGCAGCGACGAAATAACGGATGGCCTGCATATGGTTGGCCTTCGTTTGCGCAATTTGATGGCCGACGGCATCAACTTCTCCGTAGGCACGAGCAATAGTGTGATGGAGCAATCGGATATCCGATATCCAGGCGACGATGGTTTGGCGATGTGGTCGGCGGAAGGACGCGCAAGCATCAACAATACGGCGCGTTTTAATACGGTGGCTTTGCCTTGGCTGGCCGATAACTTCGTTATTTTTGGCGGGCAAGACAATAAGCTTCAAGATAACATCGGTACGGATACCATTACGAACGGCGCGGGCATTGCCGTATCGACACGCTTTAATCCTGTGGCATTCAGCGGCACAACGGTTGTGGAGCGCAATACACTGGTTCGTACGGGCAGCGCCGACTCTGCGTACAACATTAATCTAGGTGCGATTTGGATTTTCGCTGGCGAGAAGGATTTGAACGGCGAGGTCATTGTACGAGACAACGTCGCACTCGACAGTACGTATGCCGGTTTAATTGTACACGGCGGAGGATTTAGCATTGATCGTGTGAAGCTGCAAAATATCGTGCTCGACGGAATGGGTACAAACGGAATAGATGTGACAAGCGGGGTGTCGGGCAATATTCAGGTGGATAATGTCATTGTGCGTGGCGAGCGGATAGCGACACTAGCAAGCTCAAATGATCAATTATCGTTCACCGAGCAAAATGAAGGTTTTGCCAATCGTCCGAAGCCATTCCGCATAGCTCTTGAGAATGGCGATAGAGGACCGCTGTCGTTGACTTTGGGTGATACAAAAGCCATAAAGGTGTTTGATCAAGCAGGCGTCGATGTCACAGCGGATGCGATCATAACGATTGCGCAAGCAGACATTGCAGCTATTAGTGAAGATAGACAGCTTCGCGCACTAAAAATCGGCCAAACGGCACTTACTGTGTCTCATGGCTCGCAAAGCAGAGTGTATACGGTGGAAGTGAAGGCGGTCGTTGTGCCAGAGGAAGGAAATGAAGGCAGCACTGACGGTTCAGGTTCAGGCCAAATCGGCGGTGCGATTAATACAGCGCAAAATGACAGCAAGCTGAAGACAGATGCCGCAAGCAAGCTTGAGCGGATCATCTTCGCCAAAGGTGCGTTAACATCAAATGGAGAACTCTCCTTCTCCGCACAAGCTCTTCTTGACGCGCTTAAGAGCAGTCCAAATGCGGTAGTCGTCATTGAGCAGGGTACAGCGTCGTATGAATTCCCGCTGGCGCTTGTAAACGGCGTTCTGGAGGAGGCAAAGCTTGCGAATAACGGCAATCTAATTGTAACTTTCTCAATCAAGCCGGTTAGTCAACTAGTGCTTGATAACATTCGAGCTAAAGCCAAAGCTGCAGGTTTAGAGCTTGCTGGTGATCCTGTTGATTTTATTATTTCCGTCTCGGATGGAAGCACATCAGCAGAAGTACACAGCCTTGGCGGCAAATATGTGAAGCGTACGATGACAGTAGACCGTGAACTGGATGCCAAAACAGCAACAGCGCTCGTATTTGATCCGGCAACGGGAGCTTTCCGTTACGTTCCGTCTTTGTTCCGATCAGCTGAAGGGAAAACAACTGTCACCATTTTGAGTACTAGCAACAGCAGCTACGTAGTCGCTTTAAATCCCAAAACTTTTGCAGACATTAGCAGCCACTGGGCAAAATCGAATATTGAGCTGCTCGCTTCCAAACAAATTGTGAGTGGTACAACGGCGTCGAGCTTTGCTCCTAACCGTACAGTTACGCGCGCCGAGTTTGCGGCAATGCTTGTAAGAGCGCTTGGCCTCCAAAATAGTGGAGGAAAGCAGGCGTCGGCGTTCAGCGACGTTGCGCCGGGCGCTTGGTATGCGGATGCAATTGCAACAGCTGCAAGTTTTGAACTGATTAAAGGCTTCGAGGATGGAACCTTCCGTCCGAATACGACCATTACGCGCGAGCAAATGGCAGTGATGGCAGCAAGCGCATTAAAATTTGCGGAAGCAGCAGGAGCTAACGTCAAGAAAGAAGTTAATGAAGCTGTCAGCTTTAAAGACGAAGCAGCTATACATGGCTGGGCGCTTGATGCGGTGACTCGGGTTGCAGCAGCGGGTATATTGGAGGGCAAAGGAAATCAATCATTCCTGCCTCTAGATCTAGCAAGCCGCGCCGAAGCAGCAGCGATGATCACACGGTTATTGCAGTTCGTAGAGCTGCTGGATAAGTAATATGCAATGAAAAACGGTGTCAACCTGTCCCGCGAGGGCTAACAGGGCGACACCGTTTTTTTGTATAACTTAGCGTTTTCTAAGTAGAAAAAACTCGCATTCTTTTCGGTTATGATAGGCAATATCGCTTACCCCCGATTGTGTCACAATCGTGCTATCATCATACCGCACAACCAGCGAGCTGGCATCGATGAGCTGATTGTCTTGAAACACGCGAATGCGCTGCTGCAGTTCGATAACCTCTTCAAAGTCCTGATCGGTGCTGAGTCGTCGATTAATGGCCATATATACTCCTTTAATACGGAAAATGATTTCTTATAGTCTATCCCATGTTAGATCGTGTTGCAAAGTTGTCTTTGTTTCTCTTTGTCCCCTCAGGGCAACCTATGTTACATTGTATTCACGAAAAACGAATTGTCAAAAGGAGAAGGAGATCCGAGTATGTCCATCCGCGTTCGGCTGCTATTGTCCTACAGCTGTATTCTTATCGTTACGATCGTATTGTTTCTTGCCGCTGCTCTGCTCTTTGTAGTAGCGATAACAGGCGATGTGCGAAGCGTAAAGGACTTTTACAATATTCATTATTCCGTTAATCCATTGTCTGAGCAGGAGGAAACGATTTTCCTTGATCTAAAGTATTTGGCGAAAAATGAACCCGACTCGCTTCTTGATCATACACTGCTCGATCGATATAATTACAAGCTTCGTTCGGTTCAAGCGGAGCTGGTTATAAGAAAAGGCGACGAGGCGATATATTCGTCCTTGTCCGTAAAACAGCCCCAATTCATCACGTTTTTGCCTGACTATGAGATGGAAAACAATGCAATCCGCAATACCCTGCAAATAGGGGACCATTTTTATGCTTATGCGAAATTTGATTTTCGTTTTCCAGATCAATCCAAGGGAAGCGTGCTCGTTGTAAGGGAGCGCAGTCCGTTTGCAGAGGTTGTTCGTACACTGTTGCCTATTATATTAGGCGTGCTGTTTATCGTGCTTCTGCTCATGAATATGCTGCTTTATTATTTTTTGACGCGCAGTATAATAAAGCCGCTTGATCTGCTTCGGAAGTCGACAGAGCGCATTAAGGAAGGTGATTTGGAGTTTGAGCTGCAAGCGGTAGGCAGCGATGAGATTGCAAGGTTAAGCGAAGCCTTTGAAGATATGAGAATGAAGCTGAAGCAATCGGTAGAGAAGCAGCTGCAATATGAGCAAAATCGCAAGGAGCTTGTCGCGAACATTACACATGATTTGAAAACGCCGATAACTTCGATTAAAGCAAGCATTGAAGGCATTCGGGACGGTGTACCGGATACGAAGCAAAAGATGGAGCGTTATGTGAATACGATTTTGACCAAGGCCGAGCATATGGATCAACTGATTGACGAGCTTTTTCTATACTCGAAGCTTGATTTGAAGCAGCTGCCGTTTACATTCGAGGAAATCAGCTTGGGGCAATTCATAGAGGACTATGCCGAGGATTTGCAATTTGATTTGCAAGACAAAGGCATTGCACTGACGTGGGACATTGTTCATTCGGAATCAACTAATGTGCTTGCCGACCGGGATAAGCTGAAGCGGGTTCTAACCAACATTATGGACAACGCCATGAAATTTATGTTGGACGAGCCAAAGCAAATAGGGATATCACTAAGTGTGGAGACTGATTTCGTTAGATTGATGATTAGCGACAGCGGCTCAGGAATATCGGAGGAAGCTCTCCCGTTTATTTTTGAACGTTTTTTCCGCGAGGATCTCTTACGCAGCCAGCAGACCGGTGGAAGCGGCCTAGGACTTGCGATTACGAAACAAATTATCGAAGGGCATAACGGCAGCATTTATGCTGAGAGCAAGCTTGGAGCGGGAACTAGCATGATCATCAAGCTGCCGCTCGCGAGAAGCATAGGAGGACGAACATGACGAGAATTCTCATTATTGAAGATGAAGTGTCGATAGCTGAGGTGGAAAAGGATTATTTTGAGCTGCATGGTTTTTCTGCGGACATATGTTTAACAGGAACAGAGGGGCTCCGCGCTGCTGTAGAAGGTGAATATGATCTGATCGTACTAGATTTGCAGCTGCCAGGCATGGATGGATATGAGATTTGTCGTCAAATCCGTGCGGTAAAGGAGGTTCCTATCCTTATCGTATCTGCCAAAAAAGAAGAGATCGATAAAATTCGCGGGTTAAGCTTAGGGGCGGATGATTATATAACGAAGCCGTTTAGTCCAAGTGAGCTGGTCGCCCGCGCGAAAGCACATTTGCAGCGCTACAAGCGATTGATGGGAAACCGCGATACCAAAGCCTCAAATAAGATCCAAATACGCGGCTTGCAGATTGATGCCTCTTCCCGGCGCGTGTACGTCAACGACCAAGAGGTGCAGTTCACGACAAAGGAATTTGATCTGCTCTCTTTTCTAGCATTGAACCCTAATCATGTATTCAGCAAGCAAGAGCTGTTTGAACAGCTGTGGGGGATGGATTCCCTTGGCGAGATTGCGACGGTAACCGTTCATATTCGCAGGTTAAGAGAAAAAATAGAAGCGGATCCTTCGAATCCGCAATATATAGAAACCATATGGGGCGCAGGGTATCGGCTCACGATTTAGGCGGAGTAAATAGACTATTCCGGTACGCTATAGTTATTTAACCAGTGGAAGGCTCGTTCAGCATCGCTAAAAAATTGTACAGATGGTTTGGTATTGGTTTGCTGCAAGTGATTCAGAATTTCACCATCTTCCAATAGGAATGCGATGGCTTTGCTATGACTCAAAAGGTTTTCATTAAAAAATTTATCTTTCCATGCTTTTTGAACCGAAAAATGGTCGGGTGTATAGCCTTTTCGATCTACTAACAAACGGTATTTTCGCCCCTCTGCCATGAATGGCTGACACGCCTGCTCGAAACCATTAAACCAGTCATTAACATCATCTGTGCTTATTTTTCCAATCAGACGAGTAACAATTAAATCTCCTGAAACGGTTGTGCTAATATTGCGTTCACTCAACTAGATTCATCTCCCTTAGTTACAATTATGTATAACGTTTCCATAATGTCAATAAGGCTGCAACTTGCTGAGGTCGTCTTCTTTTTTGACCAAGTTCTGCATAAGTATGGGTAATAAAGAGTGTGCAGCTTGGTGCGGGAGGGGATCGGATTGGCGAAATGGGGAAGGCGAGGCTGGCATTTTCGAGGATTTGGCGGCAGCCGTATGCAGCTTTGGTCTGGCCGTCCATTCTCTAAAGTAAAATCAGTCACTTGGGGCAGTCGTGGGAGTTCAGCTTCATCAAGGCCAGCACCAAAGAAATGGGGTTCGGGAGCTCGTTCAAGCGCAAGCAGCGGGAAATGGGGCATAAGGCGTCCAGCTGTAAAATACAGCAGCAGCCGAAGCAGCGGCAATGGCGGTTCAGGCGGCATTTGGGGCTCTCGCCCAGCTAAGCCTCGTATAAGACGACGCACAATCTTTATTTTAGCCCTGCTTGTCTTTATGGTTTTTTCGATCCAATCCTTCGTCTATATTGAGAAAAATTTGCGGCCGCCGCTGATGAATATAGCGAAAATCAGAGTAAAGCAAATCGCCACGCAAGCTATCAATAAAGCGATAACCGAGCAAGTAGCGAGCCGATCGGACAGCAGCAACCTTATTGACTGGAAGATGAACAGCAATGGGAAAATATCTGGCTTCATGCTTAATTACGCGGAGCATATGAAAATTACCTCGCAAACGATAAACACCGTACAAAATACATTAAATGAAATGAAGGATATACCGGAGCATATTCCGATTGGGCATGCGCTGGGTAGTGCAATCATTTCCTCATACGGACCAAGAGTACCCGTAAAGTTCGAGCCGGTTGGGGCTGTTAAGGTAGATCTTAGCACGCGTCAGAAGGATGCCGGCATCAATATGATTTTGGTTGAGGTTTACATTCGCATAATAGCGGAGGTTACGATCATTATTCCGTTTGATACCGAGCCGGAGCTGGTCGAAACGGATATTCCGATTTCATATTTGCTAGTAGTCGGCGACGTGCCAATGTACTATTACGACAATACGGGCAAACCTGTAGGAGAGTCGGCTGCGCAGGCGCCAAACATCTCGGTTCCGCTTGGCGAGGGTGCGGGAGGCGGAGTTACATCCAGTCCGCAAAACAACAATAATGGAGAGTCTTCAGGCACTGGAGCATCTAATACAGGACCGTCAACAGAAGCAACGAATGAAGGCTCTAATCATTCTAAAGGTACTAGCCAAGGATCAAATAGTTCGGGAAATTCATCCTCTGAATAGCATACATATAAAAACGACTTTATTGTCTTCTGCAAAGAGGACGATAAAGTCGTTTTATATTTTTTGCTTTAATTTCCGGAACGCATTCGTTTACGCTCGGCTTGCTCCCAGCGGCGCAGCATCGGATATGGATCAAACGACCATTCAATTAAACCGCGGTCGCTGTATACGCCATAATGCAGGTGAGGAGGAAACTTTCCCTGCGTCCCGGGTTTGCCGTAACCAGAGCTTCCTACCCATCCAACAACCTGTCCAGGCTTTACGACATCGCCTATATTAACGGTTTTGTCAAAGCCGGACAAATGTGCGTAATAGTGGTAAAAATTGTTTAGATCACGAATGCCAATTCTCCAGCCGCCGTATGGATTCCAGCCCTGCACCTCAACAATGCCATAACAGGTGCTCCGAACAGGGACGCCATGTCTTACGAAAATATCGGTACCTTCATGGGTACGCCTGCCGCCCCAGCTTCGCCCGGTTCCCCAGGTGCTGTTATAGGCATAATGAGTGCTGATAGGCAGCGGGAATGCATGCTCGAACAAATCAAGCTGGCCAAATGCTTCATAGATTCGGGCGAACTGCTGGATGCGCTGCACTGAACGATTATTTTGATAATACTCCCAAAGTCCGATTGCGAAATCATCATTGGAGATACCGTACGCGGCAACGCGGCTAACAAGTGAATAGAGAAGATCGATGTCGCTTGTTCGTTCCGCTTGTCCATTCCCGTCACCATCGCGGCCAATCCCGTTAAAAAAGTTGATCGATACCGGCGAGCTGTCATCCGTATTCGGATTGAGCGGGCCGACCCAGCGTTCCTGGTCGATAAACACGCCAACGGTGTTCCCAAGCATTGGACGAGCCTTTGGACGTGCTTTAGACATGGATCGCTCATACTGATCGATGGCTGCGATCCAGAACCAAGGCACTTCGGTAAATAAGCTTAATTTGTCATACAACCCTCTTCTAACGGAAAAGGGATCGGTCTCAGCATCGACTGTTTGCTCATGGGCCTTATCAGTTTGTTGTTTGACAGCAGGAGCTGCTCTTACAGAACTGACGGGCGTGACAATGAACAGAGAAGCTGCGGTTATTGCTGCAACAATAGGAATAGTCAGTTTCAAACGTCTCACCCTTCCAAAAGCATGACGGTTATAACGTTATGTTTTGCAAATCATTGGTTTTTATACGAAACATGTTATAATAAACGCATGAGTTTAGGAATTATAAATGAACTTGAAAGCAGGTAATCCCTTATGAAACAACAAGAAACACTCAAAAAGCCTGATTGGCTTCGAATAAAATTAGCGACAGACGGTAACTTTGCCGAAATTAAAAATATGATGCGCTCAAAAACGCTACATACGGTTTGTGAGGAAGCACGTTGCCCAAACATTTATGAATGCTGGTCGAATCGAACAGCCACATTTATGATATTGGGTGATATTTGCACGCGCGCTTGCCGTTTTTGTGCGGTTAAGACAGGTATGCCGACTGAACTGGATTTGGACGAACCAGAACGGGTAGCAGAGGCAGCAGAGCAAATGAATCTTCAGCACTGTGTTGTTACATCGGTTGCTCGTGACGATCTTAAGGATGGCGGCGCATCCATATTTGCAGCTACTGTACATGCGATTCGCAAACGTATGCCGTTTTGCCGAGTTGAAGTGCTTATTCCTGATTTCTTGGGAAATAAAGATGCGCTTCAAATCGTAATGGATGCAAATCCGGATATTCTAAATCATAACGTCGAAACGGTGGAGCGGCTTTCGGATCGTGTTCGTGCCAAAGCCAAATACAGCCGTACGATGGAGCTGTTGAAGCGCGCCAAAGAAATGAAGCCTAAGATTCCAACCAAATCGAGCATTATGCTTGGCGTAGGTGAGGAATGGGATGAAATTTTGCAGACGATGGATGATCTTCGCGCAAACGATGTAAATATTTTGACATTAGGTCAATACTTACAGCCAACGCCAAAACATTTAAAGGTCGTACGTTATGTCCACCCAGACGAATTTGCAAAACTTAAAGAAGAAGGGCTGAAGCGCGGTTTTAGGCATGTAGAATCCGCACCATTAGTACGCAGCTCTTATCATGCACATGAGCAGACCGATTCGGCACACGCAGCAATGGCAGCGGAAGCCGAAGCGAGCCGTGAGATTTCTTCCGGTGCTTGCTCGAGCAGCTTGTAACTGACGCTCAAGATGAGGTGGAAAATATGGCTTTGATTCATATCGGCGGAAAATCTTATGAAATTGTGCTTGAAAATAGGAATGGCTGGAATCCTGAAGCATTTCGTGATCGATACAGCGAAGTACTTGAGCGCTACGATTATATTGTTGGCGACTGGGGCTATAGCCAGCTGCGGCTGAAAGGTTTTTTTCGTGACAGCCATCAGAAAGCTACGAAGGAAAGCAATCTATCTGGCATGCCGGATTACATCAATGAGTATTGCAACTTTGGCTGCGCTTATTTTATTTTAGAAAAAACAAACAGTACCGTTCGTGAGCCAGACGACTATGACTTGGATGCAGACGATGAGCGTCCGCGTATAGAAGCAGCTGATCTTCTTGCAGCAGCTGCCGGTTTTGTGGATATTTCTGAAGGTCTTGAACATGATGAGGTTGCGAGTGCAAAGGAAGAAAGCGGCGCTCCAGCACATGAAAGGCATACTCGCAATCACACAAGAGAAAATCGCCATAGAAGCTCCAATCGCAATAAAAACGACGCGGATAAAGGCAACGACAGCGCGAATAGTGCTGGCGAAGGTAAAAATAGCAGCGAACAGCAGCAGGGCAGCGGGAAACGTGAGCAGCAACAGCAGCGTAAAGGCGGCTATAAAGGCAATAACGATAACCGCTCCAAGAAACCGTTCCGCCTTGCAGCGAGTGAAACAGCTGCTTCATCTGCAGAAACGAATCGACCAAACAAAAAAGACACAGAGCGCGTATAATACGCTCTGTGTCTTTTTTTTGGTTTTTGATGAATGCAACAGATCTTATCGGACGTCGTAACCAAGGAATGCTTCACGTACTCGGTTCCAGAAAGGAAACGGACGATATCGTGCAAAGCTTACTTTACGGCTGGATACACTGCAGCGGATGGAACGGATATCGCTGCTCATGATGCTGATATGATCAATTGCGAGCTGCAGCCGCTGCTCTTTCTTAGAGATAATATCGCAGTGATGATGCTGCGGCAGCAGCACGGATGATCCAAGTGTACGATATACACGATTATTGATCGAAGCGATTTCCGCAATTTGCAGCGATTCTATCGATGGATGGACAATCGCTCCGCCTAAGCTTTTGTTATACGCTGTGCTTCCCGAAGGGGTCGAAATGACAATGCCGTCACCGCGGAACATTTCAAACATCTCATCATTTATATTGATTTGGGCGACCAGCGTTCCGTCAACGCCTTTTAGTGTGAATTCATTTAATGATAAGTAATGGCGGGTCTCGCTTGGTGTCTCAACTTCAATCTCGGCAAGCGGATATCTAACGATTCGTGGTGTTTCCTCTGCCATCATTGCGACAAGGTCTTCAAGCTCGTCTGCCTTCCAGTCGGCATAAAATCCAAGATGGCCGGTGTGAATGCCGACAAATGCAACATTCGTAATTTGATCTACATATTTATGAAAAGCGAGGAGCAGTGTACCGTCGCCTCCGATGGAAATAACGATTTCCGGTGATTCATCATTCCGAGTGAAGCCTCGCTCCCCGGCTAGCTTATGAAATTTTTCTGCTAACGATTTAGATAGATCATCGCCTCGATCAATTACCGCATACTTCAAAAGTAAATCTCCTTCCGATCTCCATAGTACTTAAGATGATAAAGGAAATTGTGTTTAAATTCAATGAGCGGCTCTAATCATGGCCCGAGCCAACCCCATAATAAGTAAACGAGAGACATTGCAATTAAACCATGAACCATTCTAGCTATAAAAAAAGGACGATAGCGCAAATCTGTTTTGCTGAGCAGGCTTGCTACTTGGGCATGGACTGATAAGCCGCCCCAAGAGAGCACCCAAGCAGCGATTGCAGCTTGATGCATGAGTCCAGTACCAGCTGTACCTGCCGAACGAGAGCCTAATGTGACCTCGAACAATCCGAATATCCCAGCGTCTGCAAGCGGCTTAGGCAGGCCGATTAAACCAAACAAAAATCGTAGAGCTTCAGCCATCGCCTCAATGATGCCTGCATGCGTCAGCATCTCCATTACGACGGAGAAAAAAACGACGAGTCCGCCAACGACGATCATAAGCCGCAGCGCCGACTGGATAGAATCCTGCAGCAGCCGTCCTAGTCCGCGCCCATCCAGCAATCGTGCCTCATGCATCGCCTTGAGTGCTTCGGAGATGCGAGAGGGACGTCGTTTTCTGACCCCCTCCCTTGTATTCTCCGTTTTTTTGGTTCCAGATGAAGGGGCATGTCTATCGTGAAAGCGCATGAGAAGACCGATAAGAAGGCCGCCTCCGTAATGGGCAGCAGCGAGTATAGGAGCAATCGCTACATTTTGGAAGAAACCAACGGACACGGCACCAATTAGGAAAATAGGATCAGAAGTAGTCGTAAAGGCAACAAGCCGTTCACCCTCTGCTCGGTTGACGAGCCGCTGCTCAAAGAGCTGTGCTGTAAGTTTTGCGCCTACCGGATAACCGGAAATGTAACCCATCGTCACGACAAAACCTCCGATGCCGGGAAGCCGAAATATAGGTCTCATGAGCGGATCAAGCAGCTTGCCGAAAAAATGTACAATACCGAAGCCGAGCAGCAATTCCGATATGACGAAGAAAGGGAACAACGCTGGAAAAAGCACCTCCCACCAAATAGAAAGCCCGCGGAGCGAGGAGTGAAGGGTTTCTGTAGGAAAGACAGTCATTAAAAGCACGATTATAATTGCGCCAAGCGCGGTTATAGATAAGGGATGAATGATCGTTCGCAGCAGATAGACCGCCTCCTCAACTAATTAGAAAGGGGAGCCGAGCAGATGCCATAAGATGCTGTACAACCCCTCCTAAACGTATATGTGGGAATAAGGATATCCATCACTGGATATGCTTTAAAAATAAATAAGTTTGACAAAGAAAACGCTTGCAAAACGCTGGATTCCTATTTTTTTTATGGTACAATGGAATTACCTTTGAAACGGTTGGAGTGATGGGTATGAGTATAATCGCTGGCATCTTGGTCTGTGCTTTCGTCTATGTCATTCGAGAATCTCTTACAGCACCAGGGGAAGAGGACTATGAAGGTTGATGGGTAATACGCACTATATGATGAGCCCCGGATAAGCATCCCGCGGGCTTTTTTTTGTTAAGTCCGTACTTTTATTTGTGATATAATACTAAATACCTACACAATGGAGATGAATTTGACGATGAATAGGAATATAAGCCTTTATGAGGCTTTAGGCGGATCTGAGACTTTAAGGCTGATTGTTAACTCTTTTTATCCTAAGGTACAAGCCCATCCGTTAATTGGGCCTTTGTTCCCGCAAGATATTGATCCTGTTATAGAAAAACAATATTTATTTTTGACGCAATTTTTTGGCGGACCTTCTTTATATTCTGATGAATATGGACATCCAATGATGAGAGCAAGACATATGCATTTTCCTATAACCCCTGAACATGCTGGCGCATGGCTTGACTGCATGCAAAGAGCATTGCAAGAGGTTGGCATAAATGACGAGCTGCAAGAGATCGTTATCAACAGACTATCCGGACCTGCACACCACTTTGTAAACACATCTGAAGAGGAGACGTGATTGTATGGAACCGCTCTACCTATCCAAAATCATATGCATTTGCTGTGAAAAGACTTTTATGACTTCGCGTGTTAGACCAAGCTTCAAAAGAGCAGCTAGAATGGACTCTGACTTTTGCGGATATTATAAAACGGACGTAAACCCTGATTTTTATGTTGTACGGGTTTGTCCTAATTGCGGCTTTGCCTCAACTGAGAACGGGATGGAGCGGTTGAATGATCGGCAAAAAAAGAACTATCATGATGCAATCGGAATGCATTGGAACAATCAAGATTATGGCGGGGAGCGCGATCTGAAGAAGGCGATGGCCAGCTACAAGCTAGCGCTTTTATCAGCCCAAGCCATTGACGAGAAGGACCGCGTGCTTGCTGGTATTTTGCATCACATTGCTTGGCTGTATCGTTATGAAGACAATCAGAAAGACGAGAAACGGTTTCTTACGTTTGCGCTTCAAGCCTATATTCGTGTATATGAGGCAGAGGGTGTTGCGCTTAACAATGCGAAGCTAATGTTTTTAATAGGGGAGCTGAATCGTCGTATCGGACAATTAAACGATGCTGTACGTTGGTTTTCCCGCGTGGTGAATGATAAAAAAATCGTGGATGCTGCAATGATTCGTGCGAGCCGCGAACAGTGGCAGCTTATACGCGAGGAGATGGAAGCCAGATCAAAACATGCATCCGGCAACACTTCTCCTGACGACGGAACAGATTTATTGAAGCAGTCGGTTTCTTCTTCCGCTTAGCGGAGCGCCTTTTTTAGAACACGGTTTGTCAGCAAATAATCGCGGTCTGCATCAACAATAGTCACTTTATTATGGCAGCAAGGGAAAACGAGCAATCGTTTCGTACCATCCTGTATGTCTTGGAGCTCTTCTGGTTTTACTGGAAGCAGCACGTTTTCTGCATGGCAGAAGGGACAGCTCGATACATAAAGGTCGCCCATAATAATGTCATAAGGCCAGGCTTTTTCGAACGGAATCATGATTTGTTTTCGCTCTCAGGTGCAACGTTAGGCTTAGCAAGCTCGGCGAGCTTTTGCAATAATATATGGCGCGGCATATGCATTAAGTGCTCTATTGGGACGCCAAGCTGCTCGGAAAGCTTAACAGCTGTATCAGCAGAAATCTGCAACGGTTTAGACATGGTGTAATTCCTCCAATCTGGATATAATTAAGTTATACACTGCCGAGAAGGTTTGCGCAAATAAAAACGCGGCCGCATCTTGGCTTTTTTTATGGAAGAGAGGATGAGAGCAATGAATAAGGGATATCCGCAAAGCTGGGATTTGGAAGTTTTTTATGAAGGCGGCTCAAGCTCAGCAGCGTTCTTGCAGGAGCTGAAGGGCATAGGTGAGGACATTGAGAAGCTCGATGCCGCACTTTTAACGGGAGCAAGCATTGGAGCTTCTGACATTGCGACGATGACGGAGCTTCTGCAAAGCATCATCATTAGGCTGCGTGAAACAGAGTCGTKTGTTTCTTGCTTGCTCGCTCAGAATATGCGGGACACAGCTGCGAACTCGCAAAGCGATCGCGTAAAGACGCTTGCTGCGAAGTTTCTAGGGGTGCTTACCCGCTTTGACAACGTACTGCGTGGGCTTGATGACAGTGAATGGGAAAAGCTGCTTACGCATCCACAACTCGCTGAGGTAGCGTTTAGCTTGACTGAGCGCCGCGAGCTTGCGAAGCAGAAAATGGCTCCCGAGCTGGAAGCGCTGGCTGGAGATTTAGCGGTAGACGGTTACCATGGCTGGGGCGATTATTACAACGTCATTGTATCCAGAGCGAAATTTAACGATGTAGGAAAAGACGGGGAGAAAAAAGTTTTATCCGCTGGTCAAATGCACAACCGCTTATCCGATGGAGACCGCGAAGTTCGGAAGGCGGCATTCACAGAGTGGGAGCGGGAATGGGCAGAGCAGGCGGATTTATGTGCAGAGACGTTAAACCGAATTTCAGGCTTTCGTTTAAAGCTGTACGACAAGCGCGGCTGGGATTCGGTGCTGCAGGAGCCGCTGCAAATGAACCGGATGAGCGAAGCTACACTGCAAGCGATGTGGTCTGCAATCCAAGAGAGCAAACATGTACTCGTTCGTTATTTAGATCGTAAAGCGAAGCTGCTCGGTGTGGAGAAGCTGGACTGGCATGATGTAGAAGCGCCAATCGGAGCTGCGACAAAAACAATTCCTTATGACGAAGCAGCAGCTTTTATTATCGAGCAGTTCAGGACGTTTAGTCCCGATCTGGCGGAATTCTCGAAGCTTGCGTTCAAAGATGGCTGGATTGAGGCTGAGGATCGCCCAGGGAAGCGTCCAGGCGGCTTCTGCACTGCTTTTCCAAAGAGCGGTCAAACTCGTGTATTTATGACGTATTCAGGTACGGCTTCGAATATTTCGACGCTGGCGCATGAGCTGGGTCATGCTTACCACCAGCATGTCATGAACGATCTGCCAGCGTTGTCGCAAGAATATGCGATGAATGTAGCTGAGACCGCTTCGACGTTTGCGGAGCTGATTGTTTCGGATCAAGCACTTAAAACAGCAACGGAGGACGAGGAGAAGCTTGGATTGCTTGAAGATAAAATTCAGCGGTCTGTTGCATTTTTTATGAACATTCATGCGCGCTTTTTATTCGAAACTCGTTTCTATGCGCGTCGCAGCGAAGGTTTAGTATCCGTTGAAGAGCTTAATTCCTTAATGGAAGATGCACAGCGGGAAGCTTATTGCGATACGCTAGGTGAGGTACATCCTCATTTCTGGGCATCGAAGCTGCATTTTTACTTAACGGATGTTCCTTTCTACAACTTCCCTTATACCTTCGGCTATCTATTCAGCGCGGGTATTTATGCAAGGGCACTGAAGGAAGGCTCAGATTTCAAAGACAAGTATGTTGCATTGCTTCGTGACACTGGCCGCATGACCGTAGAGCAGCTTGCTAAAGAGCATCTTGGCGTAAATGTGGAAGAGATGGACTTCTGGCGCGAGGCGGTTGCATTGACAGCTGTTGATGTAGATCAGTTCATCGAAATGACAAACGAGTAAAGCGCTTCTTCAGAAGTGCTGTAATAGCAATAGCATTAGCCGTAGGCATGGGAAACCATTGGTCTACGGCTATTTTTTATGTGAAATGGGGATGGATAGTATTCTAGCTACTGCAAATAACTCTGCAAAAACAGGAGTGCATTTCTCTGATTTGCGGGAAGCGAGGCAGATTATATTATAATAAGACTATGTTCGATTATAGAGAAGCACAGAGAGGCGGAATGGAATTGAAAGAGCAAGCAAACAAAAAAGTTGTCGGATTTATTGGAACGGGCATTATGGGCGCAAGCATGGCGGGCCATTTGCTTGATCACGGATATGAAGTGAATGTGTTTAACCGAACGAAATCAAGAGCAGACCTCTTGGTATCAAAAGAGGCTGTTTGGCAGGATTCGCCGAAGTTGGTTGCGGAGCAATCGGATATTATTATTACGATGCTAGGTTATCCGGCCGATGTGGAAGAGGTTTATTTTGGAGCCGATGGTTTATTGCAAAATGCTAGGTCCAATGCGGTGCTTATTGATATGACTACCTCAAGCCCTGCGCTTGCCAAACGCATTGAAGCAGAGGCTGGCACCAGAGGGCTTATGGCGCTGGATGCCCCTGTCTCTGGCGGCGATGTAGGCGCGAGGGAGGCTAGACTGTCGATTATGGTTGGAGGCTCGGAGCAAGCCTATGATGCGATATTGCCATTGTTCATGCTCATAGGTAAAAACATCGTTCATCAAGGTGAGGCAGGGGCGGGTCAATTCACTAAGATGTGTAATCAAATCGCGATTGCATCCAATATGATTGGCGTGAGCGAAGCTCTTGCCTATGCCAAAAAAGCGGGGCTCGAACCTAGCAAAGTATTGAAAAGCATTGAAGCCGGCGCTGCGGGAAGCTGGTCCTTATCCAATTTAGGACCTCGCATTATCAACGGAGATTTTGCTCCGGGCTTTTACGTAAAACATTTCGTGAAAGATATTAAAATCGCCATCGAGTCAGCTGATGAGATGGGTCTTCCTTTGCCAGGATTAGCATTAGCACGATCTTTATATGAGCAACTTATTTCACTTGGTGAAGAAAATAGCGGAACACAAGCGTTATATAAAGTTATTTTTAACGAGTAGGACAACCATATATTGTACATTATTTATTAATATGATATATTATTTTTAAATAATAGTTATATATAATACAAGTATGACTCATATAGAGGACGGGGGAGAGTACGATTCAATTATCTTCGCGGCAATTGGAGCTTCTTGAGCTTGTGAAGAGGCATGCGCCGATTACCGGTGAGCAGTTGGCAGAATCTCTAGGTGTCAGCAGGCCCACACTGCGCTCGGACTTATCACTTCTCGTCATGCTTGGATTGCTTGATGCGAAGCCCAAAGTTGGTTATTTCTTAGGCAACACCTATCGCTCGAGCAGCGAGCCTTTGCAGCAATTGAACAATATGAAGGTGAGAGAAGTACAAGGTGTTCCCGTTAATGTTCCGGACTCGTTGTCCGTGCATGACGCTGTTATTACGTTATTTACTGAAAATGCAGATACTCTTCTAATCGTTAATGAACAGAAACGGTTTGTTGGAATCGTAACACCGAAGGATTTGCTGAAAATAACGCTTGGCAACGCTGGTGCTGCATCTATTCCTATCAGTATGGTGATGACCCGTTATCCTAATATTGTGACGCTAATGCCCGACGAATCTGTGATGGAAGCGATTCGCAAAATGTCGCTTCATCAAGTAGATTGTTTACCAGTTATCATTCCGCGCGAGGATCAGGTGACTGATCCAGAGGTTACTGGCTGGGTATCGAAGTCGAACATTATACGTCTTATGGCGGACATCGCGATGGATGGGAAATTGGGGGAGCCAGAGTTATGAAACAGCAGATCATTTATGTATGCTCCGATGCTGTTGGAGAAACGGCGGAAGCAGTTGCAAAGGCGACTTTACGTCAATTCTCCTCAGAACAAGTGAAAATAAAGCGTTACGGTCACATTAAATCCGAGGATGAAATTATCCGTATCGTGGCTGAGGCCGCTAATACTGGAGGTTTTATAAGCTACACGCTCGTCCAGCCGGAGCTTCGGGAGCAAATGAAGGAAGAGGCTTTTAGAGCTGGAGTTAGAGCCGTTGATGTCATGGGACCGATGATGCAAGCATACGTTGATACGTTTGGGAGTTTCCCGAAGCGTGAGCCGGGGCTGCTGCACTCCATTGACGATGCTTACCATCGCCGGATGGATGCTATTGAGTTCGCTGTGAAATATGATGACGGCAAGGATGCTCGAGGTTTTGTACAAGCGCAGGTCGTTCTGATTGGCGTATCTCGAACGTCGAAGACGCCGCTGAGCATCTTTTTGTCCCATAAAGGAATTAAGACGGCTAACCTGCCGTTAATGCCCGAGGTTAATCCTCCCGAAGAATTGAAGCCTGCACCTGGCAGGCTCATTATAGGTTTAACGATGCAAGCTGAGCATCTTCTGGAGATCCGCTCTGAACGGCTTAAGACGCTGGGACTTCCGGCATCTGCGCAGTATGCGACAACCGAGCGCATTCAAGAAGAGCTTGATTATGCAGAGTCCGTCATGAAATCATTGAATTGTCCTGTTATAGATGTTACAAATCGTGCTATTGAAGAGACTGCAGGTATTATTACTGAATGGCTTAACAAATAAATGGCTATACCGATAGAGACAAAGGGGGATTCAACATGGATAAAACGTTTGTAATGGTAAAGCCAGATGGTTACGCGCGTGGTTTAGTAGGTCGTATTGTTGCTCGATTTGAAGAGAAGGGCTTTAAACTAGTAGATGCAAGGGTAATGCGCCTTTCAAGAGAGCAAGCCGAGACACATTATGAGCATTTGCGCTCAAAGGTGTTTTTTGACGAGTTGGTCGATTTTATCGTTTCGGGGCCTATATTTGCTATGATATGGGAAGGCAAAGACGCTATTAAAAACGCAAGGAGTCTTATTGGCGCAACGAATCCATCCGAAGCCCTTGCAGGTACAATCCGTGGAGATTTTGCAATTGATGTAGCTAGCAATATTATTCATGGATCTGACTCTATCGAAAGCGCAGAGCGCGAGATCAAAAACTTTTTCCAATAGTCAACGGAATTGTAAGTTAAAGAAATAAGATAAACAGCAGAAAATTCCTTAGTTGACGAATGGAATATGGGTATGGTAAATTTTAAACAAAGTTAATGATCAAACACGGAAGCACCGTATAAGGACGCAGATATCTGCGCCTTCTACGGTGCTTTTTTTGTGTTTTCTAAGCGGAAGGAAGGTGAAAAGGCTGAACAAATATCAACTTGCTGTGGCGGTAAGGGAGCCGGAATACTTGAAGCGGCTGGCTGATTATATGCAAGGCAGCAAGCTTGGCGAGCAATGGCAGATTATCGCGTTCACGCACGCAGATTCTTGGAAGCTCTATGTGAAGCAAGGCTACAAGATTGACTTATTGGCCGCTCAGCCTGAGCTGCTTGCAGAGATGGATGCAGAGCAAGCGGGTATTCCTGTAATTGCTCTAGTATTACAGCTGGGAGAGAGCAAGGAGGAGCATGAGCTTTTGCAATATCAACCCATTCCCCAGCTGCTGAAGCGTTTTTCGGAGATTCATTCCCAAGCGATAGGACATGCTGCCTCATCGTCAGGCGCTTACGAGAGGCCGTCTGGCATGAATATTATATCTGTTTATTCGGCATCGGGGGGAGTTGGGAAGACGGCTTTGGCGCTGCATTTGGTACATGCTGCAAGTGTGCATCAATGTCGTACCTTTTATCTGAACCTTGAGCGGTGGAACTCTTCTGAAGCTTGGCTGCGCAACCAGAAATATACAGATGGCCTCAGTGAAGGAGAGGTGAAAGAGGAGGGGTTGTCAGAACTGCTTTATGGACTCAAGGCACAGCCGGAGCAGTCGGTCAATTGGCTTATGGAGCATCGAAAACGGGATTCGCAGCTTAAGGGTGATTATTTAGCCCCGTGCACCAATTTGGAGGATCGATTGACGCTTAATGAGGAAGATGCGGCCGGAATAGTGAGTACGATTGCTCGAAGCGGGCAGTATGATCTCATTGTCGTTGATTTGGAGGGCGGTCTGGATGAGCTGCACCTTGCTATTTTTGAACGATCAAATCATGTGCTTTGGGTTGCAAGCGATAATCCGTCTGTGAAGGATAAACAAAAAATGGCCCTGCGTTATGGAGCGCAAAAGTGGAGTGATCGCTTTAGCTCTTTGTCCAATAAATTCAAATGCATAAAAAACCATGTGGTTAACCCGAAGCATACCGTTCATAAGGAGATTGATGGCATGGCATGCGCCAAGGTGGGGCTGCCGGAAATTCCAGAATGGCGAGGAGCAAGCCATGTTGCTCTGCTGTCATCGCCGTTATACCGAGCAGCTGCAGATCAATTATTCAAGCAGCTTTATTTGGAAGGAGGCGGATCAATTGCTGAGCGATGAAACGGTGCTTGAGCTGCGCAATAAGGTACGAGCCAAAATTGATTTTAGCGGATCACTGTCAGATGAAAGCCTGATGAGAATAGCAGAAGAGATCGTCTTCGAATGGTGCGATCTTCATCCTCTTACCGCAACCGAGAAAGTGAAGCTTGTACGGAGGCTGTTCCATTCATTTAGAGGTCTTGATATTTTGCAGCCGCTCATGGAGGATGCCTCGATTAGTGAAATTATGATCAATCATCATGCAGAAATATTTGTGGAGCGAAGAGGGAGAATGACACTTTTGCCGGTTTCTTTCGAAAGTAGAGAGCGGCTCGAGGATCTAATCCAGACCGTTGTTGCGAGTGTGAATCGTGTCGTTAACGAGTCTACGCCGATTGTTGACGCCCGTCTGAAAGATGGCTCTAGGGTGCATGTCGTATTGCCGCCGGTTGCGCTTAAAGGACCATGCATGACCATTCGGAAGTTTCCTGATCAGCCTCTCACGATGGAGGAGCTAGTAGCATTCCACTCGCTCTCGCAGGAAGCGGCATCGTTTTTGAAAGAGCTTGTCGGGGCTCAATACAATATGTTTATAAGCGGCGGAACAGGAACAGGCAAGACAACTTTTTTAAATGCATTGTCGCAGTTTATCCAGCCGGATGAGCGGATTGTTACGATCGAGGATTCCGCTGAACTGCAAATTCGCTCCATTCCTAACTTAGTGGCGATGGAAACGCGCAATGCGAATACGGAAGGGAAAGGGGAGATTACGATTCGCGACCTCATACGTGCCTCGCTTCGGATGCGTCCTAATCGCATTATCGTCGGTGAGGTGCGGGGAGGAGAGGCTCTTGATATGCTGCAGGCATTAAATACCGGCCATGCCGGAAGCATGTCAACGGGCCATAGTAATGGCGCGAAGGATATGATGGCTCGGCTGGAGTCGATGGTGCTAAGTGCAGCAGAATTGCCAGTGATCGTTATTCGCCAGCAAATCGCCTCAGCCATCGATATTGTTATTCATCTATCGAGATTCCGTGATCGCACCCGCAAAGTGACGGAGATATGCGAGGTCATAGGTGTTGAAGATGGAGAAATATTGCTTAATCCACTGTTTATTTTTGAGGAGGAGGGAGAGCGGAATGGCAGAGTGCTTGGCGGGCTAAAACGTACGGCGAATCCGGTAATGAGAATAGACAAATTGACGCTTGCTGGGAAAAGAACGGTCGAAGGAGTGGCGATATGAACAATTCAAGCGGCGTGAATAAAAGCAGCAGCCTTCATCGTCAACATGGGGGACGGATAGAGAGAATGCTCTTATGGTGTGGCTGGGAAAGCGATGCGACGATAGCGAACCTCAGAGCAGGCCGAACCCTTACCAATTATGAGCAATACCCGCTTAATCGAAACCAGTTTATTGCTACGTCCTTAATCGCAGCTGTGATTTTCTATGGTGCTGTCTTCTTATTTTATCATTCTGTGTTCCTTTCATTTGCAGCGGCAAGCCTTGGTATACTCGCTCCTAGAATTAGACGTAAATTTCTTCTGGAACAGCGCAAGGAGAGACTGAAGCTGCAATTTAAAGAAGCTTTATTTTCACTGACCTCCTCGCTTGCAGCAGGACGCTCTCTTGAAAATGCATTTTTATCTACTCACGATGATTTGAAGCTAATTTACCCTGATGCTCGAACGGAACTGCTGCTGGAGTTTCAAATCATTCGCTTTCGTCTAGATAACGGCGAGCCCTTAGAATACGCGCTGCGCAACTTTGCTAATCGTGCAGGAATTGATGAGATTACTCAGTTCGTTGATGCATTAGCTGCTTGCAAGCGCTCTGGAGGAGATTTGCTTGAGGTGATGAAACAAACCTCTATCATCATTGGAGAGAAATTAGAAATTGAGCAGGAAATTGCAGTTATGGTTGCTCAAAAAAAATTCGAAGGTCGAATTATGATGGCGGTGCCTTTTGTTTTTTTAGCGTTTTTAAGCCTAGCTGCACCCGATTATATGGCTCCTTTGTATGGAGGAATCGGATATTTGCTATTGACGGGAGCGCTGCTGCTTTTGCTTCTCTGCTTTTGGTTGATGGCAAAGATGATGAGTATCCGAATGTAGGACGAAAGGAGACAAAGCATGCTCGCGGCAATTGCGCCGGTTACTTTAACGGCGATTTGGGTGTACTTGGCAGGCAAAGGAGCATTGTATGCCATATGGCGTCAGCTAATGGGTAGAAAACAAACGAATGACCAAACGCGGCAGCAGCTTATGCAGCTAAGTTTGATTGATCCATTTATGCATGTGCTAGAACGGTTCAAGCTTTTTGATACGCTGCATCTGCCTATGGGCAGCTACCATATGAAGCTCCTCTTATTGAAGGATAGCAGCTGGTCAATTGAGCGGACAAAAGGTGAAGCAACTGCTGCTCTCGGTACGGGATATGCTGCTTTAACAGGCTGTGCTTGGATGAGTTTACTTGGACAGGAGCCTACATTGTTAGTCATGGGGGTAGTATTCGGCATCGTGCTAACGATACGCCCTTTCGTAGATGCAAGGCGGCAAGTTGAGGAACGAAAGCAGCAAATCATTATGGAGCTCCCCGTTATGATCAGCAAGTTAATGCTGCTGGTCGGTGCCGGTGAGACGGTACAGCAAGCGCTAGCAAGATGCTTAGAGGGAAAGGAGGCTGTGCAGCATCCTCTCTACAAGGAATGGGGGGAGACGGTATCTATGCTTCGCAACGGTCAATCGTTCAGTACGGCAATGGAGCGGTTCAATAGAAGATGCACGGTGCAGGAGGTTTCGATCTTCACAACGGTGCTCTTATTGAATTATCGCCGCGGAGGAGAGCATTTTATTCTTGCATTGCGAGAGCTCTCTTACACTTTATGGGAGAAGCGCAAGGCAATCGCTAGATCGCGCGGGGAGCAAGCCTCCTCAAAGCTTGTATTTCCGCTTGTAGGTATATTGCTAGTACTCATGATTTTGGTAGCTGCACCCGCAGTACTGCTCATGTCTTAACTTAAATTAGAGAGGAAGATGAAGGATGAGAAAAATAAGCCAATCACTACATTCATTTTGGAAAGAGGAAGAAGGTTTAGGGACACTTGAAATTATTTTGATTATTGCAGTTGTTATCATTATTGCACTGTTGTTTAAAGACTGGATTATTGAGCTGATTGAGCGTTTGATGGGCAAAGCAGATGACGAGGCGGACAAAATTTTCAGTTAGCGGGTGAGGCTTTTGAACAGATTGCGAATAAATGTAGGGCTGCTTCGCTTGCTTAAGAAGGAGCAAGGCAGCTTTACGCTGGAGTCTACGATCGTATTTCCAATGCTGTTCGGGCTTATATTGTTGTTTATTTTATTTGGAATGTACATGTACGAGAAGGTCATTGTCTATTATGCAGCTTCTTCAACAGCAGAGCGTGCCGCCTTTAGCTGGGATAACAGTAATCGAGACGCAAGGAGCGGCATGCTCAATGAGCCAAGTTATGATGGTTTATATTGGCGTATTGGCGAGGATGGCGTGCTCAGCAGCTTATTTGGACTGAGAGAAGAAAATGATGCAGCGAAAGTCGTGCTCCCACTTGCAGAGACGGGTGATGGAGAAAAGAATGCTTTAGCTATTCGGAAAATAGAGCAGTCTGCTAGATGGTTGGGACAAGCAGGCCTAACATACGAAGGAGAAATCAGCTATTCAAGCAGCATTCTGAGAAGAGTGATCAAAGTAAAACTGAAGGAGCCTTTATCGGCTGAATCCATTGAGAAAAGCTGGTTGAAGCGTGAACCCAAAAGTGCAGCCTCTTCCACGGTTGTTGATCCAACTGAGTTTATTCGGAGTGTTGATCTCGTACGCTATTATTCATCAAGATTCGCAAATCGGGCTGGAGGAGCGGAGCAAGCAAAGTCTCAGGCCGGTCAAGTGCTGGATACTTATAAAGATAAGGGGAAGGCGACAAAGCCATAATGTAGCGGAACAAATAAGGCTTGAAAGGTAACGATGGAGGTGAAAGGCAGCAGTGAGCATAAAAAAAGATTCGAAGCATCGTTATCGGCAGTTTATTTGCAAGCTTTTCTTTCGAGAAGATGGGGCAGTGACCGTGTTTTCGGTTATTGTTTTATCCTCGCTGCTGTTGTTTTTCTCTTTTCTTATTGATTATGCCCGAATTACGGCTCTGCATAAATTAACAGAGGATGTTGTAAGGTCAAGCGTAAGATCTGTACTCTCTGCTTATGACGCTGCTCTGTATGAGCGATATGGTTTATTTGGCCGTGGCGGTACAGACGGTCAAATCATATTCGAGGAAATGATGACGGCGAATACAGAAACAGCAGATGACTCGGGTCGATCAGGGATGAAGCTGGTTCGCGCTAAGTCAGATGCTGCAACACTGCACGCAGCGACGTTTCTAGGCAGCCATAATGTATTCTCAAGACAGGTGCTCGAAGAAATGAAGTATAAGGCGCCAGTAGATTTCACATTGGATCTCGCAGCAAGGTTTGTACCAATGGCAGGTGCAATGAAGGAGGCATCGATTGCAATAAATCTGCTGGAGAGTATGCGGAAGCTTTATGAGAAACGGGAAACTCATCTTGCTAATGTGCTTCAATTGCAAAAGCAGATGGCCTCGATGATAAGTGGAAGCAGTATTTCTATGTTAATTCCTGTCCAGCCAGATGTAGTAGCAATAGAGGGGAATTCTGCTCTGAGCATTGCAGGGGAATACAGCTCATATGCGGCCAAAGTTATATATAATCAATCGTTAACTGCCGGGGAGAAAAAGTTGCATACAGCGGAAATAGAAGCATACGAGGAGAAAGTGACAGCTTTTGCTATGGAGCTGCGCAAAGTAAGTGATGACATAAATAGACAGCATGTGAAGCTTCAGGGAGAAGCAATACAGGAGCTGGAAGCTGCAAGGGCATTAAATGTCGATATGCTGAGAATTGTTCAACAAGCTAATCAACAGCCTCAGCATAGTGGATATGATACGGTGTCCAAGCATAAGGCAACGAGTACTGAACAGCATCTGGTTCCCGCTGATGCTGCTTCTGACATTGAGCAGGTAAGGAAAGCTGCGGATGAGCTTGTAAAGACGGATGGATGGTTCACGGAGTACCGTCAGGAGGTGGAGGCGCAGGGCTCGTCTGCTGCTTCAATCGATATGGAAGCAGGGGCGTATCAATCCAGCAGCCTTGCCTCTATAGTTAAGCCGGTTAAGAGCATAACTGCTGATACATTGCTTGAAAGCGTCACAAGCCTGCGTCTTGCTTATGGGGCATATGAACAGAAATATATTCGACCTGCTAGTATCATCGTTGATCGACAGAAAGCACTCGATCAGGGTCAGATATCGAAACAGCTTAAACAGCAAAAGGAGCAAGCCGGTTCTCTCTGGAATCAGGCACGCAGCTTGCTGCATGGACTGACAAGTATCCCGCAAATGGAAGAACATCAAAAGGTGTTCGAACAGGTACAGCTACGTTATAACGATAACCTATTATTCAATGAGCAGATTGATGAAGCAACAGAGATTGTCGACATGGAGAAGGCAAGTGATGCGCATATGGCAGCTGAGCAGTCTAATACGCTTATGGGTGGATTGTTCTCAGGTATGGCCGGGATGCTGGAGAAAACGAGAGATTCATTATACTTTGGTGAATACGTTATTCAACGCTTCACTTCTTTTGCTCCTCAGCATTTACGTTCGATGATGACTGGAGGAGAAATATCAGAGTTGTCACATGCCATTTCATTTCATAATCAGGAAGCGGAATATATTATTTATGGCTTCAACAATCCAGTAGGGAATATAGCTGCTGCATATGGTGAATTATTTGCGGCTCGACTGGCTGTGAGAACGATGGAGGGGCTGCTTGAAAGCAAATCATTAGGCCATCCATTGCTTATCTTATCAGCTGCGCTTATTTATGGATTAGAGAAATCGATCGAGGATATGCTTGCTTTCACTGAACGAGGGTCTGCCCCACTTTCCAAATACATAAAAGTAGAGCTTTCATATACGGATTATTTACGTCTTTTTCTACTGATGCATGGTGCCGATGATGGGGCAAGTCTGGCCCGGATGATTGCAGCCATCGAACTAAACAGTGGGACGATTCTCTCTGCAGTCCCGAGCGGAGTGACAGGTGAAGCAGCCGTTTCGATGGAGCTTTGGTTCATTCCCGGATTAATTCGGACGCTGGGAGCAGTCGGACTTCTGGAAGGAAAGGTTGTAGGCAACCGTTATGAGACGACACAAACGATGGGCTGGTCTTATTAAATGTCGACGCCTTAAGCAGGAACAAGGTTCGATAGTCGTAGAAGCTGCATTAGTTATGCCTATGGTTATAGTTGTGCTGCTAGTCTTCGTCATGCTCATTCGTTTATGTGCGGTACAGTTGGCACTGCATTCTGCTGCTTCTCAGACCGTAAGGCAAATGGCGGCACATATCTATCCAGTAGAACTTGCCTGGCAGCAGGCATCATCCGTCGTTCCGCTGCCTTCCAAAGGAAATATTCCTTTATCTTCATGGAGTGAGATTGCCGCAGAAGCGGCTGAATGGCTGCCTTCACCCGCAGGAGCGCTGATTTCATCTACATTGCGAGGAGATTTTCGTCCGATTCAAAATATGGCCGCTACTGAAATAGGCAGATCTGTTATTCAGCCGTTAATAAGTGAACTTTCTGATGCAGCCATTATTGATCCCCAGAAGATAAGGCTGAGCTGGCTATCGCTTCCGGATCTAAATAAAGAGCATGAGCCGTATTTAGCTATCGAGGTGGAATATGACTTTCCGTTAAAGCTGCCTTTTTACGGTAAACCGATTGTCCTTAAAGAACAAGCCTCCGAACGTGTTTGGATAAGTGACGCCGCACCAGCAAGATATGGTGAAAACAAAAATGATCAAGAAAACATTCCGATACAAATCGTTTCTATTGAGCCAAATCCGCTCCGACCTGGTAAGAAAGCTGCCGTTACAGTAAAAACGCTGCCGGGTGCTGCGATTTCTTTGGGTGTTACTTATAAAAGCGGCTCAAGCAAAGCGAAACATCTTGGTGAAGCAGTTGCCGATGCAGATGGCTATATCAAATGGACCTGGCATGTATCCGGAAATACAACTCCTGGCACATGGGAGCTTAAAGCTTCAGAGGTGGATAAGGAAAACAATCAAGTGTCGATGCATTTTGTCGTTGAGAAGAGCAGCGATAGAAAGTAAGGAAAGACTTAGCCGCCTTGGAGGGGAGTCGCCATGGAGTTTATTGTAACAGCTGTTGTTACAGTGTTTTTAATGATCGCTCTCTATACGGATTTAAAGGCTCAAATTATACCGAATTGGCTGACCGTGACTTTTTTCTCCGCTGCATTTATTTATCATACTGCTATCAGCGGTTTGGAAGGAGCTGCAATTGCAGCAGTTGGTGCCTTAACCGGATTTATTCCTTTGCTGCTGCTTCATCTTGCCCGAGGAATAGGTGCTGGCGACGTAAAGCTGTTTGGCGCATTGGGAGCTTGGGTGGGAGTATGGTTGGTGCTGCAGATAATGTTTTATGCCATCTTATACGCTGGTGCAATTGGTGTCTGCCTTATCATTGTAAATCGTGCATTCGGGAAAAGAATGGCTGCTGACGTAACCGCATTTGTTGTGCCAGTGGCAGGGTATAGAAAGCTTCAGTGGCTGCAATGGGCGGAATCAGGCAAAAAGTTTCCGTTTATGCTGGCGGTTGCACCCGCTGCTGTTACGGTATGGTCCATTTTCAGCTAAGTTTTCATGTTACAAGGGGGAATTTGAGAAATGAAAAGCTTTCGAATTGATTTTGCTATGAATCAGTCGCATGAGATGATTATTGATCGAGAGAGCGGCTTGTATAGAAGCGAGCTTGATGAAATTGAGCTTCATATGCTTCATAGCGAGCGAATCCCCTATCTGCTGCCTATTGATTGGTTCGAGCTCGATAGCAAGGTTACATTCCGATACAAGCTTTCAGGAATGAGAATGCTTCTGCACAGGCTGCAGCAACAGCAGCTCTCGATGGAGCAATACTACACGCTAATATTAGGCGTAGCGGATGCATTATTCGAATGCAGGCATTATATGCTGCGGCCAGAGGGCTGTCTGCTTGATGAACAATATATTTTTATTGGAGAGAAGCTTCATGATATACGGCTTGCTTATATTCCAATAATGGAGGGGACTGCTGAACAAACAAAAGGAGCGGGCGATCTCTTGGCGTTAATTGTGCGTTTCACCTCTTATGTAGACCGCATTGATGGAGAAGGATTAAAGCGTGTGCTTCAGCATTTCGGCAAAAGATGGCCTCTTGAAGAGCTGCGGGCGACGCTGTTGGAACTCATAGGGGAAGCTTCATCTTCATCGAACCAGCGATACGATGCAATAGAGAAGCCGGAGACGCAGCAAGCAGCAAAACCTGCTCCAACGCAAAAAAATCCACTATTAGATTGGCAGCAGCGATCTGAGTTGAAGAATAGCGATGAAAAAGGGCGGGTTCAAATACCAAACCCTTCATTACTTTCTTACTCCTCCCCCATAATGGAAGAGTTTAAGGATCATGAATTATATTCAAAACAGTATGCTGACCCTTTGGATAGGGAAGAGGATGAGCCGGAAACAAAGAAAAAATGGATCGGTACAGCAATTATTGTCGTAGCACTTGCATGTGTTTGGCGATTTGTTTATTTTGAAGCTGCTGGTAGGCAGAGCTTATTGATCAGCTCGGGCATTTCCTTGCTGTTGCTAGCAGTCGTTATGCTAGTTTGGAAAAAGAAAACAAATGACGAAGCAGACTACGACGAATCGAAAAAAATGATAGAAGAGTCATCGTTCCACTCTGGACTATTTCCAGGGCTTAATCGTGCTCATGCAAATGATGATTCTGTCGAGGCGCCAGCTATTAAACCGCCAGAGGATCAGAGCGAATTATTCGAGTCTCAGTCGGCGGCCTCGCTGCATGTTGTTGCAGCAAATCCTGTTTCTCATATAGCAGAACCAACAGTATTGCTAGGAAATAATCAGTCATTGGAGGGTTTAAGTGAAGCGTCAGTATGGCTCCAAAGGAGATGGAAGAGTCAGGAGAACAGGATAGAATTACAAGAAGGAAGCTTTAAAATTGGGCGTTCGGGAGAGCAGGTGAGTTATGCAGAGGGGGCAAGCGGTATATCGCGGCTTCATTTGGAAATTGAAATCTTAGCGGGTGAATATAAAGCGAAAGACTTAGGTTCCCGTAATGGGAGCCTGCTAAATGGACAAATGATGATCCCTTATAAAAGCTATAAGCTATCGATAGGAGATGTCATCCATCTTGCAGGCGAGCAAGGACCAGCGTATATGCTGAAATCGGAATAAGAAACGAAGCTAACCTTGTCCTACAAGTTCTTCCATTGCACTATTTACCGTTGGATAGCGGAACACAAACCCGTTTTCAAGCGCTCTGCTTGGTAAAGCTCGCTGTCCGTCTAATAGAAGTGTGGACATTTCACCAAATAATGTTCGCATCACAAAAGCTGGAACCGGGAACCAATGAGGCCGGCCCATTGCTTTGCCAATGGCTCGACCAAATGAATCATTTGTTACAGGTTCAGGTGAAGAAGCATTTATGGGTCCTTCAATAAAGTTGTTGTCCAAAATAAATAGGATTAGCCGAATCATATCCTCAAGATGAATCCAAGACAGCCATTGTTTGCCGCTGCCGATCTTACCTCCGCCGAACAAGCGATAAGGCATAGCCATTAAAGGAAAAGCGCCTTCCTTTTTGTCTAAAACAACGCCCACACGAAGCTTAACAAGCCGCTCAGCTGGTATGCTGTCTGCGGCCTGTTCCCATTTCTGAACGACTTCGGATAAGAAATCGGTAACTTTAGTCGGGCTTGATTCATCAAAAATACCGTCTGCTGATATGCCATACGCAGAAATGCCGGATGCATTAATGACAAGCGGCGGCTTGCGCTCGAGCGATTGTACAAGCTTTGAGATGCGGGCGGCGGCTGTTAGTCTTGAGTCCATGACACGCTTCTTGGCAGCTTGATTCCATCTTTGATTAATGGATTCACCTGTGAGATTGACTATGGCATCTATGCCTTCCAGCAAAGCTGGAGCAGCTTCGAGTTCATCCCAAGTTAATTGGTTAAACCCGTTGCGTTTGGATTGATTTTTAGAACTAGTTCTGGAAATAATCCATACTTCATCATTTCTCTCAAGCAAAGCCTTGGTAAGCGCCCTTCCGATAAACCCAGTTCCTCCAGCTATCGCAACCCGCATCCTCGTTCGCTCCTTCAATTCACCCATTACTTCATTTCATTGATTACTTTATTTCTTCAATTTTAACTAACCAATTTTGTTTGAGAGTTGCTTCACCTTCAATGGCTTTTTCCGAATACTCAAATTTCACTTTAGCATCGTCCGGCAATGCTTCTAACGTGCTTTTTTGGTCATCTGTTACTTGAAGTGCAATTGCACCGGCAGCTGTTTCTATTTCTATAGAGTGCGAGTCGCTTAGACCGCTATAAATACCTTCATTCACTTTGTTTGGCGCTGCTGGATCCTCGATCGTACCGTTGTTGTTTGTTGCAGTATCTGTCGGTTCCGGTGAAGAAAGATCAGGATCAATGACACCATTATCTTCTGGCAACTGAGTAATAACTGGTCCATCAGTTGGACTGCCTTGCTGTTCGTTTCCTGCATTAGTATTGCCACCGCCACATGCGGATGTTGCGAGCATAACAGCTAGAAGAACGGCTCCTGCTGTCGCTGCTTTTTTGTTTCTTCTTCGCTTCGATGAGTTCATCATGAGAACCACCTCCTGTAATTAATAACGAAATAGATGAGTATTAGGTTACATTTTTATATATAACCATAAAATACGAGTATGAAGCATGTATATAAGGGGGTCATTAATTTACGATTAAATATAAATAAGTTTAAGCCGCACTGATGCGGCTTAAACTTATTTATTAAGTAGATGCTTATAGGGAGTATAGTCGATTCCTTGACGGTCAAGAAAAGTAACAAGACTACGGTAATCACGTTTTGGAGTTGCTCGTATGTAACCTTCGATACAATGCTCGCGCGTAACGGATGATGCGCCATGTTCGATCGCCACTTGACCAATCTTAGCTGCGATAGAATGTTTAGCTATATCACGAAAAGCGCTTGGCACTGGGGAAACAAGCTCGTCCAGCAAACTTTTGGAATCATCATTCCACATGCTGCGACTGCGATCTACCCAGTAGTTTTGCCAATCGAGCTTAGACTTGCCGTCTCGCATCGGAAGCACCTTGAGAAATTTTCGAAACATGAAAAATCCGCCAATCGACATAGCCGCAACCATGACGACCGCCCAAAAAACGATAAAATACATAAACCAGTCGGGGGCAACTTTCATACGTGTCTTTCACCTCAATAATGAATTATACCGTATTCCTAGATTTATTTCGACATTCCTTAAAAATTCCCTTGATTTATAAGGTCTCAGAGGGGAAGGGGCTTAATCAGCCCCAATTTTAGCCCCAATGACGATGTCTGTAAACACGGTTACTGCTTTGTTCTCCATCTCTTTAAACGAGTGTCCGTAAACTTTGTAGATCATCTCTACGCTGTTGCCCAGCCGGTCCGCTATGGTTTTAGGTGGCACACCATTATTGATTAATACCGTTGCATGCGTATGCCGTAATCCATGCGGAGTAATTCGTGTGATGGAGATTCCTTCTACATCCAAGTATTTATAGAGTTGCCGCAGAGTAAACTTTGCAACCTCTGTATTAATGGCCGTGCCTCCGTATTGGGATATAAATACATGGTCTGTTTTTTTATCTAGCTTCAAACCATACTTAAACTTAGTTTCGAGGCACCGCTTTTGATATGAAACCAATGTGTCGATAACAAACTGATCAACGGGAAATGTGCGATAACTGTTTTTGGTCTTCGGAGATCGTTCGCCGTGGCTATCCCTCGTACAATTAACAGTTATTTGATTTGTTTTAAAATTTATGTCTGCCCATTTGAGGCCTAAAGCCTCTCCAATTCGCATACCGGTATATGCGAGCAATACTATTATCGTATAGCCTGTTACGTTACAATATTTTTTTGCTGCGTCGATAAATATGTTTAATTCGTGTGGGGTCAGAAAATTAATTCTCTTTTCCCGTTCTTCAATGTTCACTTTTTTGAATCGATTACGAGTAATAATTTCTTCTTCTATCGCCGCGTTTATGGCTATTTTAAAATAATTGTGGTAAGTCGAAACAGTGCTGGGTTTGAATTTCTTTAGCAATGGTTTGATATACGTCCGCATATAAGTCGATCTATCAAACTCAACTAAATTATATCGGCCTAATAAGGGTTTCATATGTTTTCTGATCGCCTGCTGCCTTACTTTCCTGGTTGAAACCTCCCAGCTATCACTATACATTTCGTACCATGTATCAAGCCATTGCCCAATAGTCATGTGGTTGTGTTCGACTTTTTTTAGGTTGCCATTCAGAATATCAGACTTGACATGCAGCAGAGCCATTTCGGCAGCTTTTTCAGACATGAAACTACTTTCTTTTTTCTCCCTACGATTACCAAGAACATCATAGTATTTGTAGCGGTAACGGTATCTAATCTCACCGTTTTTCAGTCGGTACTCTTCAACTTCTTTTTCAGCTTTCTTCTTTGCCATTTGTCATCCATCCTTTTTTGCGTGGGTAGACGCTTTGACGGATGGCTAATATAGGAAAGCATTACCTGAATAGAATGTATGTTCTATTTTGGCGTATAATAAACAGCCTTGCGGCTGGAAAGCGTAAGTTTACAGGTTAATATATGACCTTTCATCGTTCCAGATATTTCTCTTTGGGGCTTTTTTGAGATGAGCAACCTCAATGGGAACACCGCTAGCAATGGCTGCTTCAAAGACAGTCAACCCGTTTAATAAAAGTTCGTCCGAGATCATGAGCTCAACTGCAAATTCATTTGCCTCACGTTCGATTTTCTCGATCGATTGCAGAGTGTTACGCCGTAGAAATGGTGTGTTTACTTTGGGATGCTGGATTGCATGCCCTAGCTCATGAGAGCATGTAAAACGCTGTTCTTGCTCGTCCATATCAGAATTTATGTGAATCATCGGAATTCGTTTATAAGTATTGAAATAACCCATCATGCCGCCTAAAGGCTCGAACAGAACAAGGATGTTTTTCTGAGCTGCAATTGTGAAGGGGTTGTTCGTTCCATATTTGCGGACCAGCTGACTGACTAGCAGCTTTATCGCCATCCGGCACGCTCCTTATTTATTTTTGTTAGGGTTAAATTTTTGTTTTGCCATCTGCTTCGCGAGACGTAAAGAATTCTCAAGTGATATTTTCATTAGTTCTTTTGTTTCATCATCCATGGGTTCCCCGTGAAACGACATAGCCTCTTTAGATCCCAATTCATTTATCATGTTCTCTAGGTCGGTAGCGATATCTCGTTCTTCTTTTACAGAAAGTGTAAGATTTGATCTTTGGTATTTAACTGTCTCAAGAGAACGTAAAACATCTACCGCAAATTCTTCGTCATCTTTTTCTCTAACAACATCAGTTAAATTAGAAGGCGTTATTTCAAAGTCAAGTTTATATCTTGTTTGTAAAGAGTGAATCTCAGATAGTATCTCCGATTCAAACTCTTTTTTAAAAAACCTTAAATGAAGCGGACCTTCAGATAGTTCCATGATAAGGAGACGGAGTCTTTCACTTAAATCCACATTAATGGAATTACCTACTAATTCATGAAGTTCTATCCTCAAAGCATTTTTAATTGCAATTAGTGTCTCCAAACTAGGATTATATCTGGATCGTTCAACATCTGCTAAATAAGATCTGGATATGTTGGATAGTTTCGCTAGATCTTCTTGAGTTAGCTTTCTTTGTTTGCGAAAATCCCTTATTTTTTCTCCTAGAGTCATTTCAATTTCTCCTTTGAAATACTTGTTATTCCGACTTTAATGTTATTGTAGCCAACTTTTGTCGGAATAACAAGTATTTTTATGACGGAAATACAAGTAATTAAAAGATTGAGGTACCATTCAAGAGAAAACGGTTAATTAGTTCAATATTTTAGTACTATATGGGCGTATATAATGATTTACACAATGACGGAAATACAATACATTTATACGTGAGAGGGAGGTGAGATAAATGGGTGAGTCTAGACTTTTAGGTAATCATATTCGCTCAAAGAGGAAGGAAAAGAAACTTCGACAAGAAGATGTTTCTGATTCCACAGGTCTTTCTAGAAATTATATATCAGATATCGAATGCGGTAGGTATACTCCAAGTGTTGATGCTCTATCTAAGATAGCAGCATGTCTTGATTTGGATCTCAATGTACTTAAAATGACGGAAATACAAGTTGAATAAACGGGATGCTCTGAATGTGAGGTGACTTGAATGATTCCGGCGGAAGTCAAAGTCAGAATAGACGAAAAAGCAATCCAAGAGTATGTACAGCAGGAGCTACAGAAACATGTTTACCAGCAATTGTTGCTAGTTGATATCAATCGACTGAGCGAAATGACATCTATGTCAGTAAGGTATTTGGAAGATGATATTTTATCCGATCCCAGAGTAAGGATTCATGAGCGCAAGAAGAACCGAAAGCGTTGGTGGATTGCACAACCTACATTTGAAGCGATTTTAGATATTGTGGACGGATGGTAAAAAAAAGCGTGGGTAGACGCTTTAATGGAATGGATAGTTTAGATCGAGCTAAACGCCGCTAGGGTGTAGCATAAATCGAAACCTTTTGACATCTTGAAGGGAGGTGAGAAGGATTGAACGTTACTGGATTTGTATGGCGTGAGCTGACATGTGGTGAGCGTATGGTATGTCTGGAATTTGCAGCATGGCAGAATCAAAAGCGCATGAAAAAGACCCTTGCGGGGTAGGAGCCGCAAAGGTCTCGAAAGACAAATTTAGTTACCGTCAGTGTATCACACTGCGGATAAAAGGAGAAGTGCTTTCATGTTAAAAGCTACTGGAATTGTTCGTCGTATTGACAATCTTGGTCGTGTTGTGGTCCCAAAAGAGGTTCGTCGTACATTTGGAATTGCTGAAGGAGATCCACTTGAAATATTCGTCAATGGTTCAGACATCGTCCTTCGCAAATACGCACCTGGTTGCACTTTTTGTGGTCGTTTGGATGATTTGAAGCCATTCCACGATAAATTGATTTGCTCCGATTGTGTGAAAGCCTTAGGGCAATAGGGGGCGTTGCTATTGTCTAAGGTAGCCATCCTATTGTTGCCGCCAGAGTGTGAAATCTGCGGTCAGGAAGTAGAGGTTCAATCTTTAAAAGTTTGGAACGGAATAGATGCTTGCCATTATTGCATAAACGAAATTAACGAGGAGGCAATTCAACATGCCAGTACAAATCACAATTAACGGTGAATCCGCCAAAGAAACGCTTAATGAACTTTTTAATCTTTCATCCGGTTTAGAAAATAGACAAGATTCAACTGCTGCACCGTTCGTGCCACAAGCTACAACAGCACCGATTCAAGCACCAACTCAAACGTATACTGCACCAACACAACAAGCGCAGCTACAGTATGGCGCACCAGCTGATACAGTTCCAACATCAGCAACTCCATCATATGTACAGGGAACCGTACCGCCTCAGCAGCCTGCACCGCCATCCGGTGTACCAACTATTGCTCAAGGTTACACCATGGAGCAGCTTGGAGTAGCAGCTGGCCCATTGGTTGATGCAGGTCAGGGTCCTACTCTCACTGGCTGGCTCCAGCAGTATGGCGCACAGTCACTAACGCAGCTACCTAAAGAGCTTTACGGTGAGTTCGCAACCTTCCTGCGTAGCTTGGGTGCAAAGATATGAGTCAAATTGCGCATGCAGAACGAGCGCATGCGTTGCTGTCAGCCAGTGGAGCACACCGCTGGCTGCACTGCACGCCTAGCGCAAGGTTAGAAGCAACGCTGCCAGATACAACAAGCAGCGCCGCACAAAAGGGTACACACGCTCACGAGATGGCAGAGCTCAAGCTTCGTAAGGTGCTTGGCATTGATCCCTTAACGGCACGTAAATACAACACTGCATTGAAGAAAATGAAAGAAAACGAGCTCTATGAAGTCGACATGGATGCGAACACAGATTTATATGTGGAATACATTCAGGCGCTTGTCCATGCTTTCCCTTCGCCGCCTTACATAGCGGTGGAGCGCCGGGTCGATCTTACTGCTTATGTGCCAGAAGCCTTCGGTACATCTGACTGTATTATTATCGGTAGCAAGCAGCTTCACATTGTAGATTACAAAAACGGCCAGGGCGTTCCAGTGCCGGCAGATAACAATCCTCAAATGATGCTTTACGCTCTCGGCGCACTTCGGGCTTACAGCTTGCTGTATGAAATCGAAACGGTTCATGTGGCCATCGTGCAGCCTAAAGTGTGGGATCAACCCTCTGTATGGTCGCTTCCTGCTTCGGAGCTACTAGCTTGGGGTGAATCGATTAAGCCGATCGCACAGCAAGCGTTCAACGGCGAAGGTGAATTTGTTGTCGGTGAACATTGTGGGTTCTGTCGGGCGAGGGATACCTGCCGCGCTAGAGTGGAACAGTTCTTCTCTGCAGCGGAAAAAGCGCCAATGAAACCGCCGCTTATTGGGTTGGACGAGGTTGCCGAGATCCTGAAGAAGGGTGACGGCATCGTTAAATGGTTCAACTCGCTGAAGGAGTCTGCGCTTGCTGAGGTCTTGAAAGGCAGGGACGTTCCCGGCTGGAAGGCAGTACATGGGCGTGGCGGACGAGATTTCGTAAATATCGATGCTGCCTTTGCGCACCTGCAGGCGAACGGTATCGATGAAGCACTGCTCTACGATCGTAAGCCGATTACGGCAGCTGCTGCTGAAAAGGTCCTTTCAAAGAAAACTTATACCGAGCTATTAGAGGAACAAGGTCACGTAATTAAGAAATCAGGAGCGCCAACGTTAGCACCTGCTGACGATCCGCGCGAATCTATTAGCAATGCTATATCGCCAGAACAAGCTTTTGGAACACCCATGGGAACATAGGTAGGAAATATCGCGGATTAACATATCGATCAAATGACATTAGGCCGCTGGTCAAGCGGCACTATCCGAGGAGGCAACAAACATATGAATAATCAAGTAGTAACGACAGTGACAACCGGTGAAGCTCGACTGAGCTTTGTACATCTATTCCAAGCCCATGCTAATAAGCCTGGTCAGGAACCGAAGTTCAGCAYGACGATCCTTATTCCTAAATCAGACACAGCCACTATGCAGCGCATCTACGCAGCGATCGAGTCAGCTATTCAAAAAGGAGTACAGACCGCTTGGAAGGGTGCTCGGCCACCGCAACCGAAAACACCCATTTGGGATGGTGACGGTGTAAGACAGAACGGTGAGCCGTTTGGTCCTGAGTGCAAGGGGCATTGGGTACTTACTGCAGGTAGCAGACAACAGCAGGCAATTGTTGATGCAAACATGAACCCAATTATTGATCAGACACAAGTCTATTCCGGAGTATACGCACGAGTAAATATCAATTTCTTCCCTTTTGATAACAGCGGAAACCGTGGTGTTGGTGCAGGGCTAGGTCCTGTTCAGATCCTCCGTGGCGGGGAGCCGTTAGGAGGTCGGATCAGCGCTGAACAGGCATTTGGAGGAGCTCCTGCAGGTGTAGGTTATCAGCAGCCTTCTCATCAGCCTCCTGCAGGATGGGAGCAAACAGCGCCACAACAATATGGTCAACAACCGCCTGCAGCTCCACCAGCATATGCACCTCAAGGTTATGGGCAACCTGCTCCACAGAGTTATGGCCAAGCACCACAGCAGCCGTATGGTCAGCCTCCAGTAGCTCCATATGGTGCACCACAACAAGGGTATGTGCCGCCAGCTGGACAAGCGGCTCCACAGAACGACCCGATCACAGGCAAGCCTTATCAAGGCGGCGTTTGGGGCATCTAACAAACTCAGGGGATTCGAAAGGGTCCCCTTTGTTTTGCCTAAAAGGAGGGCTTATGCGGACTTTATCGATAGATATTGAGACTTTCAGCAGCGTGGACATCAAAAAATCAGGTTCATATAAATATGCGCAATCGCCAGACTTTGAGATATTGTTGTTCGCTTACGCAATGGATGACTGTCCAATTCAAATAATTGACTTGGCACAGGGGGAGCTAATACCGCCTCATATTATTGAAGCACTATCTGATCGAAAGATCATGAAACACGCTTACAACGCATCATTCGAGTGGTATTGCATTAATCGTTTTGTTTACTCTCCGATCGAGCAGTGGCGCTGTACGCAAGTTCATGGCTTGTATTGTGGGTACACGGCGGGGCTAGGTGCAGTTGGTGAAGCATTAGGCATCCCACAGGATAAACGGAAGCTTGGAACGGGCATGTCGCTGATCCGGACGTTCTGCATCCCTACGAAGCCGACTAAGACGAACGGTCAACGGACTCGGACACTGCCGCATCATGAGCCTGACAAGTGGAGGCTCTTCAAAGATTACTGTGTGAATGATGTTGTAGCTGAAATGGAGATCCAGCGCCGGCTATCTTTTTTCCCAGTGCCAGATCAGGAGTGGCAGATGTGGCACCTCGATCAGAGGATTAATGCTCGCGGCTTGGCCGTGGATATGCAAATGGTCGAAAGCGCCCTAGCGGTAGACGAACAGGTGACTGCTGATCTCAGAGCAGAGGCTATAGCACTAACGGGGCTCGATAATCCGAAAAGCGTTCAGCAGCTTACTAAGTGGCTGGAGACAGAAACAGGGGAAGAGATTGCCAACCTGCAGAAGGGTACTGTCTCCAAGTTGATTGGTGAGCTCGATGAGGGCAACGCAAAGCGCGTGCTGGAGATCCGGCAAGAGCTTAGTAAGACTTCAACAAAGAAGTACGAGGCCATGCGACAGGCTGCATGTGCAGATGGCCGTATTCGTGGGCTCCTTCAGTTTTACGGAGCTAACCGAACAGGACGCTGGGCAGGACGGCTTGTGCAGATTCAGAACCTGCCTCGGAATTATCTTTCTACATTAGAGTACGCAAGGCAGCTCGTTGTGGAACAGAACGTGGCCATGTTGCGATTTGTGTACGGAACGGTTCCAGATACGTTATCTCAGCTAATCCGGACGGCGTTCATAGCGCCTTTTGGGAAAATACTTGGTGTTGCAGATTTCGCAGCGATCGAGGCACGCGTTATCGCCTGGCTAGCTGGTGAGCAGTGGAGGCTGGATGTATTTGCAACTCACGGCAAGATATACGAGGCTTCTGCTTCTCAGATGTTCGGTGTTCCGCTCGAGCGTATCGTGAAGGGTAATCCAGAATATGATCTACGAGCAAAAGGGAAAGTGGCCGAGCTTGCACTAGGTTACCAGGGTGGTAAAGGTGCGCTGATAAACATGGGCGCCTTGGATCAAGGGCTTACAGAGGGTGAGCTGCCGGAGATCGTGACGCGCTGGCGGAATGCCAACCGGCGAATTGTTGACCTATGGTATAGCTTGGAGGCTGCTGCGCTGGAAGTCATGGAGACAGGCGAGGCTGTAGGGGTTAAAGGGTTGATCTTTGCAAGAGAGAGCCACTTTGATACGAAGCAGGATTTCTTTACGATCCAGCTACCGTCCGGACGTAAGCTTTATTATGCCAAGCCATTTCTGAAAGAGAACGACTTTGGTAAGCATGCGCTTCATTATTGGGGAATGGACCAGCAAACGAAGAAATGGACGGTATTGAACACATACGGCGGCAAGCTTACCGAGAACGTGGTTCAAGCTATCGCGAGGGACTGTCTAGCTGTGACGCTTACTAAATTAGATATGGCTGGCTTCCAGACTGTTTTGCATGTGCATGACGAGGCGGGCATTGAAATAAATGACCCGAATGCATTGGATCAAGCTCTAGCGATCATGGCAGAGCCCATTCCATGGGCGAAGGGGTTACCGCTTAAAGGTGATGGTTTTACAACCACTTTTTATATGAAAGATTGATTCCATAAAGGAAGGAGAGACGAATTGAATAGGCTCTCCATTATCCATAAAATCGGTGATTTATCGGAGCAGAACTGCAGGAATTGTAAGATACGCCGCAAGCTAGTTAGGGAGCTTCCTCCAGGTAATACCGCGCCTGTTGACCATTATTGTCAGAACGAGTGCGATATAGGTATTGAGCTTCGTAAGCTAGGCGGTGAGCTGCTAACGATTAGCTCTAGCAGACGGAAATCTAAAATAGCAAAAGTAATTAAGGAGGAACAAGATATGTCTAGTGTAAAACGTGGACCTGTACCGAAGGATGCACCGAGCTGTGGACTGACAAAACAAATCTACATTGAGCAAATCGCTTCAGGTGAAACGAATGCCAGCATTGAACGGGCTTGGGGGATGAAAGCTAACACGCTGTATGAGTGGATCAAACGTTGGGATCTAAAAGGGCTCAAGGCAGAGACGGCGCAAGAGCTTCTGGAGGGCAAAGCCCCATTGCTTCGGTCTACGTCACCGACAGCGAAGGCAATCGAAGTGAAGGCTGTTGGTTTATCTAACCTCAACAGTCAACGGGATGCTGAACAGGTTAAAGTGTTGTCGGCCAAACTGCTAGATCGGAATGCGGCATTTGATCGGTTGCTGCTTGAGAACAAATCCCTTCAGGAGAAGTTAGCCGAAGAGCGGAAGATTGTAGCAGAGGTTACGGAAGACCGCGACCAATGGAAACTTCAGTCCAACTCTTATCGAGAGGATGCTTACAAGCAAGGGCTTGAACATAATGAGGCGCTGCAGGCTATCTCTGAACTAGAAGAAGAGAAACGTCTTCTGCTTGAGACGCTCGAAAGGGCAGCTACACCTAAGAGGGATCCAAATAGCACCTATCAAGCACTTGTTGAATTCGGCGCCCTTCAACCTGCCCGGGATAACGTGAATCACCCAGCTCACTATACAGCAGGCGGTATAGAGTGTATTGACGCGATTGAGGCAGCTCTTACCGGGTTAGCCGGGCCACAGGCATACAGCACAGGGGCGGCTATTAAATACCTGTGGCGCTGGAGCCATAAAAACGGTATTGAGGATTTGCGAAAAGCAGCATGGTACGTGAACCGGCTGATTGGAGAGGCGGAAGCGTAATGAGAGTTAGAGTTGAAATCGTGAATAAGGAACAGCTGCATAAGCTGTTCCTAGCTGGGATCCCTTTATCAGAGATTGCTAGGCAACTTGGAAGCACACACGGCAGCATCCGGACAATGATCTATCACGAAAGAGTACGCAATCCGCTAGAGTGGCCGCTTCGAGGGAATTATCCGAGAAAGTCCGAAGTTCCACCATTTATGATGCACCTTTACGAATGCGCGGATTGCGCGGTTACTTTTGGGGTAGAGGATTGTGAGGAGATTGACCATTCAGCAACAATCTGCCCAATCTGTGGTAGCGGTGATTCTATAGACGATAAATGTTATGGGAGGTTTGTTCCAACATCAAATGCAATATTACGTGATGGTACGTGATACAACATATTGAATACTCGGTGTGCATGACAGGAGGAAAAGCCAATGGAAGTCGTACAACCTATTCGAAGCATGGAAAAGCTGGAGCTTATGAAGTCGTCGCTGAGGAAACGGTCGGAGAGAGATTGGTTTTTGCTAGTCATGGGAATAAACGTAGGGCTGCGGATCGGTGACTTACTAAAGCTGCATGTCCGCGATGTACGGAATAAATCACACATCCGAATAATCGAAGGCAAGACCAAGAAGAAAAAGAGGTTTCCAATCAATTCGGAGCTTCGCGAGATCATCAACGCATATACGAAGGGCATGCCAGACAGCGCGCCGCTGTTCCCAAGCTATCGGACGAAGCAGAACATTGGACGTGTGCAGGCTTACCGCATTCTGAATTACGCAGCAGCCGAAGTCGGGCTGATAGAAATCGGCACTCATACGCTGCGGAAGACATTTGGATACCACTTTTACAAACGATATAAAGATGTGGCGTTGTTGCAGGAGATATTTAATCACTCGGCGCCAAGCATAACAATGCGCTACATCGGCATTAACCAGGACATTATAGACGAGGCCGTTGGGGGCTTCCACTTGTGAGGTGATTAAATTTGCTAGAGACGCAGCCAATAGTATTTTCAGAGGCTTGTGAGTTTGTGAAACAACATCATCGTCACCACATACCTCCGCAGGGCCACAAATTTAGCATAGCGGTTGCTGATGCGGATAAGGTTGTCGGAGTAGTCATGGTAGGCAGGCCAGTAGCAAGATCCTACGACAATGGTCGAACACTGGAAGTCATTCGTTGTTGTACGGACGGCACGAAGAATGCTGCATCAAAGCTGTACGCAGCTGCATGGACCGCGGCCAAGGCTATGGGTTATCGAAGGTTGGTCACCTATACACTAGTTGAGGAGCCAGGAACGAGTTTGCGGGCAGCGGGTTGGAAGGCGCTTCATCAAACGCGAGGAGGCAGTTGGGATACACCGACTAGACCTCGAATTGACAAGCATCCGACAGGCCAAAAGACGCTATGGGAGTTCATGGCGGAATGAACATTGCGTGAATACCGAAATACATGAGGGGGATTAAAATGGCTTTCAGAACAGATGAAATAACTACCTTTAGAACAGTTGTTATTTGCGACAGCTGCAAGTCTGAGAGAGAGTTGTCGTTAGGAAAAACGCCGCTAGGATTTGACAACAGAATGAATGGCGCGATCCATTTTGGATATACGTTTTTGAATACAGGTAAACAATTTATGAACTACTGCGAAAAATGCAAGCCCCAATTTACTGACGAACAGGTCTGAATAAGGAAATACATGAGGAGGGTTTTGAATGGTTTGTGCTTCAGCTGGTAAATACGATACTGATACAGGTAGGTATAGCTGCCAGATAACAGGAGATGATTGCATGTTTATGCGACCTGATTCTAAGGCTTGCGCTGAGATGTTTGGAGAAGGACCTGACGCAGATCATGGCGAGGAAGAGTGAACATCGTTTGGATAAAGAAGTTTATTATTCTTTAAAAATCGATCCGATTAGTTTGAAAAATTCTAGTGGTAAGCAAGCTAGTATTTGAATGATGCCTACAATAACTTGAACTATATTATCTTTATTATCTCTGCGGCTCATTACTCTAATCCACCTTTTTTATATGTGCAATAGGTATTTATTGGTAGTATATCACAGCTTATAAGCTGACGGACAGCTTGAATATTGAGAGACATGCGGAAAGTGCCCCCACTCGCATTACTTGACAGCGAGTGGGGCAGTCAGTAGGTGAGATTACGCAGTGAATTTTATATGTGCATTTGAGTTTCTTTTGGTGAAAAATGAATAAATGGCCTCATCAATTCCCGTCTTTTTACTTGTGATTTTACCATTGTGTTTCGCGCGATGGTTGTTATAGACGTTCATCGCCAGGATTGCATCAGGATCATTCATAGCTAGATGGAACTCGATTTTTTTCAGCACTTTACCTTTTCTTGGCATGGTAAAATTCCTCCTTTTTTATGTGCTATGTCTCTAACACATAACCTAATACTAACGATTTTTATATGCAAAACAATGTTAAAAATTGGAATTTTACCAGTTATTTAGTTAACGGCACTGCCCTTGTACGCGTCGCCGAGCCGACATTATCAACTGGGAAAAATGAAGAAATTTTTTTGAATTACCTTCAAAAGGAGAGCTGCTAGTCATGCAAAATGATAGACAACTAACCATATCGGCGGCTGGCAGCCGTCACAGTACCAACTGGCAGCCGCAAGTCCTCTATTGGTCGGAGATGGTGAACCGCCTCCGGACGGCTGCCCGAGGAACGGAGACACTTGCCGAATACCTCGCCATGCCAAAGGGGCAACAGGATGACTTAAAGGATGTCGGCGGCTTTGTGGCCGGCTCCCTCTCAGGTGGACGACGGAAGGCTGATGCCGTAACCGGGCGGGACGTGGCAACGCTAGACATGGACAATATACCTGCAGGTGGTACGGCCGATGTGCTTCGCCGCTTGGAGGGGCTTGGCTGCGGATATGCCGTATACAGCACACGTAAGCATGAGGAGTCGCGTCCGCGGCTTCGCGTGCTTGTGCCGCTTAATCGGACGGTGACGGCAGACGAGTATGAACCAATTGCAAGAAAGCTTGCCCAGATCATTGGGATCGAGCTTTGTGATCCGACGACGTTCCAAGCGGCTCGGCTTATGTACTGGCCGAGCTGCAGCGCGGATAGCCAATACGTGTATCAAGTTGGAGATCGACCTTTTCTTTATGTCGATGGTCTGCTTGGGATGTACGCTGATTGGCGCAACGTGGCGGAATGGCCACAGGTTCCGGGAGCTCAACAGACGCATGTTCGGATGGCAGCTAAGCAAGGGGACCCCACAACAAAGCCAGGCATCGTAGGTGCATTTTGCCGCATGTATGATGTGGCGCAGGCCATGGAGGCATTCTTGCCAGGGCTCTACCTTCCGACGGACGATGGCAGCGGGAGGCTGAGCTATGTCGGCGGATCCACAACAGGCGGTGCTATCGTTTACGATGACGGTGCGTTTCTATATTCACATCACTCTACTGATCCGTGCGGCGGTCGCCTTGTCAACTCTTATGACATGGTGCGCCTTCATAAGTTTGGTGATCAGGACGATGATGCCAAGCCAGGCACACCGATTAACAAGCTTCCATCTTACGCGGCGATGAGTGCTTTCGCCATGCAGCAAGAGCCGGTTGCCGAACTATTAATGCAGGAGAGGTACACGAAAGCCGTGGAGAGCTTCGCCGATGGTGAAGTACAGCAGACAACTTCTGCGCAGCCGAATGATATGTCATGGATCAAAAAGCTTGAAATCAACAACAGCGGTGTACCCGTTAAGTCGAGTAAGAACGTTCGAGTTGTACTGGAGAACGATGCTGCTTTAGCAGGTCGGATCCTTATGGATACTTTTGCGGATCAGCTCGTTGGCATTGCTCCGCTGCCGTGGCCGCCGCGTAACGTTGAGCAGGGTGCTTTTCAATGGCGGGACGATGACGACAGTGGGCTTCGTGATTACATTCACGGTGTGCTGCAGTTCCGGACTGAGGGTATTATCCAGGATGCGCTTGTGCTGTGTGGGCGAAAGAACCAGGTTAACCCTGTGACTAACTATCTGAACGACCTGCAGTGGGACGGGATCCCTCGGCTTGATCGTTTATTCATCGATTACTTAGGTGCAGCAGACTCTTCTTATGTTAGAGCAGTTACGCGAAAATCTTTCACGGCAGCCGTGGCACGCGCCATGCAGCCCGGACTTAAATATGATACGATGCCCGTCCTAACCGGAGCGCAGGGGCTTGGCAAGACGACCTTGCTGCAACGGATGGGGCAGCAGTGGTTTAACAATAGTATTGAAAGCTTTGAGGGGAAAGAAGCGGCGGAGCTGCTGCAGAACGCTTGGATCGTCGAGATCGGTGAGATGGGCGCTTACAGCAGGTCGGACGTCAAAATTATAAAAGGGTTTCTATCTCGAACAGAAGATCAGTATCGTGCGGCATATGCTCGCAAGACGGAAAAGCATCCGAGGCGCTGCGTCTTTTTTGGTACAAGCAATGACGATCAGTATTTGAAGGATCCGACAGGTGGACGGCGCTTCTGGCCAATCGACTGCGGCAAACAAGAGCGGACGAAATCTGTTTTCAGGGATTTGGATCCAGAGATTGAGCAGCTATGGGCAGAGGCCGTTATGCGATGGAGGATGGGCGAAGCATTGATTCTACCGAATGACCTTGAGCTTGAGGCTAAGCAGCAGCAAGAGCTTCATGCGGAAGCGGATCCGTGGGAGGGCATGGTTTCTGAATTTGTAGAGCGCAAGGTGCCGCCTGATTGGATGAATCGAAGCATTCAAGACCGTAAGCTGTTTTGGTCTAGTGAGTTTGGCCAGTACCAGGGCGAGCTTGTGGAACGTGACCGAGTGTGTGCACAGGAGGTTTGGCTGGAAGCCCTGCAAGGCGATGCAAGGGGGATGCGCCGAGCGGAGGCTGTACGGATTAACGCGATCATGGACCAGTTGCCGGGGTGGAAAAAGCGGCCTAATGTATTCAGATTCGGTTGCCATGGCGTGATTAAAGGCGGGTATTCCAGAGAGTAATCGCTGTAAACTTTGTCTGTAAACTTTCTATGCGGTTGTAAACTTTCTGTGTAAACCTTTGTAAACCTTAGGTTTACAGGCAAAGTTTACGGAAAAACCCAGCAGTATCAAGGCTTTTACCCACTTGTAAACCTTGTAAACTTTGTTTTCTATAGAGTTAAAAAATAGAGAGATTAAAGAAATTAGGGCGCGCACGTAACGCCTAAACCGCCTGATTCTGGACATATACGCGGGAGAGGTTACGAAAGTTTACAACGCCTAAATTTAAGGAGGGATGCAAAATGCTAGAGAAACAAATTGAGCAGTATTTGGTGAAACAGGTGAAAGCCTCTGGAGGCAGAGCTTATAAATTTGTGAGTCCAGGAAACAGCGGAGTACCAGACAGGATTGTCACATTACCGGGAGGCAGGATTGCATTTGCGGAGCTGAAGGCGCCGGGCAAGAAGCCTACGCCACTGCAGATGAACCAGCAACGTTTTATTGCAAATCAGGGATTGCCCGTTGTGGTAATCGATAGCAAGGAACAGGTAGATGACCTGATTAAACAGATGCAAGCAGAGGGAGGCATGCAGCTATGGGAGCAGTAGTCGAGAAGCCGAAAGCGAAGTTTATCCCGCATGCCTATCAGCGCTATTGCATCAACCGGCTGCTAGTCGATGAAGCCTTGGGGCTTCTGCTGGATCTCGGGCTAGGGAAGACCGTTATCACGTTGACAGCAATCAACGATCTGAAATATAACCGCTTTGCCATTCGCCGGACGCTTGTGATCGCCCCAAAGAAAGTAGCGGAGGCCACATGGACGAACGAAGCAGCTAAGTGGGAGCATCTGAAGCATCTGCGAATTGTGCCGGTGCTTGGCAATCAGGTGAAACGAATCCGGGCGCTGAACATGCCAGGCGATATATGGATTACTAACCGTGAAAACGTATCATGGATCGTCGATCATTACCGGAATGCATGGCCGTTCGATATGGTTGTCGTGGATGAGCTGTCTAGTTTTAAGAACCATCAGGCGAAACGGTTCAAATCACTGAGTTGGGTACGGAGCCATATCAAACGTATCGTTGGCTTGACCGGAACACCAGCACCTAATGGATTGTTGGATCTGTGGGCTCAGATCCATTTGCTAGATCAGGGGCAGCGGTTGGAGAAGAATATCACCGGATACCGGGAGAAGTATTTCGAACATAATTACAACGGATTTGGATACACAGCTAAGCCTGGCGCTGATGAGGTTATTCAGCGGAAGATTGCAGATATATGTGTTTCGATGAAAGCAGAGGATTATTTGGATCTTCCGGATCGCGTGGTTAACGTCATACCTGTTGTGTTGGATGATAAGGCACAGAAACAATACGATAAGATGGAAAAGGATTTGCTTCTGCAGATCGAGGATACCGAGATCACGGCCACGAGTGCAGCAGTGCTATCGGGCAAGCTGCTGCAGATGTGCAACGGGGCGATGTACGATGCAGAGCGTAACATTCATGAGTTACATGATTGCAAGATAGAAGCATTCATGGAGCTGATCGAGCAGTTGAATGGTAAGCCTGCACTGGTGTTCTATAGCTTTCAACACGACTTGTCGCGGATTCTAAAAGTTTTGAGTAAATCAGGTTTGCGGATTCGAGAGCTAAAAACGCCACAGGATCAGATTGATTGGAACACGGGGCAAGTGGATATCCTTCTTGCGCACCCAGCCAGCGCAGCCTATGGGCTTAACCTGCAGGACGGCGGCAACCACGTTGTATGGTTCGGGCTCAATTGGAGCCTGGAGTTATATCAGCAGGCCAACGGCCGTTTACACCGGCAAGGACAAAAGCAAAAGGTTATCTTACATCACTTGGTTGTGCAAGGCGGAGCAGACCAGGACGTAATGGCAGCGCTAGAAGACAAAGCGACAACACAAGACCGGCTGCTTACAGCTTTGAAAGCCAGAATTGAGAAAGCAGGTGAAGGAGCATGAACTACGAGGAGCAATTTCGCCGGTTCTTCCAGAAAGTAAAAACAATGTCGATCAAGTCATTTCAAGATGCAATGAACGTTTTGCATACAAGAGCTTACGCGGCAGCTGAGCGCCAATACGGCGAGGCAATGGACATCATACTAACGCCAAAGCAAAAGGCAGCCGTGATTGCAAAGGCTGCGGAGATCCGCGAACAATGGGACGGAATGAGTACAGTAACGACAGACAAAACAACAGCGGAAACCTTCATGACACACGGGGAGGGAACAGAATGAACCAGGTAACAGGCATTACTGCATATCAGGATGTATGTGCGGAGATCGAACTGCTGAAAATGCGAGCTGAGGATCAAGAGCGAGCTTTGAAATATGCCAGGCGTAAAATGCACAATAGCGGATTGCCTTGGTCGGCTGGTCAGCCGGTTGTTGTACCGCTGGACAAGGCATTGCAGGAGTATGACGAGGCGCTGACAACACTTCAAGAGACATTGGAGATGCTTCGAGCAAAAGAGAATACCCGGCAACGCATGGAGATTGCTATTGGGCAAATTAAAGGCTTAGATAAGGCGGTCGAGTATCAACGGGACGCGCTGGGTCTGCCGTTGAAGGTAATCGCTGAGCGCTTGGGGTATAGTGAGAGACACATAAAACGAATAAGCTCGCGGATCCCGCGCAGATCCAAGCGAACTCGAAAAGGATAAAGAGGGTACTTTTATGGCACCCACGCTATTGTAAATCCATGATATGCTTTTAACGTGACCCACTTAGGCGGTGATCGGTTATTCCGACGCCGTCTCACTGTACGGATATGGGTATGTGGGGGCGTTCCCGCCTGCCTTGGATGCAGGAAGTCGTTGGTTCAAATCCAGTTATCCGTATTTTTCATAACTCCTCTTCCTAGCCGATTCTTCGGAGGCGGTATTTTACATTATTCGACAATATCTCTTATGGACTAGTATGGGTATACATGGGAAAATAGTAATGTGTCGAATATTTTAGATACACCATGAGGGGGAAATCTAACAGATGAAATTGTTCTTAAGTTGGTCAGGAACCGAAAGTAAACAATTAGCAGTCATTTTTAAAGAATGGTTGCCAAATGTACTACAGTATACTCAACCATATATGTCCGCTAAAGACATCTTTTTAGGAGAAATGTGGAATAATAATATTCGAAATAACCTAGAAGAGTCTGTATTTGGTTTGATATTTGTAACACCTAACAATATAAACTCACCTTGGATAAATTATGAAGCTGGTGCTTTGGCGAAAACATTAGATTCAAAAGTAGTACCAATTTTATATAATGCAGATGTAATGATCTTAAATGAGGGCCCGCTTAAACAATTTCAATCCGCTAAAAGTTTAGGAAAAGAAGACGTATACAGTTTATTAAAGAGTATTAACAGTACTAATGAACAGGGGAAACTAGATGAATCTAGATTAGAAAAAGCATTTGAGGTATGGTGGCCAGAATTAAACGGCCAGATCAACAATATTACAACTGATGATAGTATCTCCCCAGTGGCTGAGCCATCAGAAAAAGATCTTTTAAATGTAATTTATTCTAAGGTCGTCGAACAGGAAAAGTTATTGAAAAGGGAAACAACGAATAAAGAAATGAGACCTTTTGTACCAAGCAAATTAATTCTAGATTTAAGGAAAGTTCATAAAGTATTAGTTGAAAGTCAAACTCAACTAGATGGCGGCCCATTCACAAGTGAATTTTTAGGTGAACAAGAAGATGGACGTATGCGTTTAGAGCGCGTAATAGACTTTTTAGAGTCGCGATTAGATGAGCAGAATTTATCTCGCAAACGTAATAAGGAATTTAACGTCGTTTGAGTATTGGTAAAAAAGCACCCTAACCGGTGCTTTTTATTTTGCAAAACAACATAAAGCCGGAGGTGGTGATAATGTAGCATGCATAGAAAAGCAGAAGCCGATTATCAGCGCGGCATGAAATACAAGGAGATAGCCAACAAGTACGGCGTATCACTTAATACTGTTAAGTCGTGGAAGCAGCGACATGGCTGGGAGCGTAAAAAGGGTGCACCCTCTCAAGAAGGTGTGCATACAAAAAAGCCTGGTGCACCGCCAGGCAATAAAAACGCTATAGGCAACAATGGAGGTGCGCCTCCTCGAAATAGCAATGCAGTGTCGCACGGCCTGTTTGCTAAATTTATGCCTGCTGAGTCGCTGGAGATCATGGAACAGCTCAAGCAACAGAGCCCGCTTGATATCGTTTGGGATAACATCATGATCCAGTACACAGCAATCATAAGGGCTCAACAGATCATGTACGTTAAGGACCAGAAGGACAGTACGAAGACGCTTGTTGGCGATAAGCCAGGGATGTTTGGTACAGAGAAGCGTTGGGAAGTACAACAAGCTTGGGTCAAGCAGGCAACCTTCTTGCAGGCGCAGAGCCGGGCTATGGGGACGCTTCAGAGCCTAATCCGCCAGTACGATGAGTTGCTGCGGACTGAGCTGGCTACAGAGGAGCAGAAGGCCCGTATCGATGTGCTGAAATCGAAGGTGCCGAACAAAGACGGCGTTGATCCGAACGCCCAGATAACGGCACTGGCGGATCTGATCAATAATCCGGCTCCTGAGAGGGTGCTGGACGATGATTGATTATGCGCCTCTGACGGCCAAGCAGGCCGATTATATACGTCGTAGTAAAGACTCATGGCTGAACGTGGCTGAAGGCGGCAAGCGAGCTGGGAAGAACATTATCAACCTTATCGCATACGCCATGTGCTTAGAGATCCATCCGGATAAGCTGCATTTGGTATTCGGGGTCTCCCTAGGTGCTGCTAAAATGAACGTAATCGACTCCAATGGCTTTGGGCTGCAATGGTTATTTGAGGGCCGCTGCCGTGAGGGTGAGTACAAGAACCGCGATGCCTTGTACATCCAGACAAAGACTGGCGAGAAGATTATCATTATCGCAGGCGGCGGGAAAGCGAACGATGCGGCCCGGATCAAGGGGAACTCCTATGGTACGGTATATGGCACTGAGGTCAACGAGTGCCATCAGTCATTTGTGCAGGAGGTATTTGACCGGACGCTGGCCAGTAGCTTCAGGCAGCTGTTCTTCGACCTCAACCCTAAGCCGCCGTCACATTGGTTCTATCGGGACGTACTGGACTACCAGGACGAGCTGCTTGATCGTGGAGATAATTCCGGTTACAACTACGGGCATTTCACGGTGTTGGGCAATCTGAGCATTCCGGATGACCGCCTGAAAACGGTGCTAGCCACTTATGACAAGGGGAGTTTGTGGTATAAAGCCGATATACTGGGCAAACGAACAGCTGCCACAGGGCGGATCTACACGGGCTACAGCAAGGCGGTTATCGTCACACGGCAGGACATAAGGGATTTCCGCTTTATTGAGTTTTCTATAGGCATCGACATAGGCGGCACTGACGCCACGGTAGCCACGCTGACAGGTATGACAGCCCGATATAAGGATGTCGTGTTGTTGGATGGCTATTATCATAAGCAGGGCAAAGAGTCAGGCTACACGCATGACAGGTATGCACAGGAGATCGTTGATAAAGTTGTTGAGTGGTCGGAAACCTATCCGGCTTTTTTGTCGTGTGCGCATATTTTCGCGGAGTCCGCTGACAAGTTGTTCAGGCAGGCGCTGGCTAATGAGCTGCGACGCCGCGGCATTCATATCCAAGTCGTGCCTGCTTATAAAAAAGAGGGCATCGTGGACCGCATCAGGCTAACGAACATCTTGATCAATCAGGGCCGCTATAAGGTCATGCAGCACCTTAAACAGTGGCTGGAGGCTTTGGAGAATGCGACATGGGACGAGAAAGAGCGAGTGGCTGGTGAGTGGGTACGGACCGATGACGGTAGTTACCCAGTGGATTGCCTGGACAGTAGCGAATACGCCGTACAGCCGTTTAAGCGGAGATTGGAGGTATAGGAATGGGGTGGTTTAAGAATATGGTCATGCGAATGCTTAAGATACAGCCGGCAGCTGAGAATAGAACCATCACAATAACGGAGCCTCTGAGTTATGGTACTAACGTGCTACGTAATCGGCTCTGGTTCCGCGGCGATCCGTCCGAGCTGGAGCAATTCGCCATGCAGACGGCGACGGATAACGTCAGTAAAGCGCGTTTCTGGGCAGCTTCAGCAAGTCAGGGGCTGCGCATCCGTAAGATCCACAGTGGGCTGCCGTCCATCATTGCGGGAACGCTTAGTGACATTGTCATAGCGGATCTGGATGCGATCGAGCTTCAGCCGCAAGAGGTAGCCGATAACTGGCAAACGATAGCTGAGGATAACGGCTTGGATAAGCTTCTAGGTGAGAGCATCACCGATACGCTGGTAGCCGGTGACGGGGCATTCAAGATTACGGTCGATCCGGACGTGACGGAATACCCGATCATCGAGTTTTACAGCGGAGAGCAGGTTGACTACAAGCGGCAGCGTGGAAGGCTCCAAGAGGTGCTGTTCTATACTGATTACCATCATGATAAGAAAGATTACCGTCTGGAAGAGATGTTCGGTAAGGGTTATGTTCGCTCACGGTTGCTTGATGCCTATGGTAAAGAGGTAGCACTAACTACGGTGCCTGAGACGGCACATCTTCAGCCAGAAGTTACTTATGACGGTGGCTTTATGATGGCCGTGCCGATGCAGTTTTACAATTCCCCTAAGTGGCAAGGTCGGGGCAAATCGTTGTTTGATTCAAAGAATGACGAATTTGACGCGCTGGATGAAGTAATCAGCCAATGGGTGGATGCGATCCGCGCCGGTCGAGTTCAGAAGTATATCCCAGAGGACATGATACCGCGATCGGTAGAGACAGGCGAGCTGCTGCGGCCTAACCCCTTTGACAATCAATTTGTCAGGCTGAGCACATCGCTTGCTGAGGACAACAAAGGCCAGGTTATCACCGTGCAGCCGGCAATACTCTATGAGGCGTTTGTGGAGTCATATGCCAGCGCGCTGGATATGTGTTTGCAGGGTATTATCTCACCTTCGACACTTGGAATCGACTTGAAGAAGCTTGACAATGCCGAGGCGCAGCGCGAGAAAGAGAAGGCTACGCTGTACACTCGCGGTAAGCTGGTAGAGGTGTTGAACCAAGTCATACCGCAGCTCGTTGATGTTGTGCTGAAGGTGTACGACACGATGCGAAGCCGCTCAGCAGCTGATTACGAAGCAACGGTAACGTTCGGTGAATATGCAAGCCCAAGCTTTGACAGTGTGGTGGAGACAGTCGGTAAGGCACGGACGTTTGGCGTTATGTCTGTCGAGCGCGCTGTTGAGGAGCTGTATGGCGACACTTGGAGCGATGAAGATAAAGCTGCCGAAGTCGAGCGACTAAAAACTGAACAAGGTCTGCTGGAAGCTAAAGAGCCTGCGCTCAATCAAGATCCACCTCCTGACGATGAGGAAGACGATCCAGGCGATGTCGAATGAGTAAATACAACATGCGGCAGATAATGGCTGAAATGGAGCTTGATCTGATCAAGAGCATGAAGCGTAACTTTCCCCGGCATGAGGCTGAGCAGGAGAAACACGGCTTCAAGTGGACACAATGGCAGGCTAGGAAGCTGGCAGCACTGAACGCTTACCAGAAGCGTAACGGCGGTATCTTAGAGGAGCACATGCCTGTAGCTTACGAGGCTATTGATAGGAGCATTCGCGGGTCCTTTATCCGAGGAGCTCGAAAAGTTGGTGATTTTGCTGGCAAGCTGTGGAATCGATTCGGCTTTGGTCGAAGACAAGACATTACGCGCCCTATTCCGCGCATGGACGACGACAGCAACTTTTTTAAGATCAATGAGCGCCGAATAGGTTCATTGGTAAAAGTCTCACAGGGCGAGATAAGAGCGCCACAGCATGCTATTCTACGCCAGATGGATGACGTGTACAAGCAGACGATCTTCCAAGCGCAAGTTTACATGAATAGCGGTGCTGCAACTCTAGGCAAGGCCATCGACATGGCGACAAAGGACTTTTTGGATAAGGGAATCGATTGTATAACCTATTCCAATGGGCGCCGCGTCAATATCGCCAGTTATGCCGAAATGACGCTGCGTGCTGCTTCCCAACGTGCGGTGTTCGCCGGCGAAGGGGCCAGACGCGATGAAATAGGCGTGCGTACTGTCGTTGTATCAGCCCATAACAACTGTTCGCCGCTTTGCCTGCCGTGGCAAGGTAAGGTATACATTGATGATGTGTACAGCAAAGGGAGCAAGAAGGATGGCAATTACCCGTTGCTCAGTAAGGCTATTGCCGCGGGCTTATTTCATCCCAACTGCCGTCACAACATGGCGACGTTCTTCCCAGGAGTTAGCAGGCTGCCTGAACCAGTTGACGATGAGGTTGCGCTAGGCAACTACAAGGCGGAACAGAAGCAGCGATCTATGGAGCGCCAGATCAGGAAGTACAAACGCCGGGAAGCTGGCAGTGTTGATCCTGAGAACCAAGCGGCAGCCAAAGCTAAGGTCAAGGAGTGGCAGAAGAAACTGCGTGGCCATTTGGCTGAAAACGAACAGCTACGAAGGGACAGCAGCAGGGAACAGAACAAGCTACCCATCGAGAAAAAGCCAGACAACGGATTAAGCAATGGCAACAAAAGGATTACGATTAAACCGGAACATCTGTCCCATGCTTCACAAGGGGAATTCACCAACCCGAAAAATCCTAAGAAGCAAGCCGTCGGTAGATTCAGCAAAGGTGGGCACGGTGAAGAAAATATCCAGTTGTTGGAACAGCACGGCATCCAGTATAATATCGTTAAAGAGTACAAGAATGGTGTTCGTATCGGTAATGTGCCTGACCATAAGGAAAAAATTAAGCAGTCTGGTACCAAGCAAGCATGGTTTCCTAAGGATTGGAGCGCAAAGGATATTGATGACGCTGCTGCTTATGTGGCCAACCTGGCTGATTCAACTAAATTCCAAATGACCCCTAAACGCGCAAATGGAGAGCTGATTGCAGTTTTCAAGTACGCTGAGTATAAGGGAGTAACAGTGGGCATTTGCTATGACGCCAAAAAGGGCGAGGTAACAACAATATTCCCAGACGAAACGCAACGGTTAGGAGGCGAAGCAGATTGAGTGATAATGAACTGATTACGAATAATCTAGAAATAATTGTCATGATGACACAAGACGGTGCTTCCCCGCCGTTGGATGAGTACTGGGATCCGATTATTGACTTGTTGAGCAAGGATATTGCTACAACCAAGGAATTGTTGTTGAAGTGTACGCCTGATGAAATTAATATAATGGGCGGATATTTTGAAGATGTCTCTTACAATCTGCAGAGCCAGGAGTTTATTGATTTTTTGCGCGAGCTTCAGAAGAAGTATCCCGAAATCGACTTGGAAAAGGACATACAATGGGCTGTAGACGCTCTGGATGATTAACAAGCACTCACGCATAGGCGAGGGTGCTTTTTTGTTGCCGTCTTTTGGTTGCTGCAGACGTTAAAGAACAGCTCATCACCGGACGCGACCGGGTTAACAAGCGAAGATGAATGGAGGAAAAGTACATGAATAAGGAACAGTTTATAGCATTGGGATTGACCGAGGACTTGGCCGATAAGGCTGCCGCTGCTTCAGGTGATGAGCTTAAGGGTTTTGTGCCCAAAGCTCGCTTCGACGAGGTAAACACGTCCAAGAAGACAGCAGAGGACTCGCTGAAAGAGCGCGACAAGCAGCTGGATGAGCTAAGCAAAACGGCGGGAGCCAGCGAGGAGCTGAAGGCACAGATCACGAAGCTCCAGGGTGAGAACACAGCGGCCAAGGAGAAGTACGAGGCTGACCTTAAGGAACTGACACTGACCAATGCCATTAAAACAGGGTTGGCTGGACAGGTCCATGACGAGGCGCTTGCTGCAGGACTGATCGATAAAACAAAGCTGGTTATTGATGGCGATAAGATTGTTGGTTTGGAAGAGCAGATTAAAGGACTGAAGGAATCGAAGGGGTTTCTTTTTAAAACCGAGGATCCGAATCCAAACCCAAATCCTAAACCGCCTGGCTTCGTCGTTGGGGGCGGAGGAAACCCAACACCTCCAGCAACGACAACGTCCCTTAAGGACGCTATTGCTGCACGTATTCAAGCACAATCATAAGGAGATGAATCACTATGGCAATTACATTGAGTGAAGCAAAGAAGAACGTCCAGGACGCATTGACGCAGGGCGTAATTGATGAGTTTCGAAAGAACAATTTTCTGTTGGAGAATCTGACGTTTGATGATGCAGTAAGTCCAACAGGCGGCGGAGCGACACTGACTTATGGCTATACGCGTTTGATTACGCAGCCTACTGCACAATTTCGTTCAGTTAACGAAGAGTACACGCCGCAAGAGGTGAAGAAGCAGCGTTATACGGTTGATCTCAAGGTGTTTGGCGGTGCCTATCAGCTCGACCGCATCATTGCGGGTATGGGCGGCATTGCCGATGAGGTACAACTGCAAATGCAACAGAAAATCAAGGCTGCACAGGCGTTGTTTAATGACACGGTCATCAACGGTGACAGCGCAGTAAATGCAGAGACGTTCGACGGCTTGGACAAGGCGCTCACGGGTTCCAGCACGGAGTACATTCCTGGTGCTGCAATCGACTTGTCTACCTCAGCAGCGATTGACACGAACTACAAGGTGTTTCTCGATCAACTTGACGAGTTCTTGATGGGACTTGACGGCGATCCGTCTGCAATCATGGGTAATTTGAAGTTGATTGCCAAGATCAGAGCATGCGCGCGACGTGCGGGCACATATACCACAGCTCGTGATGAGTTCGGCAAGCAGGTCGAGAAATATAACGAGATCCCGTTGGTCGATCTTGGTGCGAAAGCAGGGACGAATAACTCGGTTGTGGGTACAAGTGGCACCGGAGAAACGAGCATATATGTACCGCGCCTCGGCCTGGATGGTTTCCACGCTGTATCAATGGCTGGTCACCCACCAGTACGGACTTGGCTGCCTGATTTCAATACAAGTGGAGCGGTTAAAACAGGTGAGGTCGAGATGGTTGCGGCAGTAGCGCTCAAGGCAACCAAGGCTGCCGGCGTTATGCGCAAAATCAAAGTACAGTAAGGAGGGCTAATCAATGAAATATAAAGATGATCTGCCAAATGGCTATGTGAACGGCTATTATGTCGGCTTACGGCAAGGTAGCCCCACACAAGACGCTTTGGAGTCTCAGGGAGACGGACATTCCGTGCAACGCGATACTGTCCGTATTGGCACAGTGACTCCGGATGCGCTCGAGCCTAATTACCCTGCACCGGAAACTGAGGAAGAGGAGGGTGGTAGCTAATGGCACAAGTCATTGCACCAAACAGAGAATATACAGGGTTGTCCGCAGGTGTCATGTTTATGAACGGTGTTGGCCAGACAGACGATCCTCACTTGCTTGAGTGGTTTGCTGAAAAAGGCTACGAGGTTGAACAGGTAACCCAAGAAGAAGACAAGGTAGCTGAAGCAGCTAAGAAAGAAGCGGAGAAGCAGCTTAAGGCCCTCCGCAAGAAAGCTACTGAGCTTGGGATTGATGACGTGGCCGACAAGGATGCTGATACACTCACAGCGCAAATTGCTGCTGTAGAGCTGAAATAGGTGATCGTATGGCTTATGCAACAGCGGAGGATTATGAACAATACGGAGATGGACAAATTCCATCAGAGGAGCTTGATCGTGAGCTACAGCTTGCATCTGATCAAGTGGACAGCTTGACCTATAACCGCATCGTTGGACGCGGACTGGTTGGGCTGTCTGCATTTCAGCAGCTTAATGTGATCAAAGCGGTCTGCCAACAGGCTTCATTCGGTTATCAATACGGGGATTACCTAACGATGCCGCTTGCTGGTTACTCTGCTGGCAGCGTCTCGTTGTCTTTCAAGACCGTTGAGGGTGCAGGGGGCGTGCAGACTACTGAAGCTGTCACAAGCCTGCTGCGAGCTACAGGGCTGACGAACAGGGGGATATGCTGATGCGTGGTAAGTTACCGTTCCCGACATGGATTCTGGTTACACCGATCAAAGTCTATCAAACTGAATTAAGTGAGGACCAGGGGCCTGTCGAGGAGTTAATCTTCGACGGGCTTTGTTGTTATGACGAGAAGATGCGTCAGACACTGGATAAGGAGCGCCGACTGGTTACGCTCTCTGGCAAGGTGATCATTCAAGGTGACATTAACCCCGGCAAGCTAATCGAGGGCTATGTCGTTGTTGGTGGAGCACAGCGCTCGATATTCAGGTCAGCTCGCCCTCATAATCCGGACGGTAGCATTTTCTCAACTGAATTGGAGCTGAGCTGATGGGCAAAGTCAAAGCACGCGGTAAGATGGACCCAAGAGCGGTCAAGCAGATTAAGGATGCAGCGGTAAAAGCGCTGGAACATACCTTGGACGCATCAAAAGACAGCATATTGGGTGATATCATGGCTGCCGAGGTAGTTCCTAAGCAAACAGGCGAGCTAGAACGTAGTGTATTCATTGATGAGTCATCGTCCAAAAAAGGCAAAGTGACGCTGATCTATGATACGCCGTATGCCCGCCGGCTCTATTTCCATCCAGAATACAACTTCCGCCGGGACAAGAACCGTAATGCACAGGGAATGTGGCTCGAAGAGTGGGCAAACGGCAAGAAAGACAACATTGTTAAGAAAGTGTTTCGCGATTTATGGAAACGGTTTGCAGGGGGCTTGATACGATGATGACACTGGTGCAGGTTAAGGACTGGCTAAAGACGCAGGTTGATTCCCCAAGCTGGTACATCGGCAAGTTGGATGGAAAAAAGCCGCAATGTATAGGGGTGTATAACCTCAACGCAGGTAAGCCAGTTATTGCGCTTGGCGGTTTGGAGCAAACGAGCTACGCGATCAAGGGCGCATCCATATTGGTGCACTGGGGCAAGAATCCTGACGCTGCAGAGCAGAAGGCTCAGGAAGTCTTTACTGCGTTGTTTGGCCAGATGGCCGAGATCAATGGACGACGCGCCATATTTGATATGCGAACGCCGGAGCCGGTAAACATTGGTACGGACGACGAAGGGATTTACGAATACGTAATCGAGGTCACGATTTATTACGAGAGGCAGGGGAATTAGATGGCTGAAACAGGCGTTTTTCCGGTTCATAATAATATTTTCAAGATTGGCAAGGCTGGTCGAGCATCGACAGCGGCGGAAATGGTGACGGTCAAGGATCTGGAGAATTTCTCTATTAGCATTGATGGGAATACGGAAGAGTGGTCACCGATGGACCAAGGCGGATGGACGCGCCGGGCCGTAACGGGCAAGGGCATGACGATCAGCTTCACAGGCAAGCGTAACTACGGAGATCCAGGCAATGACTACATCGCAGGCTTGATGATCGGTACCGGGCAGGACGTGGAAACAAAGTTTGAGTGGACAATGCCAAGTGGCGCGAAGCTGGTTATGGATTGTGTAATCAACCTTACAGCTCCTGCAGGTGGAGATTCAACGAATATCGACGGACTAGAATTTGAACTATTGAGCGACGGCAAGCCGACATTTACGCCGGCTGCACCATAAGGGGGATAATACATGTCAAAGGTTATTAATCTATCAGGTAAATTTAATTCGGAGCAACCGGTTATCCAGATCGATAAAAAAAAGTACCAAATCAATAACGGTATTCAGGCCGTGCTCGCTTTTCAGGAGGCGGCGGATAAAGGCGTGCAGGGGATGCTTGACGCTTTAAAAGGCGCGCTAGGTGATGAAGCATTCGACGAAATTGGCGTTATGAATTTTAGCCTGGATAACGTCAAAGTGCTGTCTACGGGAATTCTTGCGGCTCAGTCCGGAATCTCCTATGACGAGGCAGCTGCGCGATTTCAACGGGCAGAGTCAAGCCAATAGTTGGTATGACTTGTACGATGATTGGCCGCTGATTGAAGCGAGCCTTACGACGCAGTACGGTATCCGGATCCGGCAACATGCAGATATGCCTTGGGATGAATTTTGCGCGTTACTGTCGGGTTTGATGCCCGACACGCCCCTAGGTAGCATTATATCTATAAGGGCGGAAAAGGATGCTAAGGTACGTCGAGGCTGGAGCGCAGATCAACGTCGTATCTACAACGATTGGCGTAAACGGAGTGCAGAGAGCAAGTTAATTGACCCTGACACGTTACTAGATGGGATGAAGAAAATGGAGGCCGAAATGGCTCGGCTATTTGGAGGTGGCGGATAGATGCCAGGAGGAGCAGGCAGGATAGATTTAGATTTAGGGCTGAACCTTGGTGAGTTTAACCGCCAGCTCTCCGGGATAGCAGGGCAAGCTTCGAATCAAGTGGCAAAGGCGTTTAGAGGCGTTGGTGGGATTATTGCAGCGGCTTTTGCGGTTAATGGCCTTATTGATTTTGGTAATCAAGCGATCAAGTTAGCGTCCGACCTGCAGGAAGTTCAGAACGTTGTGAACGTCACGTTCGGCAGTATGAAGCAGGAGATAGACGCCTGGTCTAAAGATATGATCGATAGCTTTGGTCTCTCAGAGCTGTCTGCCAAAAAGTACGCATCGACGATGGGGGCCATGCTCAAGTCGTCAGGCCTCGCCGGAGCCCAAATGAAAGACATGTCCAAGAACCTGACCGAGTTGTCAGCGGATATGGCGTCATTTTACAACCTTTCAACCGATGAAGCCTATTACAAAGTCTTTGCCGGGATGACTGGTGAGACGGAGCCGCTTAAGGCGCTGGGCGTCAATATGAGCGTAGCGAACATGGAGGCGTATGCACTTAGCCAGGGCATTCAAAAAAGCTACGAGAAGATGTCGCAAGCCGAGCAAACACTGCTACGCTACAACTACTTATTATCTGTGACCGGTGATGCACAAGGTGACTTTGCACGTAATGGTGACAGCTGGGCCAACCAAATCCGTATCATGACAGAGCAGTGGAAAATCTTCCAAGGGACGATGGGGATTGGCTTTATCAATATTCTGACGCCGATCGTAAAGGGCTTGAACTGGCTCATAGCCAAGCTGCAGATCGCCGCGGCCTATTTTAAGGCATTTACTGAGATTGTTTTCGGGGATGCCGTGGGCGCTTCCGCAGCTTCCGCAGCAAACGCGGCTGAGCAAGCAAGCGGATCTGTGGCGGAGATGGGCGATGCTACTGCTGGTGCAGCTGACAAGGTGAAAAAAGCAGGCAAAAAGGTAAAAGGGTCCCTTGGTAGTTTTGATCAACTCAACACCATATCTCAAGGGGCTGCTAAGGCGTTGGACGATGCTGCTGGCTCTGCTGGCGACATGTTCGGGGGAATCGGAGCAGGTGCTGACTTCGGAGCATTTGAAATGCCAGAGCCTGATATAGCTACTGATGTGTTTAAAGCCAAAATGCAAGAAATGCTTACGGTTACTAAGGCTACTTGGCAAGGGATATGGGGCTATGTGCAGGACTATGGCCGCAGGCTGTCAGCTGCCTATTCAGGGCTTGGCATGGCGATGCAGCCGATCGTTGCCATGAAGGAGCCGCTTAAAGCTGCATTTCTCGATGCTGGGAAGTCAGCTAAGCGACTTGTGACAGATTTCCTTGTTCCGGTCAGCGATTATTTCATGTTCGATTTCATTCCGACGATCGTTACGGGCATGGCTCAAAATTTTGCGCCGGTGTTTGCTAATATTGGTGTATCAGCGATGGAATTGTTTGCAAAATCAATGCGCAATGCTGTCAATACGGCTGTGATGTTGTGGGACGGCACATGGCTGCCAGCACTTGAACGTATCAAAAAAGGTTTTACGGGTGCCATGCCTACCATTGCTGGAGCCATGCAAAGCCTAATTGATAATACGCTTAAGCCTGCTGCCGATTTCATAATCAACCAGTTTGCCATTCCGATCGTTGCTAAGTTGCAGGAGACGTTTGTACCGATCTTTGCGGATACATTGGTTTGGGCAGTAAATGAATTTGCGAAGACTTTTGACAATGCTGTCACCCATATGAATAAGCTGTGGACCACTACGCTCCAGCCATCCATTGAACAGTTTCGGGATACTTTTTTAGAGATCATCCCGCAGATCGGCGATTCGTTTAAAAGCCTGCTAACGGAGACGATACAGCCATTCGTTGATTATTTGCTAAACGAGTTCATCATTCCAATTTCCAGTGAGATTCAACAGACATTTGTTCCGATCTTTACCGACATTTTAACCGCAGCGTTTGAGGAAGCGGCATTGGTGTTCGAGCAATCCGTTAAGTTAATCAATGATGTCTATAATACGGTATTAAAGCCGGTCTTTGATTTGATTAAAAAGATTGTGATGGACACTTTGGGTATCGTAAACACGCTTTGGAAGGAACATGGAGAAACCACGATAAAAAATATCAGGGGAACATTGGGTACGTTACGCGATCTATTTATGAAGCTTTGGGATGACATTCTGAAACCTATCATCGTGCCATTCTTGGAAATGCTGTCTGATGTTTGGGACAAACATCTTAAAGGGTTAATAGAGGAAGTTGGTAGGTTTATCTTTAAGCTGGTAGATGCCGTAACGGAGATTTGGAACAAATTTATTTGGCCAATACTCGGTTATTTGTTAGACAAGCTCAAGCCAGCGTTTAAAGTAGCCTTTGATTTTATTGCGGGAGTTGTAGGCACTGCAATTGGAGTCATTGCCGATGTGGTAAAGGGTCTTTTAAGAACCTTCGGTGGAGCCATTGATTTTATAACTGGCGTGTTTACGGGTGACTGGAAGAAGGCTTGGAATGGATTGAAGGATTTTATGGGCGGTTGGGGTGACGCCTTAGTAGGCATATTTAGAGGTGCTGTCAATCTTATCATTGACTTGATCAATGGCATGATTGGGGTCATTAATAACGTGAAGATTGACATCCCTGATTGGGTCAGTAAGATTCCAGGTGTCCCAGACGGTATAGGTGGCGAAATCGGTTTCAAGATACCCAAAATCCCGAAACTAGCCAAAGGCGGTTTAGCCTATGGCCCGACGCTGGCGATGGTCGGGGATAACAAGGGAGCTTCCGTTGATCCGGAGGTAGTCAGCCCGCTCTCCAAGCTGCAGGATATGCTTGGAGGTAATCAGCAGCCTGTCGTTGCAGTGCTGGAGTTGATTCTGAGGGCTATACAAGATAGTAATGCTCGACCTGCGGTGCTGCAGGTTGGAGAAGCAGAGCTTGGTCGCACAGCGGCACGGGCTATTAATGCTGCCAACAGACAAGCGGGGGGCGGCCTATTACAGTTTTAAGGAGGGCTGAGCATGGAGCTCAAGATTAACGGAGCGCCCATTGCGGCGTTCCCTTCAAAGTTTACGGTAACTACGCTGGATCTTGATGATGGTGATACTACGCTTAGGACGGCGGACGGAGCCCTAAATCGGGATCGTATCGCAGTCAAACGTCAGATTGATATGGAATGGGGCGTGCTCACCTGGCCGCAGATTTCCGCTCTATTGAAGTCGATAATGAATGTTTATTTCAGTATGTATTATCCCGATCCGCAGATTGGGACTTATACAACAAAAACATTCTATGCAGGGAATCGTCCGGCGCCTTTTGCAGTAGATGATGGCAATCAGGTTTTGTGGTCAGGGCTTAAAGTGACCCTGACGGAGCAATAGCCATGTATCCCATATCTGATGTTTTTTTGGACCAGCTACGACGTCGGGATCGAGATTTTCAGATTTACGCGGACATTGATGGAGTGACGTACACAAGCTCCCAAATTGTTGAATTTCAGATTGAGAATAGTATAAGGGCTGGCGAGGAGTTTCAACTGGGCACTACGGTTCTTGGACAGTTAACCATCAAACTACGGACTCAGGAGAGTATTCCCGCCAATGCTCGGATTAGATTGTACCTCTCACAGTCACTATCCTCTCTAACATGGGAGCAAGCTATTTATCCGTGGCAAGGGATGGACGTGACTTGGCTTGGGAATCAATCTGGCATGCCGCTTGGCGAGTTTTACGTCGATAGCCGTAAGAAGATCAATGACGTGTGGGCGTTTACGTGCTATGACAGGCTTGTCTGGGCTGACACGCCGTACATCAGCTCATTGAGTTATCCAACGACCCAGCAGGCGGTATGGAACGAGATATGCGATATGATGGGCTACACGTATGATAGCAGTGTGCAGATCAGCCCAAGCTATCACATACAAGCCGGACCGGCTGGCTTCAGCATGCGCCAAATGCTTGGGTTTATTGCCTCTGCCAACAGCGCATGCGTGTTTGTGGGCAAAGATGGCACCATCAAGTTCAAACGCTTCAGTGCTGCTGATAATCCCGTCTGGACCATGACTGGTGCTGATTATGTGAGGATTAAGCAGCTCAACCCAATAAAGACATATACGAGGGTTGTCGTAACTTATGACACAGAAGACAAATTGACTTATGAAGCTGGTATTGGAGACGAGAACCACACGCTGTATGTGACCAACCCGTTTGCCACGCAGGCCATCACAAATGCGCTGCTCGTGTCACTCAACGGCTTTAGTTATCTACCTGTTGATATGGACGCTCGCGGTTATCCGCAATTGGAGCCAGGCGACAGGATAGGAGTCGAGCGTTACGAGGGCGGTACATGGCTGGAGACACAAACACCATGGCAGGATACACATTTGCCGTGGGACGGCGTGGCACATTATCAGACGATCATAATGCACCAGGTGTTCAGCTATCGCGGCGGACTTAAGATGCGAATTGAAAGTCCGTCCATTTCTGAGCAGCAAAGCGAGTTCGTTGTTAAAGGCCCGCTGACGCAGCAGATCGATCGCATTAATAAAGATGCGGTTAAATACGATAAAGCCTATTACGGCGTCTCGCACAGCCGAGCAGAGGGAATTATCGTCCAGCGTGAGGACGGTAAGAGTAAGCTGACACTTAACTCTGATGTCATGGATTGGCAGGTAAACGGTAACAGCTCGCTCCATTATGATGCCCAGGCCAACCGGTTAAAGTTTACGGGGACGTTGGAAGGCGTTGACGGCGTGTTCTCCGGCTCGTTACAGGCAGCGACAGGCACATTCAAAGGCGAGCTTGTAGCTGCTAGTGGTACATTTGCAGGCTCTTTGCAAGCTGCTTCGGGTACGTTTACGGGTCAACTGGTGGCAGCGAGTGGCAGCTTCAGCGGTGCGATTTCCGCCTCTTCATTCGTAGGAGGTACAGTGACAGGAGCATTGATCCAGACCACACCTGCGGGACAATTTCCACATGCAGAAATGTCGGCTACTGGGAACTATTTTGGCGTATACGCTTCAGCAACAAAGTATATTAACATCTTAGCGAATGATTCCGGCGATCCGCTTCTATATTTTAATAATGGATCCAGTCTTGCAAGGCTTGCTCTCCTAGGAGGAACGTTTTCAGTTGGGGCGTTTGGAAATATGATGTTGGGAGCGACAGGGGATCTAACCATGTCAGTAACAGGGGCAGGTTCCAATATTCGAATTACTCCCGAAAATGGGATGGTTATATTCCCCTCATGGGATTCAATATATTCGACATTGGAATCCAAGACGCTACAACAAGCACTAACCGCTAAATCTAATTCAGGAGTTTCAACAAGTCTATCTGGCGGACATAATCACGGCATACCGAATGGGACTAGATTGGCGATTGTAAATAGTGCAGGAGTAGTTACAGGGAGCGTTATCTGGGCCGTTGCAGACAATCATAGCCATGCCCAAAATTGAGTGATATACTAGACTCAAAAATTGGGAAATGAGGTCGGATTATGAAAAAGGTTGTCATCGCATTTGTAGCAGGGGCGCTACTCATGGCATCGGGGCAAGTTTTAGCAGATAGTGTTTCTAAAATTGGTAAGAAAATCGATGGTGAAGCTAAGGTCGTACTTAACGGCAATCAGCTTAGTAACGCTGTAATAAGCGAAGGCAAAAGCTATGCGCCGGTTCGCGATATTGCAGAGGCATTAGGAGCTTCAGCTTCCTATACAAAGGGCGTGATTACGATAGAAAAAGCAATGACTGATGACGCAGAAACATTGAGGATCGAGAAACTAGCATCTCTAAATAAAAACAAAAGTTTGTTGATTGAGGAAAAGAATAGTCGTACTACAGCCAATCAAAATATGAAAGCGGACAATGTAAAAGTTCAAGAAGAAATGGACAAAATTGTTCAAGAATGGGCCAAAGAGTCTTATCGAAGTAGAATATCAAGCAATAATACCGGCATTGCTACTAACGAGAAACGAATCGCAGACATTGATGTCGAGATTGCAAAAATCGATGCAGAAATAGCAGCACTAAAATAATTCAAAGAGTCGTCCATCAAATGGGCGGCTCTTTTACTTTGAAGGAGGCTTAATATGGCACAAGTGCAGCATGTACTTAACATTGCGATCGATCCACTGAAGCCGGTACCAGAGATTTGCGCAGTTATTCAGGCTATAGTTCCGTATCACCAAGGGCAGGAGGAGGCAATCTTGCTTGGCGTTCAGGAGGCATGTGAAGCTCGTCTGAATCAACTACGGAAAGGAGTTGAACAGAATGGCTAACCGTTATACGAATCTGCAAGGTAATCAAAGAATTAGTGATACCTACAATGAGATTAATGAAGGCTTTGACGGCGTACAGGGTGACCTAGACGCACATACTGGCGCGAATACAGCCCATGGAGCTACATCAGCAGCGACAGCCAGCCGCATCATGCAACGGGATCCAGCAGGACGAGCGAAAGTAGCGGCGCCGGCAGCTTCGGACGATATTGCTCGGAAAGCTGAAGTTGATGCTGCGGTAAGTACGGCTGCTGCTGATGCGACGGGCAAGGTCAATACGGTACAAAACAATCTGACGACTCACAGTAACAATGTGGCCATCCATACAACACAAGTGGAAAAGGACAAGCTCGCAGGGATTGCGGCGGGAGCAGAAGTCAATCAGAACGCTTTTTCTAAAGTCGCCGTTGCTGGACAAAGCGATGTGGATGCCGATTCTAAAACAGATACGCTCACGATTGCGGGCGGGATCGGGATAACGGTAACTACGAACCCGACAACGGATACCGTCATTATAACTGCAACGGGAACGGCAGCTCCGGGCGCACATGCTTCAACACATGTGACAGGCGGTTCGGATGTCATCCCTAATGCCGTTGCAGGCGGGAATTCCGGATTAATGTCAGGAGCAGATAAAGCAGCCTTGAACCAAACGGTTCAGGGTTTAGCCGATCTAAATGCTTATTTAAATTTCATGCCAATTGATGGGGGGGATTTTCAAGGATCGCAAGGCGGTCCTCCGTTTGATGCAGGACAATTTTAAAACATAATCAAGGAGGCATTATCCATATGGCACTAAGACTACGACGCGGCAATGCCGCTAACTTTTCAGCAATCACATTAGTATCGGGGGAGCCAGCATTTCTGCTTGATACCGGGAAATTTTATATTGGCGGTCCGGCAGGCGAAAAGATCCTCATCAATCCGGATCAAGCGGCAGCGGAATCCGCGGCGAAGCTAACGACACCACGAACAATTGCATTAAACGGAGATGGCACAGGATCAACTAGTTTCGATGGTTCAGCAAATGTGGCCATTACGCTCGTATTAGCAAACAGTGGAGCAACAGCCGGAATGTATACAAAAGTTCAGGTTGATGCAAAAGGCCGTGTCATTTCAGCCTCACAGATTACAGCAGCCGATATCCCTAATCTTACACTTGCTAAGATCACAGACGCCGGAACAGCAGCGAGTAAAAATACAGGCACAGCAGCTGGGCAAATCCCGATTCTGGATTCTGGAGGCAAGTTGGATGCGGCAGTGCTTCCAGCAATTGCGATTACCGATACATTTGTTGTTGCCACACAAGTAGCAATGCTGGCGTTAACATGTGAAGTTGGTGATGTCGCTGTTCGGACGGATGTACAAAAGTCATTCATCCTCAAAACAGCGGGGCCATCAACTCTTGCAAACTGGCAGGAACTACTTACACCTACCTCGCCCGTACAAAGCGTGGCAGGAAGGACAGGGGTTGTCACACTCACCTCAGCTGATGTAGGACTAGGCAACGTAACTAATGAATCCAAAGCAACTATGCTAACCTCTGCAGCACTGACAGGTGTCCCAACAGCTCCCACAGCAGCGACGGCAACTAATTCAACACAGATCGCCACTACTGCCTATGTGAAGTCGCAAGGGTATCTGACAGCAAGCAGTGACATTGATGGCGGTACATTTTAGGAGGCGAGGCAATTGGCTAATAAAATACAGGTATTACGTGGCCTTAAAGCCAGCTTGCCAGTACTTTCGGCTGGTGAGTTTGGCTATACCACTGACACGAAAGAGCTTTACATCGGCAATCCTACAGGTGGAAATACTCAAATCCCAACGATAAACACGCCAATTAGCGGGATGATGAGACAGGCAATTATTAACGGTAACTTTGATGTGTGGCAGCGTGGGACAAATTTTAGCATAGCCAACCATTTTGTAGCAGATAGATGGTATGTGGGTATAGTTGCTGATGCTTCTCAAGGGACTATATCAAGAGGTAGTTTAACACCAGGCGTAATACCAAATGCAGAATCATTCATGAGGATTAATCCAACATCTTTAGTTAATTGTCAATATATCGTGATCCAACAAGCCATTGAAGGCGTTAGAAATTTTGCTGGAGGTAAAGTGGCGATTAGTTTTTGGGCTAAAGCAGATGCATCGCGCGTATTAAATGTTTATCTTAATCAATCATTTGGTGTTGGTGGATCTCCACTCGTAACGTCTGCAGTCAGTAATGTAAGCTTAAATACGTCATGGACAAAATATACAGTCATTTTAGATTGCCCATCAATCGTTGGCAAAACCATAGGTAGTAACAACTTTATATCCTTAGTTATCGGTTTGCCAGTTACAACGGGTTATACAATCGACATCGCACAAGTCCAGGTTAACGCAGGAGACGCAGCTTTGCCGTTTCAACCAAAAGCTAAACAACAAGAGGAACAAGATTGTTTACGGTACAGGTGGCAATCGTGGGCGGATGCAACAGCATCACCGAGCACGGGATCAGTATCAGGGGTCGCTATTACAAGTACAGCTCTACTAATAGGAGCAAGGTTTCCTGTGCCGATGCGAATTACACCAACAGTGAACGTAGTTAATAACGGGGTATCCAATCAGTTTAGAAGTACTACAAATGGATCGTTGGTAACCGCGACATCACAATTTTTTGGAGGGGGGAATAACAAAGGTTTTCTGTTAATTTCTATATCTGGGGCAACATTTACGGTTGGTGATTATTACGATTTTGACATCTTTGCAGATGCCGAACTATAAAGGAGGATCACATGAACGGATACAAACACTATATAAGAACCAATGAAGCCGGGATGATCATCCACGGCTTTTCTTCTGCCTTCGAACAGCCACTAGAGACGGATTATCTCTTTGCGGAGGAAGCGTCGCGTCATTTTCACGAATCGTTTACGGAGCCATTAACCAACGAGCGCGGGCAATATCGTTTTAAAGTGATTGACGCTGAATTCGTTGCAAGATCGCAAGAGGAGCTGGATGCTGAATGGCAACTACGACCATTAACGCCGCTAAGCGAGCTGGACCTGTTGAAGCTGGAGAATACCGAATTAAAGATAGCACTGGCTGAATTGGCGGAAGCGCAAGAAGCAGATAAAACAGACATGCAGCTCGCACTCGCTGAGTTGGCAGATCTGCTACTTGGAGGTGAGTAATTTGGCTAAAATCTACTTTGATTTGATTCAAAAGGATTTGAAAACGATCGAGGATGTGCCGCAACGTTGGAGATCTGATGTTCAAAGTTTGTTAGATGCTAAGTAGTATTTGATCAATTCGGCTCCGCTTCGGCGGGGCTATTTAATTTGAGGAGGCGTTCAGCGTGTCAAAAGATCATTTTGTTTTTACAACATTAGGTGCTCTATTCGTACCAGCATTCGAGTTTATGTATGGGGTTGGTGAAGCGGTGTATACATCCATGATCGCATTATTGTTTTTTATCTTGATGGACTGGATCAGCGGCACAAGGGCAGCTAAGAAAGATTTGAGCTACGGCAGCTCCTACGGCATTGACGGTGTGGCTCGTACACTGTTCATGTTGCTCCTTCCTGCTGGTGGCCATCTCCTTGACATTGTGTTCAAGTTACCTGGGCTTTTATTCGGGGCACTGACTGCGGGATTACTCTACCACGTTATCCAGTCCATGGTCGCCAACTCTATCCGCGCAGGCTGGGGCGAGTGGCTGCCGCTTAACGTGCTGGAGGCTCTTCTTAAATGGGTGGGCAGTGAGCTAGATAAGAAAGTACAGAGAGCAACACAGCGCGGCGGGGTAACGCCTGATTTGACTGTTGTGCCGGCGGAAGAGGTGAACAAGATTGACTAATTACGTAAAGGATCATATCCCAAAGGGGACGGCGTGCAATCGTCGTCCTGGTAATGTGCTGCTTCTTCAAACGATCACAATCCACAATACGGGCAACCCGTCCAGCACAGCGAAAAATGAGAGAGCCTGGCTGACTAATCCGACCAACAACCGGACGGCATCCTACCATATAGTTGTGGACGAACACGGAGCTATAGAATGCCTGCCACTAAACGAGAACGCTTGGCATGCTGGTGACGGCAGCGGGGTGGCAAGTGGTAATCGCACATCAATCGGAATGGAGTTGTGCGAGAGCGGCAACTACGCAAAGACACTGAATAATGCAGTTGAGCTTGTGGCTGCCATGCTTAAGGAGCGCGGTTGGCAAGTAGATCGTCTTCGCCGGCATTATGACTGGAGTGGTAAGATATGCCCACGTAAGATGTACAACGGGGGTAAATGGTCAGGTTGGAATATGTTTAAAGAGAGGGTTGCAGCTAGGCTGCAGTCTATTAAGGAGGAAGAAAATATGATGAAACCTGCTGATGCGAATAAGATAATCGCGTTCCTAAGCGCGGCACATGGACTAGCTCAAGATAAGGCTAGTCGCGATGAAGCGCATAGGCTGGCAAATGAGCTGCGGAAGGCTAGCGGCCAGAAAGAGCAATAGTTTTTTTCTGTCGTCATAAATGTTCGGAGTTTAATTGTATAATCTATTCTGTTGAAAATCAAAAAAGTATGGTAAACTAAAAGGGAACATATGTTCTTGGGAATATGTGTTCCAATTGCCATCCATTCCATAATCAGGGATTATAGAACTGTTAATTGTCGAAAAAACTTGATTATAAGGCGGAGATGGGATTGGCTAGAAAATATCATTATTACAATGTTTATATAACTAAAGATGGAACAGCAACTAGATTATATTTTTCTGATCTAATTGATTTGATAAGGTTAACTGTTTCATGGCCAAATAGATTACGCAAAATTAAAAATTATCCAACAGCGCTCTTCGAGATCGCAGTACCTCAAGAAGATCAGCTTTGTAGAGTTGCAACAATTGGAAAGTATAGACAGAATGTTAAACCTTACCTAGGTGACATTAATACTAACCAAGCTCAAATGATTCAAAATGATGTTATTGAAATGACAACAATTGTAGCTATACCACAATCAAGATTAGTACTAATTGAGTTCAATTTTTATGGTATTAGGGCAAAAGACATACAAGAATATTTCAACACTTTTTTTAACGCAATAGCTCCAGGGAATAATTGGAATGTAGTGTTTGATTTTGTTAGTTCGGATAGAAGCATACATGACATTAGAACTTCTACTGACATTAAAGAAATTGATTTAAGAATTAATGCTGGAAGTGGAATGTTTGCAAGCATGCTTGAACAAGCTCAAACTGTTCAAAGGAAAAATTCATTATTTGGTAAGTTGATTAGTATTTCGAATGATATTAAAGAAGAGACTGAAGCTCCTATAGTTAATTTATCATTTGGGAAAGGGAGAAAACGAACTCTTGAACTAGATGCTAGAGAAATTATGAACCTTGTTGATTTATTGGATGTTGATAATAACGATGCTGTTGAATCATGTAAAGTTACTTATAAGAACCCAATAAGTGAAAAGTATGAGACGTTGGAATTAAAGAACGTCGGGGTGAGGAGCAACACTGTTTTAGAAAATGACAATGGTAATCATGGTTGGCAATTCATCGGTGATAAAATTCTTGAAAAATATATTGAATTAGGACGTCCAGCAAGTACTGTGTTTCTCGATAAGAGGATACAATTTATTGATGAGGAGATGCCAGAAATTAATCAACTTCCAGCCGCGCATTATCGGGTACAAGTAGTTGATGATGTCCGACAAGATTTAGAGGTGGAGGTTGATACTGCTTAAAATAATTTAAAAGGTAGTGTGATATGCTAAACCAAAGAAACATTAAATTATTGGACCGAATCGGCTGGTTTGTAGAACGTCCTTTGATATGGCTCATATGCGGAAGTTACTCATTGTTATTCTTAACAAGCGGAGTGGTATCTAATTTTGTTTATTCACAGAAAATTGAAGCAATCAACTCATTTCTCGTATTGAAGTATGATCAATTAATATCACTGAATATCGGTACTATTACAACTATCGCAGCTGTATTTGTTGGAATATATGTTACAGTATTATCTATTTTCGGAAGCTTAAAGGTAAATTCATTTTTAGCTCATTTAGACAAATCTGACGTGAGTAAACTAATCCATTATATACTTAGTGCTTTAATAGCATCTTTCTTAGTAATTTTTTATTCCTTAATAATGTTAGCTATACCTAATCCTTTTGTAAGATCATTTATGATTTTTATTTTGCTTATGTACATGTTATTGACGGCCTTTAGATTTGCTATGATTATTTCAGTTATTTATGCTCATGATCTGAATAGGATTATAAGTAATCTCGAGAAAGAAAAACAAGAAATTGAAGAAGATAAACATACGATGCATCTATTGGGAAAATACTTAGCTGAAAAAGAGCTTGAGGACCTAAGACATCGATCTTCAGTAACAGCTGCTATTCTTGAACAAAAAAGAAAGAATTAGGTAACGAATAATTAAGGTGTTATTTTGAGGAGCGAGAATATGCTTAAGTCCGGCTTTGTATGCAATACATAAAAGCCGCTTGCGAGTTTAAGGTTCGCTAAGCGGCTTTTCTTCATTAAAGGTGCCTTTGTATAAATCATCAAGCAGATGTGTGAGTACGATCTTCTTTGCAAGCCACATTAAGACCATCCCGGTGTCGATGCCTTTTGATTCGTCAAACCTTTCGATCTTCAGCCGTAGATCTTCTGCATTACGCTCAAGGTGTTCAACCAGCTTTTGACGATCAATGCTCAAGGCTGGCGCCCTCGATGTCTCGGATCGCAAACCATTCTCCATCCACCATGAAACGGCTTTGAAGCTGGTCTACCCGATCCACAACTCCAACTACAACCAGTTCTTCTGTCTCGTGAAACATCTGCAGGTTGATAAGCTGCCTCATCTTGAGTGATGCATCCACCAGCTGTGAGATGATTGCCCATTCCTGTTCGTCTAGTTCGATACGTTGTCGCTTCTTTTGGTCAGCTTCGAGCTGGTTAATCCTAACCTTATGCTCAGGGAGCATCATGCGGCTGCTTTCCCACAATCCATTTCCTTCGAGTTTCTTCCGTCCTGTATTCATTTTAGAACACCGTCCTTCTTCGTAGTGTTCTTATTATATGCGAACGTATGTTCTTTATTCAAGGTGTTGTAAAAGTAAATATAACAGGTTAATATGAAGAAGAGCCGTATGGGAAAGCATCCCTGCGGCTCTTCCTATTGATCAATCTTTTCAATACCCGTTAGCGTCTACCCTTATTTTTTGAAAAAGCACAGCCCCAATTCAGCCCCAAATCACTGCATCTTAAAACATGATTATGCATCCTTCCTAAAAGGACAGTATATAGAGTATCCCTTATTGGTAAGGTTCTTGACGATTTGAATAATCAGTTTGCATAGTTTGGGCATTACTAGATTTATTTCGACATTCCTTGTAAAATAAGGTTTGATCAACCGAAAGGGGCGTAATATTTATGTTGAAAATAGGTTCCCATGTATCATTTTCGGACAAGGGGCTGCTCACTGCAGCACAAGAAGCAGTATCGTATGGCTCAAGTACATTTATGATCTACACCGGCGCACCTCAGAATACAAGAAGGAAGCCGATCGATTCGTTATATATTGAAGAAGGAAAAGCGCTTATGGAGCAATCCGGTATGAGTGAGATTGTGGTTCACGCGCCTTATATTGTGAATCTTGGCTCATATAAGGATTCTACGTACGAGCTTGCGGTTTCTTTTTTACAAGAAGAAATTCGCCGTACCGATTACATCGGTGTACGTAATATTGTTCTTCATCCAGGTGCCTATACGGACAAGGATGCAGAATATGGCATCGCTCGTATAGCTGAAGGCTTGAATGAAGTGCTTGCAGGCACAAAAGAAACGAATGTTAACATCGCTCTTGAGACGATGGCAGGCAAAGGCACAGAAATTGGCCGCAGCTTCGAAGAGCTTGCGGCGATTATTGACAAAGTTCAGGATAACGAACGGTTAACTGTATGTATGGATACTTGCCACATGCATGATGCTGGTTACGACCTTGTTCATGATCTGGACGGGGTTCTTGAGCAGTTCGATCGTGTTGTTGGATTAAACCGTGTTGCCGTTGTTCACGTGAACGACAGCAAGAACTCACGCGGTGCTGGTAAAGACAGACATGCTCCAGTTGGCGCAGGCTGGCTTGGTCACGATGCCATTCAAAGAATCGTTGAACATGAAGGCCTTAAGGGGCGTCCGTTTATACTGGAAACGCCTTGGATTGGCAAGGAAGACAAGACTGAACGTCCTATGTATGAAGCGGAGATCGCTTTGCTGAGCGGCAATGGCAGAGCTCGTTTAGGTGAAAGCTTCTTTGAAGATGTGGAGCGCCTGCATCATTTCTTCGGCAAGCAAGAAATTGATTCCAGAGGTTTTGTACTCTCTACTTGGGATTTGCTAAAAAATGACGCAAAAGCAAAAAAAGCAGACCCGCGCGAGCCGATGGAGCGTCTGTTCGATCTTGTAATGGCAGGCGAAGCTTTGCCGGCAGGACTAACAGAAGAACAAATCAATCAGCGTATTACGGCTTGGTTTGGCGGCAAAGAGCTGCTTGCTAGACTTTAATTAAAGTTAACATTAATTCATATAGATCATTGCGAAAGGAAGTTTGAAGTCCATGTCATCACCATCCACCCCATCTGAAATAACCGTTGAAGCAGGTGGAAAGAGCGGGCGTGCGCGCATGCTTATTTCTTGTCCGGACCGCCCGGGCATCGTAGCTGCTGTTTCTCATTTCTTATATGAGCACGGGGCTAACATCGTTCAATCGGATCAATATACGATGGACCCGGAAGGCGGAATGTTTTTCATCCGTTTTGAATTTGATCTAGTTGATCTGGACAAGGAGCTTCCACTTCTCATGGAGGACTTCACCAGAGTAGCCGATCGGTTTGATATGAAATGGCATACATTCCGTGCCAGCCGCAAGAAACGTCTTGCTGTATTCGTTTCGAAAGAGGATCACTGCTTGCTAGAGCTGCTTTGGCAGTGGAAGGCAGGGGATCTTGATGCCGATATTTCAATGGTTATAAGCAACCACCCTGATATGCGCGAACTGGTCGAATCCTTTGGCATTCCGTATTACCATATCCCAGTTACAGCGACTACAAAAGAAGAAGCCGAGCGCAAACAGATGGAAGTTGTTGCAGATAAAGCGGATATCATTGTATTGGCGCGTTATATGCAAATCATTTCGCCTAAGTTCATTGAACAATTTCCAAATCGGATCATTAATATTCACCACTCATTCCTACCCGCTTTCGTTGGAGGCAAGCCTTATGCGCAGGCTTATACACGCGGTGTAAAAATTATCGGCGCGACAGCGCATTATGTAACAGAAGAATTAGACGGCGGGCCGATTATCGAGCAGGATGTTCAACGCGTCAGCCACCGTGACAACGTCGATGATTTGAAAAGAATCGGTCGGACAATTGAACGGGTCGTTCTCGCAAGAGCTGTGAAATGGCATATTGAAGATCGTGTAATCGTGCATAATAATAAAACTGTTGTATTCAACTAACTGTATTTTTATGCGAATTATCTATTTTTTTTGATGGAAAACGAGCATGCAGAGTGATACAATATTCAAAGTTATTGCGTACTGGTATGACGCTGTATCGTTGTTTTTAGAAACCATATAACGAGATGAAATTAGACAAGCTTAGACCATAGGAGGAAATTGTAATGTCAGTCACACAAAAGTCGGTTGAACAGCTTTCTATCGATACGATCCGTACACTTGCGATCGATTCCATCGAGAAAGCGAAATCAGGTCACCCTGGTATGCCAATGGGCGCTGCTCCAATGGGCTATCAATTATTTGCAAAAAATATGAAGCATAATCCATCGAACCCTACTTGGGTAAACCGTGATCGTTTTGTTTTGTCTGCGGGTCATGGCTCGATGCTGCTTTACAGCTTGCTTCACCTCTCCGGTTATGATCTGCCGATGGAGGAATTGAAAAACTTCCGTCAATGGGGCTCCCTAACACCAGGACACCCTGAGTTTGGCCACACGGCTGGCGTTGATGCAACAACGGGTCCACTTGGACAAGGTATCGCTATGGCGGTTGGTATGGCAATTGCGGAAGCACAGCTGGGCGCTACTTACAATAAAGAAGGCCACGAGCTTATTAACCACTTCACATACTCCATTTGCGGCGACGGCGACTTGATGGAAGGCGTCTCTCATGAGGCTGCATCCTTCGCAGGCCACCTGCAGCTCGGCAAATTGGTCGTTCTATATGATTCCAACGATATTTCGCTTGATGGCGAATTGGGCCTTTCTTATTCCGAGAGCGTTCAAAAACGTTTTGAAGGCTACGGCTGGCAAGTGCTTCGCGTAGAAGATGGAAACGATCTAGATGCTTTGTCCAAAGCCGTTGCTGAGGCGCAAGCAGATCTATCCAAACCAACTTTGATCGAAGTAAAAACAGTAATCGGCTATGGCAGCCCGAACAAAGGCGGCAAAGGCGGACATGCTGGTCCTCACGGATCACCGCTTGGTGCTGATGAGACAAAATTGACGAAACAAGCTTACGGTTGGTCTGAAGAGCTTCAGTTCCACGTGCCTGACGAAGTTCGCGCTCACTTTGCAGATGTGAAAAGCAGCGGCGAGCAAGCAAATGCACAGTGGGATGCAAGCTTCGCGTCTTATAAAGAAGCTTTCCCTGAGCTTGCAGCTCAGTTTGAGCTCGCTATCTCTGGCGCAATGCCTGAGGGCTGGGATGCTGACCTTCCTGTGTACACAACTGCGGACAACGCGGTATCAACTCGTGTAGCTTCAGGAAATGCACTTAACGGTCTTGCGAAAAACGTTCCGACTATTTTCGGCGGATCGGCTGACCTTGAAAGCTCAACAATGACTCATCTGAAAGGTTTGACGCAGTTCAAACCAGGCAGCTACGATGGCCGCAATCTTTATTATGGCGTACGTGAATTCGGTATGGCTGCTGCCATGAACGGTATTGCTCTTCACAGTGGTTTGAAAGTATTCGGCGGTACGTTCTTCGTATTCACAGATTACCTTCGTCCTGCTGTTCGTCTTGCTGCATTGATGAAGCTGCCTGTCGTTTATGTACTGACGCATGACAGTATCGCAGTTGGCGAAGACGGTCCTACACATGAGCCGATTGAGCAGCTTGCTTCGATCCGCATCATCCCTGATCTAACGGTTATCCGTCCAGCTGATGGCAACGAGACTTCCGCTGCATGGGCTTATGCTGTAGAGAACACTGGCAACCCGGTAGCACTAGTGCTTACTCGCCAAAACCTGCCAATTCTTGAAGGCACAGTGAACGGTGTTCATGAAAACCTTCGCCGCGGCGCATACGTTGTATCAGATGCAGCAGATGGCAAGCCGCAAGCACAAATTCTTGCAACGGGCTCCGAGGTTCAACTTGCTGTTGCAGCTCAAAAAGCTCTTGCAGAAGAGGGCATTCAAGTACGTGTTGTCAGCATGCCAAGCTGGGATTTGTTCGAGAAGCAATCGAAGGAATACAAAAATTCCGTCATTCTTCCTGAAGTTAAAGCCCGCCTTGCGATTGAAATGGCTCATCCATTTGGCTGGGAGCGTTACACAGGAGATCAAGGCGATATTCTTGCTATCGACCGTTTCGGCGCATCAGCACCTGGCGATCGCGTAATCAAAGAGTATGGCTTTACGGTCGAAAACGTTGTTAGCAAAGTGAAAGCATTGCTGTAATAGCTTGTTCAACAGATCATCAAAGCTTTAGCATCCGATATATAAGGGAGATTACGTCTACGATGTCTCAATTCGAAAATGTATCGATCGTCAAGAAGGCAAATGTTTACTTCGACGGTAAAGTAACAAGCCGTGCTGTATTGTTCGCTGACGGCACCAAAAAAACACTCGGCATCATGCTGCCGGGCGACTATGAGTTTGGAACAGACTGCGTTGAAATCATGGAAATTTTGGCTGGCGATTTGAAGGTGCTTCTGCCTGGTGAAACCGAGTGGCTGCACATTCAAGGCGAAGGCGAATTCACTGTGCCTGCGAACACGAAGTTTAAGCTTCAGGTTGCTGAAGTAACGGACTACTGCTGCTCGTATATTTACGAGTAAGTACAAAATTTGAAAAAAGGCTTCTTCGCTTCGGTGAAGAAGCCTTTTTTTTTTGCTGCCCGTTCGCAGCATTGACTTATAATATTCGTTATTTCGTGACAAAACTTGTTCAAAGCGAATTGTTTTGAGGTGTAGAATCGGATAAAGTTAATTCATATGCACCGTATTCCATGACTGGAGGATTTTTTGGATGAAGGAAAGAAACTATACACCGCTCATATCGATCTTAACAATTGTCCTTGTCGGGCTGATAGCTGTTTTGTTTTTTCTGCCGGCATACGAGGGAGAAATTCACTTTGACGTAACGATTTTGCCATTGCTGAATGCGATTTTTAACTGCTTTACTTTTATTGCACTCTGCATAGCGCTAACGGCGATTATGAGAAAAAATGTTCGGATGCACCGTGCGTTCATCGGCGCTGCATTTGTCTCCACAACGTTGTTCCTAGTTTCTTATGTAGCGTATCATTATCTAACGGAATCAACAAAATACGGAGGAGAAGGCATTCTTCGCTCGATTTATTTCTTCATCCTCATTACACACATCCTGCTAGCGATTGTTGTCGTTCCTCTAGCCCTAATATCGGTTGTACGCGGGCTGCAGATGAAAGTGGAGAAGCATCGTAAAATTGCAAGATGGACGATGCCGATTTGGCTGTATGTAAGTCTTACTGGCGTAATTGTTTACTTAATGATCTCGCCATATTATTAAGCAGTATTTCAAAGAAAAAGGGGTTGTCCACAGTGATTGATACACGCGGACAACCCCTTTTTAAATTAATCCCGTCCGCTAAGCTTGCGGCCGATCCATTGCTCGTAAGCTTGGCCTACGCTCGACATGTCAAGCTGGCTAAGTCCCATTGCATCACCAATTTGGAATAGGCTCTTCGTTGCTTCAAGCAGAGGAGTCGGCACATGCAGACTGTCCGAGAGGGCAGAGGATAACCTTAGATCCTTTAACATCAGCTCGAGCGAAAATTGAACGTCGTAATTGCCTTCAAGCAGCTTTGGTCCCTTCATTTCAGCTGCTCTGCTTGCTGCACCGCCAGATTGAACGAGCTCGACGAACGAGCTGCCGTCAATGCCGCCGCTCGCTGCTATCGCCATGCCTTCTGCAAGTGCCACAACGTTGATGCCAACAATCGTATTGTGGGCGAGCTTGGCAATGGAGCCGCTGCCGCTTGGGCCCATTGGAATGACTTTACGTCCCATAGCGAGCAAAACGTCTTGGACTTCCTCGATCTTGCCTGGATCGCCGCCAGCCATAAATACGAGTGTACCGCCTTCAGCGGCTGGCTTGCTGCCTGTAACCGGCGCATCTAGGAATACTGCTCCAATAGTATCCGCCGCTGCGGCAAGCTCCTTAGCAAGCGTTGGAGATATCGTGCTGCTGTCAATTAGCGTAATGCCTGCGCGAGCACCTGCAAAAATACCGTTTTCGCCAAAGTATACTTCACGGATTGCAGCATCATTACTAATCATTGTAATGACGATTTGTGCAGCACGCGCAACGTCAGCCGGTGATTCAAGCTCGGAGGCACCTAAGGCGAGCAAGGACTCTGCTTTACCAGGAGTTCGATTATAAACGACAACTTCAAATCCTTTGCGCAATAAATTAGCAGCCATTCCCATTCCCATTACACCTAACCCGATAAATCCGATCTTCTTCATAATCATATCCTCCACTTTGAATCGATTTTTGTTTAATTATACAGACACTTCATTAATTTTTCATCGTTTGTTGCTTGTTTTTATAAGGCAAATCCGATATTGTAGATGCTAAGTTGAAAAGCATTTTCAGGTGTAGAAGCCACATTGGTTTACAACATTCTAGGAGGTTTCCATTTACATGAGCAAAACAGTTCAGTTTGACTACAGCAAGGCTTTAGCATTCGTTGGCCAGCATGAAATCGATTATTTGACAGAATCCGTTCGTCTCGCACACGAGCAATTACATAACGGAACAGGTACAGGGTCAGATTACCTTGGTTGGATCGATCTTCCGACTAACTACGATAAAGAAGAGTTCGCTCGCATTCAAAAGGCTGCTGAGAAGATCAAATCGGATTCCGAAGTTCTAATCGTTATCGGTATCGGTGGATCTTACCTTGGTGCACGTGCAGCAATTGAGGCGCTGTCGCACTCGTTCTACAATATTTTGCCAAAAGAACAACGTAAAACACCGCAAGTTTTGTTTGCCGGCAACAACATCAGCTCGACCTATGTGACTCACCTTTTGCAATTGGTTGAAGGCCGCGACTGGTCGATTAATGTAATTTCGAAGTCAGGCACGACAACTGAGCCTGCGATTGCATTCCGCGTATTCCGTGCTGCACTTGAGAAACAATACGGCAAAGAAGAAGCGCGCAAACGCATTTACGCAACGACAGACAGCGAGAAGGGCGCACTGAAGAAGCTTTCCTCTGAGGAAGGTTATGAATCTTTTATTATTCCTGACGATGTTGGCGGACGCTACTCCGTGCTTACAGCAGTAGGCTTGCTGCCAATTGCAGCTGCAGGCATCAATATCGAATCCATTATGCAAGGTGCAGCAGACGCATCCAAAGAATACAGCAACCCTAATCTTGCAGAAAACGAAGCTTACCAATATGCAGCAGCACGCAATGCGCTGTACCGCAAAGGTAAAGTGACTGAAATTCTCGTTAACTACGAGCCATCGCTTCACTTCGTTTCCGAGTGGTGGAAACAGCTGTTTGGCGAAAGCGAAGGCAAAGACTTCAAAGGAATCTTCCCGGCAGCTGTAGATTTCTCGACAGATCTGCACTCGATGGGTCAATTTATCCAAGAGGGTAACCGCAATATTTTTGAAACTGTTATTCAAGTTCAAGAGGTGTCTGAGCATATCGCTATCGAACACGATGCAGCGGATCTTGATGGCCTCAACTTCTTGACAGGCAAAACGATGGATTTCGTTAACAAGAAGGCTTTTGAAGGAACGCTTCTTGCTCATACGGATGGACAAGTTCCGAACTTTATCGTCAACATCAAAGACATGACGCCATACACATTCGGCTATCTTGTGTATTTCTTCGAAAAAGCATGCGGAATCAGCGGTTACTTGATGGGTGTTAATCCATTTGACCAACCGGGTGTTGAAGCATACAAAAAGAACATGTTCGCTTTGCTTGGCAAACCGGGCTTCGAGAAAGAAAAAGCCGAGCTGGAAGCAAGGCTGTAATCAACCGGCTTGAACGGTATACGGGAGTCATAGCCTATGCTTGAGAAGTATAGAACAGTCAGGTCGCAGGCTAGCGCAGAGATCGTCATCAAAAAATCGCGGTTCATCGGGTATGCGAAGCCAGTGGAAACCGAAGAGGAAGCCGTTGCATTCATCAATGAGATTAAGCAGCTGCATAAGCAGGCGACCCATAACTGCTCGGCTTATATGGTGGGTGAGCGAGACCAGTTTCAGAAGGCATCGGATGATGGTGAGCCAAGCGGGACAGCGGGCAAGCCGATTCTCGAGGTTATCAAGCATAAGGGGCTTAAAAATGTCGCTGTCGTTGTGACGCGATATTTTGGAGGCATTATGCTCGGAGCAGGCGGTCTCGTTAGAGCTTATACGGATGGTGCTGTAGCCGGCATTGAAGCAGCAGATGAAATCGTCAATGTGCTTCACCGCGAAGTATTTGTTGATGTGGACTACACTTGGTATGGCAAGCTGGAAAATGAGCTGCATACGAAAGGTACACGCGTTGGCGGGACGGATTTTACCGATCGTGTCATCGTGCGCTGCCTGCCGGAAGAGCCTGAAGCAGATGCTTTTATCGCTTGGGTAACCGATCTGACACAAGGACAAGCGATCCTCTCCGAAGGAGAAAATGTCTATTATATCGAAGGTGAATAAGAAGAAGAGGAGTATCGGCTTAGGCTGATACTCCTCTTCTTTGTACTCAGAGGCTTGTATAACAAACAATCATAAGAAAAAGCTATAAAAGCAATAAGAATTTCCAAATTTATTATTGACTTAATCCCAGTTTGGATGCTACATTATCAATACCTAGTATCTTAATAGGAATTATGTTTTTAATTGTTTTGCTACACCTACGGCACGAGCCGATGGTCTGGAGGTAAAGTCACAGTGAATGCTTTGTTTCGTGGTAAAGGGTGGAGTTTTGGTTTTCGAAGCACCATAATGCTTTATTTTGTCATCTTAATTATTTTACCAATCGTTGGCATTTACACGCAATCATTTTCGCTTGGATGGACCCCTTTCTGGGAAAGCGTATCCGATCCACTAGCTTGGAAAGCGGTGCTGCTTACAGTAAAGTTGGCGGTTATCGCAACGGTACTCAATATGTTTTTGGGGACGATGATCGGATGGGTGCTTATTCGTTACCGGTTTCCCGGCCGTCGCTTGCTCAACAGTTTGGTTGACTTGCCGTTTGCACTACCTACAGCAGTAGGCGGACTTATGATCTTGCTCCTGCTAGGGCCTAATAGTCTAGTAGGCGGCCTAGCCCAAAAGATTGGCATCGAAATCGTGTTCCATGAGCCGGCAATTGTTGTCGCTATGCTGTTCGTTACCTTTCCTTTTGTTATTCGTGCCATCCAGCCTTTGCTTGAGGAAATGGATAAATCGGAGGAAGAAGCAGCCTATACGCTAGGCGCAACGCGCGCGAAAACGTTTTTTAGCGTTATTTTTCCTACGATGCTGCCAGGAATTTTGAGCGGCGCTATGCTGGCTTTCTCTCGCGGAATTGCGGAGTTTGGCGCAGTCGTACTCGTTGCAGGCAATATTCCAGGCAAGACGTTAATTGCCTCCGTTTATATTTTTGGAGAAATTGAAAGCAGTAATCCGCAGGGAGCTGCCGCTGTATCGGTGCTGCTGCTCACGCTGTCCTTCCTCATCTTATGGACGGTCAACCTCATTCAAGGCAGGAGGGGTGACCTATGATGAGAAGATTATGGATTACATTAACTTATATTATTTTTGGATTGCTGCTCATCGCGCCATTGATCAAAATTTTTACAGGGTCTTGGGCAGATGGCTGGAGCGGCTTTATAGAAGGCATTACTAGGCCGCAGTCGCTGCATGCTCTTATGATGACGGGAATTATCGTTGTTGTCGTTACAGCCTTAAATACGTTGTTTGGCATCATGCTTGCGATGTATCTCGTCCGGGCCGAATGGATTGGGAAAAGGATGAAGCGGCTGCTTAACAGCTTAGTCGATTTGCCCTTTGCGGTATCGCCAGTTATCGGCGGTTTGATGATCGTTCTTATTTTGGGACCTAATACAATTATCGGTGCATTGTTTGAGGATGCGGGCTTCAAAATCGTCTATGCGCTGCCAGGGATGATCCTAGCGACATTGTTCGTCACATTCCCGCTAATGGTACGCGAGGTTATGCCCGTGCTGCAGGAGATTGGAGCACAGCAGGAGGAAGCGGCATCAACGCTCGGCGCTTATTCCTGGTACACGTTCTGGAAAGTAACTTGGCCATCGATCCGGTGGGGGGTTATCTACGGCGTAGTATTGACTGTTGCACGGTCACTGGGAGAATTCGGAGCTGTACTCGTCGTCTCCGGCAATATTATGAATAAAACACAAACAGCGACTACACTCGTTTATCAAGATGTTGAAAATTTTAACGTTGTTGCCGCCAATGGAGTGGCTCTAGTTCTTGCGGCATTTTCAGTTGGACTGCTGCTGCTAATGGAATGGGCGAAAAAACGAAAGGAAGTGCATTAAGCCATGCATATTGAAGTACGGAACTTGAATAAAAACTTTGGCGATTTTCATGCAGTGAAGGATGTAAGCTTTGAAATCGAAAAAGGTCATCTGATCGGCTTGCTCGGACCGAGCGGCGGTGGTAAAACGTCCATACTTCGAATGCTGGCGGGTCTCGAGTCTCCTTCCTCAGGCGATATTCTGTTCCACGGCAAACGTGTGAACGATCTTCCGCCGCAGGAGCGCGGCATCGGTTTCGTATTTCAAAACTATGCGCTCTTCAAGCATATGACCGTATATGACAATATCGCATTTGGCTTAAAGGTGAAGAAGCAATCGAAGGAGCAAATTCGCGAGCGCGTTATGTACTTGGTAGAGCTTACGGGGCTAAAAGGTTTCGAGCATCGATACGCCCATCAGCTGTCAGGCGGACAACGCCAACGTGTTGCTTTCGCTAGAGCGCTCGCGCCTGAGCCGCAGCTGCTGCTCCTCGATGAGCCGTTTGCTGCTATCGATGCGAAGATCCGGACCGAGCTTCGCACATGGCTTAAAGAAATGATTGAGCGTGTCGGCATCACATCGATTTTCGTTACGCATGATCAAGAGGAAGCGATTGAAGTTGCCGATGAGATCATGATTATAAGCAAAGGCAAGCTAGAGCAAAAGGGCAGCCCGTGGGACATTTACAAAAATCCAGAGACACCGTTTGTAGCAAGCTTTATTGGCGAGTCTACTATCGTAGAAAATATCGCGGAGCTTAAAGGTTTTGAGGATGCAGCAAGCCGTCCGGGCACCAAAGCGCTTATCCGGCCTGAATATATTGAGATTGGCAAACCGGGCGAGATCAAGCTGGCTTCTGCTACGCTTGCCGGTAAAGTAAAACAGCTGCATTTCCGCGGCAGCGAGTGGATGGTTGAGCTGCTTGTTGGCGATACGAAGCTGATTACGTACCGTTCGCTGGAGCAAGAAGTGCTTCATCCCGGAGATGAGGTAAGGGTACTCGTCCATCGTGCTTATTTATTCAATGACAACGAAAGCTGGATTGCGGAAAATAAGTTGAAGGTTGACCCCATGCCTATTCACATTTAACCAATATGCTACGTAGAAAGAGTTGTATGCGAATATGAAAATCAATCTGGTAACAAGTCAGCGCATGCTTGTACTGCTGCTTGCTGCAGTTATGCTGATCGTATCGGCAGGCTGCAGTAAAGAGGAGCAGAAGAGCAACAATGCGGCTGGGTCTACCGTACAGGACGGCGATGTTACACTTGTAATCGGTGCGTATTCGGTAGTGAAGGATGCTTTCGCGGATTTGCTGCCTGCATTCCAAAAATATTGGCTGCAGGAGACAGGGCAAAAGGTCGTATTTCAGGAATCGTATGAGGCTTCAGGCACGCAGGCCAGGGCGATCGCTGGAGGTTTTGAAGCCGATGTTGCCGTGTTAGCTATGGAAGGTGATCTCGACAAAATAGCGAAGGCGGGTTTCATTACACATGACTGGAAGGCACAGAGCAATAATGGCATGATCACGAACTCCATCGTTGTATTGGGGACTCGTACCGGCAATCCGCTCGGAATTAAGGATTGGAATGATTTAACACGCGAGGGTGTGAAGGTGCTGTATCCGAATCCGAAAACTTCCGGCGGCGCTCAGTGGGACATTAACGCCATATATGGCGCTGGCCTTAAGCAGTCAGAGGAGCAGACGGGTACAAAGGATGCTGAATATGCGAAGCATTTTCTAAAAGCAGTCCATGCCAATGTGGAATCGCTTGATAAGAGCGGTCGCGCATCGATGGCAGCCTTCGAATATGGTGTAGGCGATGTCATCGTCACTTACGAGAACGAGCTGCTCGCTCGAATTAAGAAAGGCGTCAATTATGACATCGTTGTTCCAAAAGACACGATATTAATCGAGAATCCAGCAGCGATCGTGGATAAAAATGCGGATAAGCATGGTGTTCGCAAGGTAGCCGAGGCATTTATTGCCTTTTTGCAAACGGAGCAGGCACAGCGGCTTTTCGTGGATCATGGATTCCGCTCCGTAGACAAGAAGGTAGCTGCGGATACGAAAGACCGTTATGTGGTGCCGGAAGGATTGTTTGATATTTCTTACCTAGGCGGCTGGTCTGAGGTTAGAGAAAACCTTTATTCCAAAAAAGGCGTCTGGTATCAAGTGCTCGCTGATCTTTAATAAGATGTGTGAGGAAAGCTTTTAAAAAACCTCTGCGCCCTATGTCTCTCGTTTAAACGAGAGGCATAGGGTGCAGAGGTTTTTTTGATGAAAGCATGATGCTGCCATCGACTAAACGAATTATGAGCGATTTGTTTGCGATTGTTAAAATAAGTCTAAAAGATGCTGGGGAGCAGGCAAAGTTTCCGGGCTTTTTTTTGAATGTAAAGGCACTTCATGGGCCGAACGTACTAAAAATGATACTCCGCTGCGAATGATGTAGAACCGAGAGAAGCAAGGGCAAGGGGGAGAAATGATGAAGACGAATAAAACGTCGAATAAGAAAATGAAAAGGATAAAATACATTTTGATCATAGGTACAGCTTTGCTTATTATCGCTGTTTTAGGCGGATGGGGGGCATTTCGTTTCCTGATCGGCAAGCAGGATATTGGACAGCTTGAGGTGCCGCTGCCGGCAGCTACGATTTTGTATGATCAGCACGGAATGGAAGCTACCCGTATTTCTTTCAATAAAATTGATGAGATTGCCTATGAAGACATACCAAAACATATGGTTGATGCCGTTGTTGCGGTAGAGGACAGACGTTACTTCGAGCACGAAGGAATGGATATGCGGGCAATTAGCCGAGCGATTTGGACAAATATAACTTCAGGCGGGACCGTACAGGGCGGAAGCACGATAACACAGCAGCTCGCGAAAAATGTCTTTTTGTCGCAGGAGAGAACCTGGTCGCGGAAGTGGGATGAGCTGCTTTTGGCGAAAAAGATTGAGGAAAGCTACAGCAAAGAGGATATTATGGAGAAGTACCTCAACCAAATCTACTATGGTGATGGAGCATGGGGAATCGATAGAGCGGCGCATACGTATTTTGGCAAGCAGCCAAATCAGCTTAGCGTAGCGGAGGCAGCGCTGCTTGCTGGTCTAATCAAGGCGCCATCCGCCCTAACTCCTTATAAACATCTAGAAAAAGCGGTTGATCGAAGAAATGTGGTTCTTCAGCTTATGAAGGATCAAGCGCTGATTAGCGAGGATATATACAATAAGGCCATTCATGAGCCTGTGAAATTACTGAGCGCAAAGCCTAATCGAGTAGATGATATCAACTATCCTTATTATGTGGACCAGATCATTCGTGAGGCGATGACGCAATATGGGTTATCGGAAAATGAAGTGCTGCAGGGCGGGCTTCGAATCTATACTGCTTTGGATACGAAAATGCAGCAGTCGGCGGAACAGGTGTATGCGAAGGGATCACTATTCCCAAATAGTGCTGCAGACCAGCTCATTCAAAGCGGTGCTGTTCTGATTGATCCGCGTGACGGCGGAATTCGGGCGATTGTTGGCGGCAGAGGGGAGCAGCCATTTCGCGGCTTTAACCGAGCGACGCAGCTAAGTCGTCAGCCAGGCTCAACGATCAAGCCCATCGCTGTATACACGCCAGCGCTGGAGCTTGGCTATAAGCCAAGCGATGATCTAGTTGATGAACCGATCAATATTAACGGCTATGAGCCAAAAAATGCAGACGGCTCTTTTCATGGCAGAGTGTCACTTTATGAAGCGCTTATTAACTCTTACAATATACCCGCTGTGAAGCTGCTTAATGAAATGGGTATTGAAAAAGGAATGGATGCGGCGGCGCGTTTCGGCATTCCTCTGACAGATGAGGATCGCTCGCTGGGGCTTGCGCTCGGCGGTCTTCATGAGGGTGTATCGCCGCTTCAGATGGCTGAAGCTTTTGGCGTATTCGCAAGTGATGGCGTTCGTAATCATGCGCATACCATAACTCGCATCGAATCGGCAGACGGCAGCGTACTGGCTGAATTCAAGCAGAGTGAAGGCAGTGTGAAAGTAACGGAGCCAGAAATTGCCCGAACGATGACAGCTATGTTAGAGGGAGTCATAAAGGATGGGACGGGTACTGCTGCAATGCTTGAAGGCCGTCCAGTTGCAGGGAAATCTGGAACGACACAAATGCTAGGCACGACAGGCTACGGCGCAAAGGACAATTGGTTCGTTGGCTACACTCCGCAGCTTGTAGGCGCGGTGTGGCTTGGGTACGATCAAAGCGACAGCAGCCATTATTTGTCGACGAGCTCAAAGGCTGCGGCTGTTGTCTTTCAAGCTATATTCGCAGATGCATTAAAGGATGAGCCGGTTATACCGTTTCCTAAGGCACCAGATCTTTTGCCGAAGAAGAAGGATAAGGAAAAAGAAAAAAATAATATATCAAACAAAGATGATGATTCTGATAAGAAACGGGATTGGAAGAAGGATAGGGAAGAAAGGAAAAAACAGAAGGAAAAAGAAAGAGAACAAGAAAAAGAGAGAAAGAAAGAGAGGCACAAGGATAAAGATAAGGATAAGGATAAGGATAAGGATAAGGATAAAAACTGAGGAATAGGGCGTGATAACGTAATAGGGAATTGGTGAAAGGTTATAACAACTAAGGAGGATCAAGTTTTTAATAATATAAGCTTGTACAGGAAAAAATGCAATTGTCGGACAACCATTGTATAATGAATAGGCTATTAACTATTTTTTCTATGGTTAATTAATTTTCGAGTGAAAAAGGGGAGTATTATCCTATGTCAACAATTAACGTGTTTGTTACAAACTGGTTGAATCATCGTAAAGTATTGCTTGCTATGCTTGATACTGTGCAAAATGAAAACCTCCAATATAAGCCTTGGGAAAAGGCAATGTCGTTGTCAACTCTTGTTCTCCATATCAATGGAGCAATGGACATGTTCGCACAAACGGTAAAAAACGGCGTGTTCACGCCACCTTCAACAGCTAAACAAGCTGAAACGATTGAAGAGCTGAAAGCGATCGTAGCAGCAGATACCGCTTCAACGAAAGCATTGCTAGAATCTTTAACGGATGAGCAATTGGAAAAAGAGATCGACTTCCATGGCATGAAAATGGCTGGAAGCATTTTGCTCGAGAATGGCAAGGATCATGAAATTCATCACAAAGGTCAATTGTTCATTTATCTGCGCTTGCTGGGCATCGAAACATTGCCGTTTTTCGTAAGCAGATAATAGGAATTGTATTATAAGGGGAGGAGTTCATACATCAGGCCGTTGGTCTCATGAAGCAACTCCTCCTTTTTATTAACTCCTCCTACTTGGCAACTCCTATCAAATTTATAGAATAGGAATGAAGAGACGATGATCAAAATAAACAGTTCAGAATTGAACGCTGCTTTTCAAGCATTTATTGGCAAGGAAGTTTATATTCATAGTGAAGCGACCTCTTTCGTCTTTGTCCGAAACTTCAAGGTTAGCCTCACTGAAGCCCATATTGCTGGCGAGGGTTCATACCGGATAGCTCTTCGCTTTGATGAGCTTGGCTGGCTGCGTACAGAAGCACTCACCCATTATGAAGTAACGGTGGAGGGGAAGCTATTACTGGCGGGTTACGATGATAAAGGCAGAATGAACGTTGCTCTGCAGCTTGGAAAGGAGCCGTTTCCGGAATGAGTGAAAAAGCAGTTAAAAAGCTATTAGCTGTGTTTGCGCATCCTGATGATGAATCCTTTATTTGCGGAGGAACATTGGCAAAGTATGCAAGCATGGGAGTTGAAATTACTCTCGTAAGTGCGACAAAAGGCGAAATGGGACGTCGAATGGGAAACCCGCCTTATGTGAATCGAGAGACTATGCCTGATATTCGGGAAAAAGAGCTGCGGAATGCTTGCGAGGCACTTGGCATTCCAAATCTTATTTTTTTTGATATCCGTGACAAGATGGTTGAATTTTACGATTCGGAGAGCCTCATCTCAAAAATAGGCGTACTTATGGATGAGATCAATCCGGATATAGTCCTTACATTCCATGAAATTTTGGGCGGACACCCTGATCACTGCGCAATCGGAAAAGCAACAACTACCGCTTTCCACCGCAGCAAGCAGCCGGGTTCGCTTTATTTCATCAGTTTCGGCGATATGATGAATGCTCCGGAACGATTTGGTTACACGAAGCAGGACATTGTCAAAATTGATGTTCGTAATCAGTTAGAAGCCAAGCTTGCTGCGTTTCGTGCGCATCGCTGTCAAACCGAAATGGACGAATGGGTATGGGAAGCAGACAGCGCGGCATTGGCACGCTTTGGCAAGTATGAGTATTTTATACAAAGCAATCAAACGATTATGCCAAAAACTGCGGATGATCTTTTTTAATAAACGCACATACGAAACAGGCAGTCTTCAAGCAGCTTAATCTGCTGAAAGACTGCCTGTTTTTATTTTGTTTAAAACATTGGAAATACATATCGAACAAGAAAATATAGAGCTCCGAAGAAGATAATAATGTAGGCAGCATATTTGATGAATGTAGACGCCACTAAACTTGAATCTGATTTCTTTTCAACATGTCTTTCTTCAATCTCTAAATTTTGTTGCCTTGTCGTCATTTGAATCACTCCCTCAGTAAGTTTGATAATATTGAATACCCTGTTGGGGGAATGATGAATCAATGGCGTGCAGAAAATCGTTTATATATCGATGTTTTTCGATCATTTCTTGGGAAATAGTCGAGATAGGTAAATGGTAACCTAATCATTTTGTACCATTGAATCTGTCATGAGGAAGATGGATAATAACGGAAAAGGCATTTCTTTTTTTACAGTGAGTAAAAAGGGTTTACCCTTTTTTTTGAGAATTGAGGTTCTTTTTTACGAAGTTCTGAATATCTTAGTTAACGAAGCCCTATTGTTGCAGGTACACCTTTATTCTGCAAAACAATAGAATAGGGCAACAGGAGGCATATAAGTTGAACGAAGCAAGGAAGCCTTTACAGCTAAGTACACAGATGAGCCATAGCCACAGGGACATCCTACTTGAAATTGAGGAAACGATTGCGGAATTGGAAATCTACTTGGAGACAAACCCGGATGATGAGATCGCTTTGGTGCAATATGAGCAGTTTTTGAATAAACGCGAGGATTTCACTTATTTTTTGGCGGAGCCGTATGGGAAAGCATCTCAATCTGTCATGCAGGCGTAATCAAATAGAGCAAGGATGTCAATAACATGGACATGCATGGTTCGGAAGAGCTGCTTGATTGCAGCTAGGCTATGGGGAAATAAAGATTAGATCTGGCAATAGGAGTCAAAAGGATGCCAAGGAGCGAACAGCTGCCCTTGGCATTATTTTATTTTGATTAGCGTATGATGAGACGAATGTGCTTAGGAAGGCATTCGAAATTTTAGTGTCCAGTATGGGAATGAAAGAGAGGGTCTGAAGGGGGATGGGGAAATAACCGCAAAATTAAATAAATAAAAGTTTAGCGAAAATACTAATTGAAAATGATTTTCATTCGCTGTATAATGAGAAACGGTATCAATATAATGATACTAATTATCATTATCATACAGGAGGAAACAAAGTGAAACGAGCAGGATGGAAGATTGGTATTATGACTTTATTATTAGCGACTACGGTAGCATGCGGAAACAATGCAAATAAGCCAGAACAGGTGACTGGAAACACAGCAACAGAGCAGCCAAGCCCGGCTGCAACGAAAGCTCCTGTGTCTGATTCTAAAATAGAAGTAGATGAAACAAAAGCAGCGGAACTGATTGCACAGTTCAATAACCAAGCTCCATCATCAACGGTAACCATATCAGTAGCTATTGCTGAGCTTTTAAATGAGCTTGGAATTGAGACAGCCGGTGTTCCAACGACGAAGAACAAATTGCCAGAAGCTTTCGTTAACCTGCCTCGAATCGGCTCATCCCATCAGCCGGATCTAGAGCAAATTGCGAAGCTGCAGCCTGGTGTCATTCTTGGACCAAGCTCCATTAAGGATAGTTTGGATAAGTCCTTTAAACCAGCGAATTTACCTACAGCTTATTTGCCTGCGGACTCCTTAGACGAGTTGAAACTCAGCACGGTAGTTCTAGGTCGAGTGTACGGGAAAGAAGACAAAGCAAATGAAGTATTACAGAAGCTGAGCGAACAAGAAGCGGAAGCAGTTAAGCTCTCCGAAGGCAAAGATGCTCCAAGCGTAATGGTTCTATTCGGTTCTGCTGAATCATTAATGTTCATGAACGATAGTACTTTTGTAGGCAGCTTGGCGAAGAAGCTAGGAGCAAAAAACGTATTATCAGAAGTATTGAAAAAAGAAGATGCTTATGTACCACTTGATATGGAAAGCATCGTAACGGCTAATCCAGATATTATTTTGCTAGTTGCTCATGGTGATCCTTCTGCTGTTACGAAGCAGCTTGAAGATGATGTGAAGAAGAACGGAGCTTGGGAGAAGCTGAACGCATTCAAAAACGGCAAGCTGATTGCACTTGATTATAGCTTGTATGGAGTAGCTTCGTTAGTAAATGCACCAAATGCATACCAAGATATGGCGAAAATTTTGTATAACTAATGAAAGGGAGCTTAGAGGTGATGGATAATAAGAAAATGAGAACGACCACGCTTCTAGCTCTCTCATTTTTGTTGCTGATTGTGGCTATTTTGTTCTCAGTTGCGCTTGGTAGTGCAAGATTTGATCTAGCTTCTACTTTTCAAGCGATACTAGGCAATGGGAATGAAGCGGCAAATTCTGTGCTTTGGGATATTCGAATCCCTAGAGTATTTCTTGCTTTGATAATCGGCGCGAACCTTGCTGCATCTGGAGCTTTGCTGCAAGCAGTTATGTTAAATCCACTGGCAGATCCGGGGCTAACTGGTGTTTCTTCCGGGGCAGCGGTTACCGTATTATTCATTATGCTAGTCATGCCTAGCTATTCATCGTTTATTCCGTTAGCTGCAATTATTGGCGGCGGTATTGCTGCCGGAATGGTTTATACTTGGGCATGGAACAAGCAAACAGGTTTTACACCTGTTCGCATCATTCTTTCGGGTGTCGCCGTAAATGCGGTATTTGGAGGAATGATCGGCCTGCTCTCCATCAAATACAGCGATAAGCTGCCTGGCGCACTTGCATGGATGAACGGGAGTTTGGCAGGCAAAGGAATGGGCGATGTGCTCATGATATTGCCCTATTCGATTATTGGATGGATTGCCGCGATTCTATGTATTCGGCAAGCGAATATATTACGTTTAGGCGAGCAAGTAGCACATAACTTGGGGCAAAACCTTAATCGAAGCCGCTTGATCCTGTCTTTTGTGGCGGTGTACTTAGCTGCTGTCTCAGTGTCGACAGTAGGTCTTGTTGGGTTTATTGGCTTAATTGTGCCACATATGGCTCGTTTATTAATTGGCACAAATTATCGCCACACGCTGCCGCTTAGCTTAATACTTGGGGCACTGCTTCTCTTAGTGGCAGATACGATTGGGCGGACTGCCTTCGGCTCTGTAGGGGTGCCTGCAGGTATCGTCATGGCATTGGCAGGAGGTCCGTACTTCCTCTATTTGATGCGAAAAGGAGGGGTCTAAGTTGTTAAAGGTCCAATCGTTGAATATTCGTTACGCGGATCGTACAATAGTGAGCGACTTTTCTCTCGATGTGAATGAGGGAGAAGTGGTATCCATTATTGGACCGAACGGCTCGGGAAAGTCGACTATTTTGAAGGCTGTATCTCGAATGATTCCATGCGTTAGCGGACGCGTCTGTATTGCCGATCAAGAGATTCGCTCGCTTAGTACGAAGCAAGTATCGCAAATGCTGTGCATGCTTTGTCAGAAGAACGTCAGTCCGTCCGACATGACAGTAGAGGAATTGGTTGGTTATGGGCGAATTCCTCATAAGAAATGGTATGAGCGTCTGGATGCTGAAGATTATAAGGTCGTACATTGGGCGCTTGAACAGACGGGCATGATGGAGTTTAAAGACAGACTCATCGTATCCCTCTCTGGTGGAGAAGCACAGAAGGCATGGCTTGCTATGGCGCTCGCTCAAAGACCTAAGGTGCTTCTACTCGATGAGCCCACTACTTATCTGGACATCGCACATCAACTGGAAGTGCTTGAACTTGTGCGACGACTAAATCGTGAATTGAAGCTGACGGTTATAATGGTGCTGCATGATTTGAACCATGCATCCGCTTATAGCGATAGGGTTTGTGTGATTAAGAATGGGGATAAACATGTATTTGGTAAGCCGAAGGATGTTTTTACGATGGAGCTGATTCGCAGTGTCTACGGTGTGGAAACAGAAATTCAGCAAATGCCCGAAAGCGCTAGTCCACGAATTCACGTATTAAAAAAAGTTTTATGAGAAAAGCGAGGGATGACGAATGAAGGCGATGGATGTTGAAATGATTAAGGTGAATTATTTAAATTTTACGGAAAGCTTGAAATCTGTCGTGCTCGGTACAATCGACGATGAGGGAAAACCTTTTGTTTCCTATGCTCCCTTTGTGAAGTTCAACGGAAAGCTCTACATTTATATTAGCAGAATCGCTCATCATTTCCGGTACATGGAAGCCAATCCATCAGTGGACGTTATGCTGCTGGAGGATGAGTCGCAGACTACAAATTTATTTGCTAGGCAGCGTGCTCGCTTCGTTTGTAATGCGGTTAATATCGGCAATGAAGGACATATTGAGATATTTGAACGGTTTGAGCAAACCTTCGGCAAAAACATGATAGGCATGCTTCGCGGCCTCGATTTCTCTTTGTTTGAGCTGACGGCTTCGGAAGGCCGTTATGTAGCAGGCTTCGGTCAGGCTTACGATATCGACTTGTCAGGCGAGAAATTTGAGCATGTTGCAAGAGATGGGCATGCACAAGCGAAGAAAGCTTAATAAGAGCAGAGGAGCGGACGCTATTATGATGATCACAACAGTACTGCCTATTTGGCGTGCTATTCAAGAAAGATTCCACAAAACGGTCAAAGCATTGCCGGAGCAGGATTTGTCTTTACAGCTTGGAGCATCCTCCATTGGCTATATGCTTCGACATAACGCTGAGGTTGAATATATGTTCGCAGACTGGTTCTTCGGTAAAAGCATGCCGGAGGGATTGCAGATCTCGACAAGCAGAGGTGCTGCTGGAAGCAAAGCAACCTACGATAATTTACAGGAGCTTATTGCGTTTCTTGAATCCTCCAACAATCATCTTATGGATGCAATGAAAGAGCTCCCAGAGGAGAAATGGCATCAAATCGTGGACTGTCCGATCGGCCCCTCAACGCCGCTTGAGGCTGTTGGCCGTTTAATGTACCATACCGGCATCCATGCAGGCCAAATCTCGCTTATTCAAAAATGCGCTCCTAAAGAGGAGTCAGCTACTTAGGGATACGATTGAAGTCTCAGAGACCACTCTCTGGGGCTTTTTTTATGAAATAATAGTCAAATACAAATGTCGGATCATGACGGAAAATACGGATTAAGAGTAAAGGTCGCAGGTGATTTCGGTAAATGATGCCGCAATTTGAAGGGAAAGAATCGATTAAATTGAACTCGCTCTGAAAATTATGGACACATGGAGCGATTAGACAGTTTGGAAAACAAGATATTGTATCATTTGATTTACTCTTTGCCTTATTTGTAGTACCACTTATAATATATACATAACATCATAATTAGGATTGCAAGGCTATTGCTAAAACTAGATATTTAACAAGGAGTTGCTATCATGATATTAGAGGTTGCTTCATTGCAGGTTAAGGCAGGGCTGTCCGAACAATTTGAAAGCAATTTCAAAGCCGCATCGAAAATTATCTCAAGCATGAACGGTTATGTCAGTCATGAACTTCAGAAATGCTTAGAAGAGGATAATAAATATATATTGCTTGTACGATGGGAAACGCTGGAGGATCATACCGTTGGTTTTCGCGGATCGGCGGAATATTTGGAGTGGAAAAGTCTGCTGCATCATTTCTATGATCCATTTCCAGCGGTGGAGCATTATACAAATGTGGATATTAGCTAGAGTGAATGGTATGAGCCATCACTGAAAATAAACATAGAGGTGAGAAGCATTCAAGATTTTATTCCGTTACATCTTTGCTTCGATGGTGTAGGTCAAGAGGTCGAGATACTGGACGTTGTACAACTGGGTGATGACCTGTATCGCATTGAGGAGAATCCTGTATTTACTGAAAATGTTGCCTTTGGAGACGTTATTCGTGTAAGAGCGTTCAAGGATGTATCCATGTACATAGAAACGATAGAGAAATCAACGTTCACCAGGCATAATTGGCTGCTAAGCAAAGAAGTTATTTATTCATTAGAGCTTAAACTATTAAAAAATAAAATTCGAGAGTGCCAAGGCAAGTCGCAGCAAGTGTTTGGCGGTATTTTTATTGTAAATTTACCTGCTCATTCAGAAATTGATATAAACCATGAGGTACAAAAGGTAATCAAAGCAGTTGGGAAGTAAAGTTTAAACGATAAAGCAGCAGAGAAGGAGGAGTTATAGGTGGAGCTTGGGCTAAAAGGAAAAATCGCACTCATTACAGGCGGGAGCAAAGGAATTGGACTAGCAACAGCATTGCTGCTGGCAGAGGAAGGTGCTGAGGTAGCCATTGTTGCACGGGAGGAGGAGTCTCTGCGCAGCGCGGCAGCACTTATAAAGGAACGAACAGGCAAAGAAGCGTTGGCAATCAGCGCGGATGTAAGTCGGCCGGAAGATGCCGCAAGAGCGGTTGAGCAAACGGCAGCACACTTTGGCGGTGTCAACATTCTTGTGAATAACGCAGGAGTTTCTGCGGCGCAGCCTTTTGAGAAGGTGGAGACTGATGCATGGACAGCGGATCTCGATTTGAAGCTGCTTGGAGCAGTTCATTTTGCGCGTGCGGTACTTCCATATATGCGTAAAGCAAGTGGAGGAGCTATCGTCAACGTGACAGCTATAGGCGGGAAAACGCCGGGTGCTTCCTCTCTCCCAACCTCCGTTAGCCGCGCCGCAGGCCTTGCACTGACCAAAGCGATGAGCAAGGATCTGGCTGTGGATCAAATTCGTGTAAATGCAGTTTGCATCGGGCTGATTCGCAGCGCTCAAATCGAGCGGATGTGGCAAGCTGCGAGCCCTGAGCTTAGCTGGGATGAATTCTCAGCGGACAAGCGCCATGGGATACCTTTGGGTCGAATTGGCAGGGCGTCGGAAGCAGCAAATGTTATCGGTTTTCTCGTTTCGGAAGCCGCATCTTTCGTAACGGGCACGTCTGTAAATATTGATGGCGGCATTTCTGCGGTGCTGTAGTCTGTCTGCTGAAATAAGAAACGAAAGAAGCTCCTTACAGATTGCCGCATTGAACGGTTCTGTTTGGAGCTATTATTATTACTATTTTTTTATTTCTTTTGTTGGAATCGTTGGTTGAAGCGGTCAACTCGTCCGCCTTTATCGGTATTGCGTTGTTTGCCTGTATAAAAAGGATGCGAAGCGGAGCTTGTATCTACGCGAATGACCGGGTAGCTATTACCGTCTTCCCATTCCATTTTTTCATTGGACGATTTGGTTGAGCCCGTCAAAAATTTGTAGCCGCTGCTCACATCAAAAAACAATACTTGATGGTAAACGGGATGTATGCCACTTTTCATTTTGTTCTCTCCTTTTATTTGTAATTGTTACGAATAACTTTTTTTTATCATACTCGAAATACGATTTTTGTGTCAAGGAGTATGGTTAAACACTTATTAATATATGGTATTTGCTAATTTCGCAAAAGTATACTACCATTAAATTATAATCATTCTAAAAGTAAGCCTTTACATAAAGTGGAATGCATTCATGTACTGGCTTTTCAATAAAAGGAGGTAGCTTTGCATGTTAAACATCACAGCAGAAACGGATCGAATAAATCGACATTTGATGGCGAACGGATATAAACTGACAACTCAGCGTGAGATTATATTGCGAGTGCTGCTTGAGAACGAAATGGATCACTTGAGTGCAGAAGGTGTCTTCATGCTCGTAAAGCAGAAAAATTCTGATATCGGTCTAGCGACTGTATATCGGACACTCGAACTGCTCGCTGAGCTTCATGTTGTTGAGAAAATGAATTTCGGGGATGGTGTAGCCCGCTATGATCTTCGCGGTGAGGATCATGAGCATATGCATCATCATCTAATATGCGATGAATGCGGCTCACTGACAGAAATTAAAGAGGATTGGCTGCTCGAGCTTGAGCAGCGAATTGAACGGGAGTATGGCTTTAAAGTGACGGATCATCGGCTTGATTTTACAGGCAACTATAAGTCTTGCAGCAAGGGCCAATGCAAACGGAGAAATAAAGCTGTATCTTAACTTCATAAAGGTTGTAAGAAGGGCTTCTCCACTATGTGGGAGAGGCTCTTATTTGTTTAGTTATGCGGTCGTTGCATGTCTAGCCATCATCGAAATTTTCAAAAATGTTTCAAAACATTATTGTATAATATAAGAATGCTCTCGCAGATAAACATCTTACATAGAATAGAGGGGATTTAATGGAGCATGTTCATGGAACCTATGATAGTTTATTAGTTATTTTCTCTTATATTATAGCAGTCATGGCTTCATATACAGCACTGGATCTTGCAGGAAGAGTGAGTACCTCCAAAGGAAGCACAAAGCTAAGCTGGCTGATGTTTGGAGCGGCTTCTATGGGGATGGGAATCTGGTCGATGCATTTTGTCGGCATGCTCGCGTTAAAGCTTCCTTTCCCTATAAAATATGATTTGGTTATCGTGCTTATCTCGGTAATTGCAGCGATTGGAGCGGCTTTTACTGCGCTGTATGTTGTCGGTCGTAGTGAACTTTCGAGATCGCAATTGCTAGCTGGCGGATTATTGCTTGCCACAGGCATTACGATCATGCACTATGTTGGCATGTCTGCAATGCTTATACATATAACCTATAATCCGATTATCGTTATGCTCTCTATTCTTATCGCATTTGTCGCATCCATTGCAGCTCTTTGGCTATCGTTTTATTTCCGTAAGGATAGACAGAAAGGACAATGGTGGAAAAAGCTTGGAAGCGGCGCTATTATGGGGGCTGCGATAGTTGGCATGCATTATACAGGAATGGTCGCAGCTAATTTTCATACTAGCAATAAGACTGCTTTGTTTTTTGGCGTTATTTTGGATCAAACGTGGCTGGCCTACATTATTGCGTTAGGTATATTTTTTACACTTGGATTATCTTTGTTTGGAATCTATATATCGAAGCGATTTGCCCATAAGGACTCAGAAATTGAACAAAATGAAAAATGGTACAAGTCCTTGTATGAAAATAGTCAGGATGGCATCGTGTCTGTTGATTTGCATTACCGTGTGACTAGTCATAATACGAATGCTTTGAAGATAACCGGTTTCAGCAGCAAGCAGGTTATGCATCAATCGATATCCACGTTAAGCGGGATTATTGTTCATGAAGATCAAGAACGTGTGAAGCAAATGTTTCAAAGATCCTTTGCGGGGGAGACTTTGAATCACGAAACCGCCATCATCCGTGCTGACGGCATGAGAATTGAGCTCAACGTAGCTAATGTACCGGTTGTTGTGGATGGTGAAGTAGTAGGCAGCTATATTATTTTTAAAGATATAACCGCTGAGAAGCGGGCGCAGCTGAAAGTCAATCATTTAGCCTTTCATGACGAATTGACAGGTTTGCCGAATCGTCGCAAATTTAATCAAGCGATTGCTGAGACCATTGAACAGAGCAGTACAAGCGATTCGCACTTTGCTGTGATGGTGCTTGATATCGACCGTTTTAAAATTATAAATGATTCACTAGGGCATATGGTCGGCGATCAGTTTTTGCAGGAAGTTAGCGGACGCATTCAACAAGCTATTGCAGGGCAAGACGTTATGCTTGCCCGCATGGGCGGAGACGAGTTTACGCTGCTGTGCCGCAATTATGAAACGCAAGATACGATTAAGCGGTTAGCGGAACAGATCATCAGCTGCATCCAAGCACCGTATCGATTAAAGGACAGCGATTTTTATGTATCCGCAAGTATCGGAATTGCACTGTTCCCTAGCCATGGACAGGATGCTGTACAGCTGCTCAAAAATGCCGATACAGCGATGTATGAAGTGAAGAAAAAAGGTAAAAACGATTATCAATTTTTCACTGGCGAGCTCGACCGAGTGCTGCAAGAAAAAATCGAATTAGAGGGCGATCTTCGAAAAGCGATCGAACGAGGGGAACTGCTGCTCCATTACCAGCCGCAAATCCGAACAGAGGATCGTGCGATGATTGGGATGGAGGCGCTTGTACGCTGGCAGCATCCAACTAGAGGACTTCTAAGTCCAGGCGTCTTTATACCGCTTGCGGAGGAGACCGGTCTCATTTATGAAATGGGAACATGGGTACTGCGCGAAGCCTGCAAACAAATGCGGATGTGGCATGTACAGGGAGGGCCGCTTATCCCTATATCCGTCAACTTATCTTCGCAACAATTCCATCAGCCTAAACTTGCGGATTATATTATGGCTATACTGCAGGAAACGGGATTGGAGCCGAAGTATTTAGAGCTGGAAATAACAGAAAGCATGATGATGGACGCTGCATTGTCCAGCAGCATTTTGAATCAATTGAATGAATATGGTATTCGCATTAGCTTAGATGATTTTGGGACAGGCTACAGCTCACTCAGTTATTTGAAAATGTTCCCGATTCAAAAAGTTAAAATAGATCGCTCCTTCATCCGTGATATTACAAATAACAGCGATGATAGAGCGATCGTTTCAACGATCATTGCGATGGCTATGCATTTGAATATGGAAGTTATTGCGGAGGGAATTGAAACGAAGGATCAGCTGGATATTTTAACGGACAATTCGTGCAGAAAGATTCAGGGCTATTATTTTAGCAAGCCGTTGTCTGCAAGTGCTGTGGAAGAACGTTTTTTTGTGCCAGCGCGATAAGCAAACTTTAAAAAAAGAAGCTGTTTCTAAAAGGTGATTACCTTCCAGAGACAGCTTCTTAATTTTGTTCTTCAACTGCTTTGCTTAAGCAATTTCGGCAGATGCAGGCTTTGTTTTTGAGCTCTTCAGGAACGGTCTCTAGAAGCGTGCTGGGAAATGATTTCTGGAAGCACCAGCAATCTTTCGCTGTATTGTTTTCTTCCATAGCACAATCGTTTGGCCCATTGCAAAGGGGACAATTCATGAATGCAGTCGCCTCCTTGCTTGTTATTCAGTGACGTTAAGCACAAATTTCTCAATAACGTGGCGAACGCCTTCCTCGTTATTCGACAACGTTACATAGTCTGCAATGTCCTTCAGAGATTGAATGGCGTTGCCCATTGCTACACCAAGTCCGGCAGCGATAATCATTTCATTATCATTCCATGCATCGCCAAGGGCGATTGTTTGGTCCATTGTACAGCCAAGATGCTCGGCCATAAATTTCAGTGCATGTCCTTTAGTGCCTTCCTTATGCAAGAACTCTAAATAGTGCGCTTTGGATTTAGTAATATGCACGCGATCACCGATTAGCGGCTTAAGCTGCTCAGCGATTTCATCGAGGCGAGCCGGATCATCGATAATAAGCATTTTGTTCATCGGAAAGTCGAGCAATTTGTTGAAGTCTGGCTCTATTTTGTAAGGGATATTGGCAAGCTTAGAATAAGCTTTGATTTTGTCATTGTCATGAGTACTGTAAAGCTCATCGTCAACGTAAAGCTGCAGGTGCAAGCCGTTCTCCTCAGCGAATGCGTGAAGCTCTTTAGCCGCATCAATCGGTACGTTTCTTTCATACAGGACTTGTCCATCAAGCAGTGTTTTGACGAGTGCCCCTTGATAGGTAATAATAGGAACATTGAGTTCAATTTGCTTAGCAATTTTTTGAGCGGAAGCAAACATGCGGCCTGTTGCCAGTGTAACCGTTACACCTTGGGCAATAGCAGCTTCCATGGCACGCTTCGTGCCTTCCGTTACGGTTAGGTCATCCGTTAATAACGTGTCGTCAACATCAATCGCGATAAGTTTATACATACTAGCGGTGAAGCTCCTCTCCAGCTCTCTATATTTAAAAATATAAGAAGTTATAAGTTCCACATGTATAACTAGGCTTATATTTCGCTGCGAAACGATTGCATACGCCGCCAAAGACGGCGTTGGCCGTTTGCGCTTTGATTAGGTTGATTGTAGCTAAAATGATCCAGACATTCAAGACTAGGCTTATGCTTACGAAGTAAGTTTTGCTTCACAAAACTGGGTTTATGCTTACGAAGTAAGTTTTACTTCGTATAACTTTTGAGGAGATGAACAGATGAACTATTTTACATCAGCGGCAGCAAAACAAAGATTTCTGACTCTCTGCGTCATGGGAGCTGTGGTATTTACTGCTCTTGGCTTTGCAATCGGGTTTTTCTGGATGGGGAATCAGTATCCGATGATCAAGGAGCCGACCTTTAAGCAATTTACGGTTTCATACAACAAAATTATGAATGACTACTTAAACGGAGCTGAGCCGAAGAAGCTGATTAATGGCGCAATTGCAGGCATGGTTAGCTCGCTTGAGGACCCGTATTCCCGGTATTTGGCTGAGGAAAAGGGCAGTGCCTATACCCAGTCCTATGAGGGCGAAATATATGGAATTGGTGCTGAATTGCGCGAAGAGGAAGGCATGTTCATCATTACCGGGCTCACGAAGGGAGCTCCAGCCGAGCGAGGCGGCTTACTGACGGGCGATATCATTCTCTCGGTAGATAATCAGAAGCTGGCTGGAAAGACGTTTGAGGAGCTGCTTGGCCTTGTTAGAGGCAAGGAAGGAACATCAGTCTCGCTGCAGATTCAGCGCCCGAATCAAGTTGAGCCGATTACATTAAAGCTGAAGCGGGAAGCTATTCCAGTACATACGGTAACGTCTGAGCTTCTTGAAGGCGGTATCGGGCATGTAACGATTAGCCGTTTCGCTGAGAAAACTGCGGATGAATTTGAAGCTGCAATTACGGAGCTGCAGGCGAAGCAGCCGCTTAAAGGATTGCTGCTGGATATGCGATCCAACCCCGGTGGATTGCTGCAGCCAACCATTAAGATTGCAAGCAGGCTTATACCGAAAAACAAGGTTATTTTGAATGTCGTTTACAAAAATGAGCGGCAAACGATTTCGTATAAATCTGATCAGAAGAAGGAATGGAAAGTGCCGATTGTAGTACTCGTGAATGGACAATCTGCAAGCGCGAGCGAGGTGCTGACGGCTGCGTTAAAGGAATCAGCGGGAGCAACCGTTGTCGGTGAAAAAACGTATGGCAAAGGTGTTGTACAAGCTTTTAATCAGTTTAAGGACGGTTCTGTCTTAAGCTTAACGGAAGCGCAGTGGAAGACGCCGGGCGGCACTTGGATTAACAAAACAGGCGTATCACCGGATTTTGCAGTAGCCCTTCCCGAATATACGAAACTAAGACCGCTTGCGATTGGCACACATATGAAGATAGGCAGCTATGGCGAGGATGTAAAGACGCTGCAGATGATGCTGAAGGAGCTCGGTTATTCTCCTACAGGACAAGAAGGAATGTTCGATAAACAAACAGCAGCAGCATTAACTAAGTTCCAAAAAGCCGAGAAGCTGGAGGCTACGGGCAGTTTCAATGACAAAACGGGGTATAAGCTGCTGGAGCGTCTACGCGAGAAGCTTGGACGCGAGGACAGTCAGCTGATTAAAGGGTTAGAGGTTCTTAAAAACGGCAGTTGACAACGGGGATGATAATCATTATCATCAAGTAGGAAGCAAATCCTTCGTTGCGCTGCGGGGTGTATCTTATGAAGAAGATTAAGTATTGCAAACGGAATCTCAAGAACGGTTTGGAGCCGGTTTATAAGGCGATGAAAAATCGATATCCGGATATTAAGCAGAAAAAAAGTGATTGCCTTGGCGATTGCAAAACCTGCAAGCTAGAGTGCTTCGTCGTGGTCAAGTCGAAGACGGTTAGCGCGCCGTCCGCAGAGAAGCTCTATAAGCGATTGAAAAAAATGATCGGGTAGCTTAAATTTCAATAAATTAACAAGAACGGCATTTGCCGTTCTTTATTTTTATGTTAGAATAAGTACAATCTAGGAAAGCTGAGGTGCATAAGCATGAATGATGGATTAGCAGAAGCATTAAATGAACAGATGAATTTTGAATTTTATTCAGCGCATGTGTATCTGGCAATGGCGGCTTACTGTTCAGGTGAAAGTCTTGATGGTTTCGCTAACTTCTTCATTGTACAGGCTGAGGAAGAACGGTTTCATGCAATGAAAATATACAAGTTTCTGAATGACCGTGGTCGTCGTGCTACGCTGTCTGCTCTTGGAGAGCCGAATAACGAATACTCTTCCATTTTGGACACTTTCGAGCAAGGCTACGGACATGAGCAGCAAAATACAAAACGTTTCTATAATTTATCTGACCTTGCGATCAACGATCGCGAGCATGCAACGATCAACTTCCTCAAGTGGTTTATCGATGAGCAGGTTGAAGAAGAGGCGTTGTTCGATAACATTATCCATAAGCTGAAACGCATCGACAAGGATAGCAATGCATTCTATATGCTTGATGCTGAGTTCGCTGGACGTTCCTTCACTCCTCCAGCAGTTTAAGCTGGACACCGCAATAATGAATAATAAGGGGATGTGCCGGAAGTAGAGAAATCTACTTTCGATACATCCCCTTTTTTCGATCGAGTGGTTATTCAGCCCTTAAGCAATTGCTCCACAATTCGATTGGCTGCTGCTGCGGTTGAAATTCCATGTTCGTCAGCTGCTTGAAATACGTTCATCAGTGTACCATTTATTTTCTCAACCTTTTGCTGTGCTGTCGCAGCATCCCCACCAATAAGCTCAACAGAGGTTACGATAATGCCGCCTGCGTTAATCACATAATCCGGTGCATACAAAATGCCAAGCTCATGAAGCTTCTCGCCATGGCGGCTTTCTGCTAATTGATTGTTCGCTGCCCCAGCAACAATGCTGCAGTCCAGCTGGCCTAATGTAAAATCATTTAGGATGCCGCCTAAGGCACATGGCGAGAAGACATCGCAAGGTATGCGCATAATGACATCTGGCTTGCAAGGAATTGCCCCAAACTCCTCGACAACCTTCTTCACCCGCTTTGAATCAACGTCCGTTACAACGAGCTCTGCGCCCGCATGCTTCAAATAGCGGCATAGCTGATAGCCTACTTTGCCTAATCCTTGAACGGCAATGATTTTTTGCTGCATATTTTCGGAACCGTAAACCGTTTTGAGAGAGGCCTGAATGCCAAGGAAAACGCCGTATGCGGTCATTTTAGCTGTAAAATCATTTACTGCTCCGAGCGACCCTGATACATCAGTCACATAGGGTGTCTCGAGGCGAACCCAGTCCATATCCGAAACATCTGTACCCAGATCCATACCGGTAATATAGCTTCCTTGCAGGTTTTGAATATGCTGGCCTAGCGCCCGAAACAATATTTCCCGCGAGCTTTGACCGGGCTGGCTTAGAATGACAGCTTTGCCGCCGCCAAATGGCAAACCTGAGATCGCTGATTTATAGGTCATTCCCTGCGCTAGCCGCAGCGCATCGAGGACAGCAGCTTCATCGCTGGCATATTGCCAAAACCGGCAGCCGCCGAGGGAAGGACCAAGCTTTGTGCTGTCTATTGCAATAATTGCCTTTAAACCGATAGAACGATCCTGGAGGAAGATGAGCTGCTCATAGCTTTGATTCCATACATCCAAGTGGATTCCTCCTTTGAGGTCTGCCTGTCGCGCTTCTTGTATGTAGTGTATTCATTGCTGCTATCATGAGCTACGTCATGTGTCCCAAGCCGCATCAATAAAGCGGGCAAAATTAATCATAGTAATTCTCTACCAGATCGGGCACAAATAATTTGTTATAGTGGAATGGAATAGATTCATCATTTGCAAACAACTAGGATGGATTCACGATTTAAAATAGATAATGAAAAAGGATGAGGTACCCTTGCATTTATTTCCTGTAGCATACTCGCTATTATCAACCGAAGCGTTATTGTCGCATATTAAAGCCCACTATGGCATTCATGAGTCCGCTCGTCTGCACTATTTTCTGAGAGGGATGAACGATACTTATATTTTAGAGACGGAGCAAGGCAAATACATATTTAGAGTGTACCGAGCGGACCGGAGAAACCAATCAGAGATTGCTTTTGAATTAGATTTATTAAACGATCTTCATGCAAAAGGGATAAGCGTGTCCGTACCGATTGAGAAAAATGACGGCACATTTATTAATGAGTTTTTGGTCCCTGAGGGTGTAAAGTACGGGGTAATGTTTAGTTTTGCAGATGGTCAAGAAAAGCGAATGCAGCATCCAGAAGACAGTCGTCTATTTGGCGCTTCCGTTGCTCAAATTCATCAAGCTGCTGACGATTTCACCTCTGAGCACACAAGGGGAGAGCTCGATTTGGAGCATTTGATAGACAATCCGCTTCGCATAATTAAGCAGCACATGGAAAATCGGCAAGAGGATTATCAATTTCTAAATGAGCTGGTTATGCGCTTAAAAGATCAGCTTAACATTCATCTGGAAGCAGGGCTGGACTTTGGAATTTGTCATGGGGATTTGCATGGCAATACGAATGTCGCTTTTACGGAAAATGGGACATTGACGCATTATGATTTTGATATTTGCGGTTATGGCTGGCGAGCTTATGACATTGCGGAATTTAGACTGGCAAGAGAAATTCATAGCAGGCACGATAAAGAAGAGGTTGAACGTCTTTGGGATGCATTTATTTGCGGATACAGAGAAATCAGATCTATAGGCGAAAATGATATTCAAGCGGTTCCGATATTTGTAGCGCTTAGACAGCTATGGCTCTTTAGCTTATGCTTCAGTGAATCTAAGTTGATCGGAGCAGCTGATTTTGATGACGGATTTATCGACAGCAAGATGGAGTATTTTAGAAATTTAGTGTAGATGTCACAAAAAAACTCATCTTATCGTTATATGTGCAAACATGCACAGGAGCTGATGGAGATGAAAGAGAAAAAGGAAATAACATGTGTCATTATTGGCGGCGGTTATGCAGGCATTAACGCCCTCAAGGCAATACGAAAAACATTGCAGCCGGAATTAGGAGCTGGGAAGCTCCGTTTAATTCTGATTGATAAGCAGCCATACCATCTTCGGAAGGTATTGCTGTTCAAGCCGGCTGTTAATGATGATAATATTGTTGTTCCTTTTGGCAGCTTATTTCCAGATGGCGTGGAATTTATTCAAGGAATGGTAATGACCATAGAAAAAAGAGATAAGCGGTTATTGTATCAAGATGAGAGCGGGCACGAGCAGCATTTAAAATACGATATTCTCATTTTGGCAGCTGGAAGCGTTATTCGTCAGCCCGATGCCGATCAGGGCGGTATTGCCTTGACTGGACTCGCAAGCGCAGCTCATATTCGAGAGCATTGGCATGAAAACTTGAGAAAAGCGGTAAAGGAAACAAGCCGTGCTGAGCGTCAAAGATGGATGACTGTTGCCGTTGCAGGGGCGGGGATTAGCGGAATCGAATCATCTGCTGAGCTTGTCTACGCTTTGCGTAAGGAAGCAAGTGCACTCGGACTTGATCCGTCAGAGGTGATTCTCTACTTGCTAAATGCGCAGGATAGGTTATTTCAGGAGGGACCGGCAAAGGTTGGCATGAAGCTAGAGCGCTTGCTTAAGGGCAGCGGAGTGACCGTTCTGCACGGACGCAAAGCTATTCGTGAGAGGGAAGGGGAGCTTCTCTTATCGGATGGTGGGATTTTAAAGGTGGGCTTATGTATTTGGACGCTTGGCCTGCTGCCCAATCCGATGCTCAGAAGCATGGGGCTGCCGCTTACTGCAGATGGTCGAGTCATTGTGGACGCTAATTACCGTGTGAAAGAAGCATCTGGGATATATAGCATTGGCGACTGTGCTCAAATTGTTGACCCGGTGAGCGGGCTTGAGGATAGGATGACGTGCAAGGAAGCGACAGCGCAAGCAGATAGGCTGGGGAAAGTCATAACGGCAGAAATAATGGGTCATTCTGCACCTGTACACAAGAGCTATATTGATTTTTTCTGTTTTGGTCTCGGGCCAGAGCGGGGAATGGTATGGACAAGGCAATGGGGCCTCGACATTATCATTACGGGGAAGCTTGGATGGAAGGTTCGGAAAATGACTTGGGATTATGCGAGTCTCATAAAATGATAAAAGCAGCATTTGTTATGAAACGAGGGATGGTGAAATGAAAGAGCTTTACCTGCAATATAAAGCGCTTTTGTTCAAAATCGCATACCAGCTTACGGGTTCGGCTGCTGACGCTGAAGATATCGTGCAGGATGTTTTCGTGAAGGCATATGATATAGATCCAGAGAGCATAGCCGAGCCGAAGGCTTATTTGTGCAAAATGGCGACAAACCGCAGCTTGGATTTGCTAAAGTCTGCCCGAAAGCAGCGAGAGCGGTACGTTGGGCCGTGGCTCCCAGAACCCATTATTACAGAAGAGACGGATGCACTGGATGCCGTTATTCACCACGATTTGTTGTCTTATGCAATGCTGGTTTTGCTTGAACGGTTAACCCCCTCGGAGCGTGCTGTATTTGTGCTTCGTGAAGCGCTGGGCTTCGAATATTCGGATATTGCAAAGCTAATAGAAAAAAGCGAAGTCAATTGTCGAAAGCTGCTGAGCCGTGCGCGAGACAAAATGGGGATTTCCGAAGCTGAACCTGTTCATGCGCAGCCTGCGGGTGAAGAATGGGTTCGTCGTTTTGTATTGGAGCTTGCGGAGGGCAATGTGAAGGAGGTCCTTTCTCTGCTTGCAGAGGAGGTTGTACTCCTTTCAGATGGCGGAGGCAAAGTGTCTGCTGCTATTCATCCTATTAAAACACGCGAAAACGTTTCTCGGTTTCTATTCGGTTTGGTTCAAAAAGGACCACTTGCTGATGGCAGTTTGAAAGCCGAGCTTAGAATACTGAACGGTCAGACGGGACTTGTTTTACGATCAGATAAAGGAATCGAGGGGGTTACTCTTTTCCATGTGGTGCAGGGGGGCGCACTTCATCTGTACATTGTAAGAAATCCAGATAAGCTGAAACTGTTGGAATTGAATACTGGCGGATCATCATGAGGGAGGTGTCTTCATTTGAAGTTAATTGACGAGACCGTTGTAAAATCGGCACAAGCCAAAGATGATATTTTCACTGTACTTCAGAGGTATAAGGATTTTTGCGCACAAAATAATATACAGGAAAATCATGAGTTGATTTATTAATGCTGAGAGTAAAAATAGGAGAGATTATCGTGATGACACAACTTGCTAAACACATTATTGAGGGGAATTCGGTATTATTGCGTCCAGCAAAGGAGTCCGATATAGAGCCTTATTTAGCTTTTTTACAAGATACGGAGATGAACCTGCTGACAGGGTCACAAAAAGCTTTTACACGTGAGGAAATCGAAGCTTGGATTCGTAAAATTAGCGTCATAAACCAAGACCGATTTGACTCCATGATTATATTGAAGGAAACAGGAGAGCTGCTTGGCGAGGTTGTACTAAATGATATGGATACGATCAATCGCAGCGCGAATATACGTATCGGTATTCAAGGGACGCAGCATCGCGGCAAAGGTTATGGTACAGAAGCGCTGCTTCTCATGCTTAGATACGGCTTTCATAAGTTGAACTTGCACCGAATCCATCTCGGAGTATACGCCTTTAATCCGCGCGCCATCCATGTGTATGAGAAGATCGGATTTCATCGCGAGGGAGTAGAGAGGGATGCTTTGTTTATGGATGGGAAGTTTCATGATCTCATTACGATGTCTATATTAGAGGATGAGTTCGACGCGCTATATGGAGCATAAAAACAAACAAATAAAGCGCCAATCGAGGACACGGTTCATTCCATGTTCGGGATTGGCGCTTTTTTTTGCAACTACATCTCGTTAGAATGGAGCGCGAGGAAGGAGTCAACGAGCTCAGGGTCAAAATGCAGTCCGCGCTGTTCGCTAATATATTCCAGCGCCCGTTCTTCGGACCATTTTTCTTTGTAGGGACGGGTGCTGGTCAATGCATCATAAACATCAACGACGCTGACGATACGCGCTTCAATTGGAATGGTTTCTCCGGCAAGCTGATGCGGGTAGCCGGTGCCGTCCCATTTTTCATGATGGTATAAAATAATATTTTTACCCATTTCGAGCTCAAGCTTAAATAAATCATCTGTAAGCTCAGCATAAATTTTATCAATGATATCAACGCCGATTTGGGTGTGCATTTCAACAATATTTCGTTCGTAATAAGCGAGCGGACCCGGCTTATATAGAATGCCCTCCGGAATTCCTGATTTGCCGATATCGTGCAAAATGCTCGCATGCGAAATGCGGTTCACGGCTTCCTCCGTCCAGCATAATTGCATGCGTTCATTATGGAAGTGAGTGAGCCGTTCCGTTAAATCCCGCACACGGACGAGATGCTGCTCGATGCCCGGATCACGAATTTCGCAAGAAATGGCGAGCACCTTAAGCATCGAGCTTTGAATGGAGCCGATGCGCTCCTCTGGTAAATAGAAGCCGCTCTTTAACTTCTCCAGCTCACGAAAAATACCGATATAATAGGTTACCCCTGCGATTTGCAGAGGTGTTATGGTAATGGAGGAATGCCAAATGCTGCTGTCTCTTCGCCGATTTGTTAGTACGCCTGACCATGGCAAGCCTTGTTTAAGTGCTTGCTTCATCTGATCATGCGTTTCCTTTGGCGTATAGGATGTTCGCAGGATGCCAGCTTTTTTCCCTGCTATTTCTAGTGATGAGTAGCCCGTAATTTTCTCGTAGGACGGATTGACTGCAAGAATATGATGTTCTATATCTGTGATGATCACAGCATCAGCTAGTTTAAGGTAATGGACTAGGTGTTCATTCATGTTGCAAATCGTTTCTCCTCACTTCTTTTTCTTCGGCAAAATCTTTGTGCCTTGCTCCATTGGAGACTGGCATAATGGGCAAGCACGAGTCTCTGATTGCGAATCCTCGTACGTAATAATACGCTGCCATACCTCGCAGGAATCGCTAGTACATAACCATGCAAGAGCAGATTCTGTATCACCGTCCTCTTCTTCACCTGACATAAAGGCAGAGCGAATGAACCTGGATAGTTCAGCCGGTTTTCCCCGGTACAGAGCAGGGGAGCTGATATACAACTCCTCTTGGGCTCTAGTAACAGCAACATAGGCGAGTCTTCGTTCTTCCTCCAGCGCTTCTGCCAGTGCGTTGTCGCCCGTTTGAATGGAGCTCCGGTCACTATGCTTATCCGCAGCTAATGCAGAGCTATGCGGTAAAATGCCTTCTGAGGCACCGATGACGAATACAACAGGAAATTCAAGTCCTTTGGATCTATGAATGGACATCAAAGATATCGCACTGCGGTTATGATTATGCTTCTGAAGCTGCTGCACGGCAGCATGCTTGTCCGTAATATCATCAATATAGGCCAGAAAAGCTTCGATGCTATCATAGCTGCTCGCCGCAGACTCGAACTCATCAAGCACTTCCTTTAGACCTTCCTTATGCTCCGTCATTTCATGACGCTTGCTCGTTTCAAGAAATTGGTCATAAAAGGATTGGCGAAGCTGCATAATAGCTTCAGCAGGCTTTAATTCGGCCAGCGCTTTAATAAGCTTGATGCGTTCTTTGATTTTGTCTTTCTGAAATTCTTTGATCTGCGGAAATTCAAGCAGATGTATGAGCGGCCATTTCTTAGCACGCTGTTTGTCTTGGTTCCATATGAAAGCCATAGCCTGTTCCCGATTGACATAAAGCGAGGGCAGCAAAATTTCCATCGCATCGAAATTGCGGCGATCTATTGCAAGCCTCAGATGGGCAACTAGCGGCTTTATCGCCCACTGGTCATAAAATAGCTGGCCGTCGCCGAAGTCGATAAACGGAAGCTCCTTTGTAAGAAGCAGCTCGACGAGCGCCCTGCTGCTGCTCGCAGTACGGAATAAAACAGCAAAATCGCCAAAGGAGCGATTGCCTTGAGCAATTTGAGTGCTAATTGTGTCTGTAATGAGCTTTGCCTCGTCTTGCGTCGTCTTAAGCCGTGCATAGGAGGGGCTAACTCCTTTGGGCTTGACAGCAAAGAGCGATTTCTCTTTGCGGAGCTTATTATATTGAATGATAGCATTGCCAAGTCCGACTATTGTGCTCGTTGAGCGGTAGTTAATATCCAGTACATAAGTTGCTGCACCTGGATATTGATGCTCGAAGTTCAATATATAATCGTTTTTTGCACCGTTGAAGGAATAGATCGTCTGATCGTCATCGCCGACGACCATAAGATTGCGATGCTTGTCGGCAAGCATTTGGACGAGCACGTATTGCACCTGATTCGTATCTTGGAATTCATCGATCATGATGTACTGAAAGCGCTGCTGAAGGGTAGCAAGCAGCGCCTTGTCGTCCCTCAGAAGCTTGTACGCTTCAAGCAGCAAATCATCGTAATCGAATTTATCCATCTCTTTCTTCCACTGCTCATAACGGGTGAAAAGCAGCTTTAGCTCTCTTTCCTCCGTTGTAGAAGCGGGAAGGTCTTCGATGTTGATCATCTGCAGCTTAATGGCGGAGAGCTGTGCAAGAATGGTTTCGGGCTCATATTCGTTTTGCAGCAAAAGCTCCCGCATCAGACGTTTGAAAAAAATATGCTTTTGTCCGGTTTCACCCAAAATGCCTTGGCGATAGCCGCGCCCTCGCAGCAGTTGGAGGCAGAAGGAATGAAAGGTACGAGCCTCTACGCCGCTTGCTGCTTGCGGATTAAGCACAGGAAGAGCGCGAATGCGGCTTCGCATTTCATCAGCTGCTTTTTTGGAAAAAGTCATTAATAAAATATGCTGCGGCAAGGCGCCTTGCACAGCAAGCAGATAAGCTGTTCGGCATACGAGTACTGACGTCTTGCCCGATCCTGCTCCTGCCAGCGTTAGGGCTGCTCCTTTGTTATGGCGAACAGCGGCAATTTGAGGCCTATTGAGTGATATGCCGAATTGCTCTAAAGACCGGAAGAAGCCGGCATCCTTCTGGCTTGCATCAACAAGCTGAAGGCTCGTTTCGGCTTCTGCTTGCTCGGCAAAAGGAACCTGACTGTTCCGAATGCCTATGGGAAATGTATAATAGACATGACTCACTACTTCATCACCTTTAAGAATAATATTCACTTATTATAACAGAACATTAAAAGAATGAGGGATGACATCATGATTGAACAAGCTGTGAAAGAAGACTTAAAAGAAGTAATGCCGCTGCTGCTATCTGCGATCGGCCATATTGCCTACACCTTGGCAGGAACTGAGGATGATGCTGAAGTAGAGCGCATCCTTGGCGATTTTTATGTTCGCGAGGACAATCGGATTAGCTATAAGCATGTTCTTGTCGATAGGAGAGAAGATGGCATTGCAGGAATGCTTATTAGCTATTCAGGCGATGGAGCTGCAGAGCTGGATGTGCCATTTGTTACACGTCCTGGGCGAGATAAAGGTGTGCGTGCGGATGAAACGATTGCTGTTGAGGCACAAGGAGGCGACTTTTACTTGGATTCTATCGCAGTCGCCGAACGTTATCAGGGGCAGGGCATAGCTAAGGCGCTAATTAGCGCTTTTGAACAGAAGGGTGAAGAGGCTGGATGCAGCAGGCTGTCGCTGATTGTAGAGCCAGAAAATACGAGAGCTTATGCGATTTACAAAAAGCTTGGTTTTACTGAGGATGGTACGATTTTAGTGAGCGGAAGTCCTTATATCCGAATGGTAAAAATCAAGTAATTGTTCAATAAGTTAATTATGGAATAAAAAGGGTTTGTGCGGTAAGATGAGAGAGTTATATGTAATTTATAATAGACTTTCATCGTAACCGGGGGCGTTTTATTTATGGCTATGGCAAGCTTCAAATCGAAATTAGCTTACAGCTCGGGAAATTTATCAGTCAACTTAATTGCACAGGCCTTCGCATCCTACATCGTTTTTTATTATGTGGATGTGCTTGGTGTAAAACCGACTTTAATCAGTCTGGCCATGGTGATTCACGGCATCGTCAATGCGGTGCTAAACCCGTTGTTCGGACACATTTCCGACCGTACGAGCTCCCGTTTTGGCAGGCGCATTCCGTACATGCTGTTTGGCATGGTGCCGCTGGTGGCCTTGTTTACTGCGATTTGGTTTCCAGTTGGCACCGGATCAGCGCTGTTCTGGTACTTCTTAACGATCGTGCTGCTCTATGACATTATGTTCGTGATGGTTGTATTGAACTATTCTGCACTGTTCCCTGAAATGTTTACAACGATGAAAGAACGGGCAACGGTGTCCTCATGGCGTCAAATGTTCGGCATCTTAGGAATGATTATTGGTGTGGCTCTTCCTCCCCTCGTTTATGCGAATATRGGCTGGGGGCCGATGGGAGCGATTTTTGCGGGGATCGCGCTTATTTTCTTTATTGTTATGGTATCGGCAAGTAAGGAGAAAATGGTTGTTTCGCGTGAAGAGGTTGGTTTCGTTCAATCCTTGAAATTCACATTCTCGAATAAGGCGTTTGTTTTATTCGTTATTGGCAGCTTTTTCGTCCAGTTTACCTTTGCCATGCTGCCCGCGGCTATCCCTTTCTTCACCAAATACGTGCTCGGAGCTGAAGATAGCAGCAATACGATTTTGCTCGGTGCTATTTTTGTCGCTGCCATCCCGTGCGTCTACATATGGGGGAAATTGCTGCAGAGATGGGGCCCGCGCAAGACCGTTATGATTGCCGTTAGTATTTACGCATTTGCAACGATTCCATTTTTATTCGTATCCAGCGTTGCAACTGCGGCAATGGCGGCGGTCGTGATCGGCATCGGTTTAGCGGGTTTGCTCGTTTTGCTGGATGTTCTGTTGTCCGAGATTATTGATGAGGATGAGAAGCAGACAAACGTACGCAGAGAGGGCATGTACTTTGGGATGAACGGCTTTATCGTCAAATGGGGAATTTCACTGCAGGCTGTTGTTCTGGGTGTTGTGCTGGAGGCAACCGGCTATGTGAAGGACGCGGTTCAAGCGGATGCGGCAGTGTGGGGCATTCGTTCAATGCTCAGCTTTATCCCGTTCATAGCTTTGCTTGTAGCTCTTCTATTTTTCTATTTATACCCTATTCGTCCTACGAATACGATTACAAAAAGCGGAGCGGTGACCCATAGTAATGACTAGTTTTATAGATTGGGCAAAAAAGAACCCATTATTGCTGCTTCTGTTTCTCGTCGGGGCTGCGGTGAGAGTGGTATATGCGGGATCCATACCAGGCGGCTTGAATCAGGATGAGGCATCGATCGGCTATGAGGCTTATTCTATTCTGCATTATGGCATTGATCGCAATGGCATATCGCTGCCGGTTCATCTTATTGCATGGGGAAGCGGTCAGAACGCGCTTTATGCTTACCTGTCTATGCCTTTTATCTATTTATTCGGTTTAAATGAACTGTCAGTTCGAATGGTTAGCATCTTATTTGGCCTACTGAGCATGGTGCTATTCTATCGGATTGCAAATCAGCTATTCCAAAGAAAGCATGCAGCTGCGGCTGCAGCTTTTTTTATCGTCATATGTCCTTGGCATATTATGATGTCACGATGGGCGCTGGAGTCGAATATTTTTCCTACTCTAGTGCTGATCGCCGTGTTTTTTTTGTTTAAAGCGCTGCAGCAGCCGAAATGGCTAATTGGCTTTACATTAACACTAGCCGCTTCGCTTTATGCTTATGGAACGGCTTATTTTTTTGCACCTGTTTTTGGAGTAGGCGTATTGGCTCTGCTCGTTGTTAAAAAGGCGTTCAAGCTGCGAGTTCTGCTTTGGAATTGCGCGGTTCTCATTATATTAGCAGCACCTATCGGACTGTTTCTTCTTATTAATCGATATGGCATGGCGACCATACAATTTCTTTTTTCTATTCCTAAGCTAACTGTTCCTCGTGTAGAGCAAATCTCTACCGCATTTGGCGGTCATTTTTTCTCAACGTTTGCGGACAATTTCAAATCATTTTTGCAAATGTATTTGACTCAAAATGATGGTTTGCTGTGGAATGCCATGCCTAAATTTGGATATATGTATCCGTTAGCATTACCGCTGATCGGGATTGGCATCTTGTATGGCGTTATGAAACTGATTAATAATTTCCGCATAGAGACAGCAGTCATTGCTATCTGGTTCGGAACGGCAATTCTAATGACATTGATTACAGATGTGAATATCAATCGTATTAATATTATTTTTTATCCGACGGTATACTTGGCAGCTGCAGGCCTTATGTGGCTGCACAAGCGGATTAAATACTCTTTCCCTATCGTTATAGCGGCATTCTCTATTTTCTTTGTTTTCTTCTGTGCTAACTATTTCACTACGTATGCGAAGCAAATAAGCCCGCTTTTCTATGAGTCCTTTGGAGAAGCTGTACAGTACGCATCGGATGAAACGGAAGGCAATATCTATGTGACAGATCAAGTGATGATGCCTTATATTTATGTATTGTTTTATGAAAAAATGGATCCGAAGCAGTTTATGAGCACAGTCGACTATATCAATCCGGGTGAGCCCTTTCAGTTTGTTCGAGCATTCGGCAGATATCATTTTGGGCAGCCTGAGCTAAGGCCAAATGAGGAAGCGGCTTATATTTTCAAAAATAGCGACCCTATTCCGGGTGAGGATTCAGGCTATAAGATTAAACGATTTAAACATTATACGGTCGTGAGCGGTACAGGAACAGTGGTGGCTCTGAAGGTTCATGAATCATTTCAGAACGGCGGCTTTGAGGAAGGCCAGCAGTATTGGTCATTTACTTCCGGCACGGGGATCGGCTCAAACCGTCCTTACAGCGGTTCCAACTTAATGTATGTTGACCCAGGCAACGGTCGTGTCGTTTCCCAAACCTTCTCGGCTGCTGATGACGGTGACTATATCCTTTCTGCTAAAGTAAGTACGAGCGCTGCTGGTGGAATGATCGGGGTTTCCATCAATGGAGCAAAGATTGAAGATCTTGCGATTAACGCACAAGAGCAATATGTAGAAGTTAAGCTGCCTGCAGTATCCGTGAAAATGGGAGACACCGTTTCTATCTATTTTACCGGAGGGGCGGGCTGGTTAAATGTCGATGATGTGGCGTGGAGCAAGCATGCTTAATGGAAAGATGGAGGAGTCTCAAAACCATTTGGATTTGGACTCCGGGGAGTGGGAGGATTCCAACGATAACTGGAAAATATCGTCCATCACACGAAAGATGGAATGAGGCTATTCCGATACGGCTTCACCGTTAATATAATAGCTGTCCTCACGATAAGCATGAAACACGATTTCAATTTCAGATAAGCCAATCTGGCTGACGTATTTGGTAACTGCCTGTGCAAATCGATTTCTTACTTGCTGTCCCCGCTCGAACCAGCCGATCTCGATAAATGCAAACCCTTGATCATCTGTCTCACTGCCAAAAACGCTGGTCGTATGTAGACAAGCCATTGTAAAATTATCGGTACCGCACTCGCAAATAGCGGCAAGCTCAGCAGCAAGCGGTGCCGAAACTGACTTTAACTGCTCGGACGGTACTCCGCGGAATAATAAATGTGGCATTACGCTGTTCCTCCTGCATAGATAGATTAAATATCCATAGTAGTATAACAAAAAAAAGCATCAGCCGCTTTATACCAGGGAATGCCGTCTGATTCACAATCAGTGGGCATTCCTGTATAACGACTGATGCTTGTTTGTTTGCTCCTGCTTACTCCGTCACATGAAACGGCTTAAGAAACAGCTTAGGAATTTCAGTTTCAAACTTGACCAGTTTGCCGGTTATCGGATGCGTGAAGGACAATACGCGGGCATGCAAGCCAAGGCGGCCAATGATGCGTGTGCGTGCGCCGTATTTTTTGTCGCCAACAACGGGATGGCCAATGTCCTCCATATGAACGCGAATTTGATTTTTTCGGCCTGTCTCGAGATTCACTTCGAGTAGCGAGAAGTTTTTATTGGAACGAAGCACCTTATAATGGGTAACGGCGTGCAGACCATCGTTCGGATAGGAGCTGGAATACATTTTGAGCGTTTTGCTTTCCTTCAGCCACGAACTGATTGTACCTTGCTCCTTCTTAACCAATCCTTCTACAAGCGCGATATAGCTTCGTTCTTGAACCGAATCCTGCCAGCTGTTTTGCAGCTGCTGCTGAACCGCCTCGCTCTTTGCAAACATCATGACGCCTGACGTATCACGATCCAGACGATGCACAACGTAAATCCGGTTTTTCGTATTTTCGACCCGTACATGCGCCATAAGCTGACGATAGGCGGTCACTTCATTTTCTGGCGCGGAATCAGAAGATATGGACAGAAGCCCCGATTCCTTCTTTATAACGATAATATGCTCATCCTCAAACAGGATCGCGAGCCCTTCCAGCGGTATTTTATCCTGCGGCCGGTCTCTGCCAACCGTAACGGTTTGACCGGGCTGAAGCGGATAGTTGTAAGCGGTCGTTGATTTTCCGCCTACAGATACTTGTCCGTTCGCTAATATGGATTTCACTACATTGCGTCCAGCACCTGAAATATTTTTTATGAGAAAGGGAAGCAGTTCCATCGGTTCGTTAACCGGGTAAGACTTGCTCTTATCTGCTTGTGATTGAGGAGCTCCGCGCTTTTTTCCCCTATGCATGCCAAAAAACCTCCTAGATTCAATGCTCCTACTATACCATGAGTATGGGCTTCAGTTCTAATCTTCTGTTTAGCAGTTTAACCACGCTCTATGAATCTCGATCTAATAGACAAAGAGTTAAGAGGAGTGGTAGGATTAATGATAGATTTACCAAATGGTGAAAAAGGAAAAGTTTGGAGGAAATGATCGCGTGAAAACAAAAATTATAAAGACTATGCTAAGTCCTATGCTCATTGCCGGGTTATTGCTTGCCCCATTGTCAGCACTTGGCGTAGATTCTGTAGCGGCAGCCAGCGCTGCAAGCAAGACGGTTGCCGTATCGACGCAACAACTGCAGGTGATTGTAGATGGCAAGAAATTAGCTCTATCAGCCGGCGCATATGCAGAGAAAGGCGTCACATTTGTTCCGATGCGCGATATTTTTACAGCACTGGGCGCTACCGTAACTTGGGAAGGCAAGACAGAGACGATTATTGGACGTAAAGGCAATCGTTCTATTTCTCTTAAAGTAGGCATGAAGCAAGCGGTCATTAACGGTAAAACAGTGAAGCTCGATTCACCTGCTGTCGTTCGCAAAGGCGTTACGTTTGTACCCGTTCGGTTCATCTCGGAAGCTCTTAACGCAAATGTGAAATGGGATAAAGCGGCTAACGCGGTTCGAATCACATCGCAAGAGGCTGCCGAGCAAGCAGAATACAACGAGTGGCTTGAGCAGCAGAAAAACATTCCTAGACTTACTCCTAAAGAAATCGTAGATAAATATGATGAGAGTGTTGTTCTCATTATGACCAATCGCGCTCAAGGCAGCGGCGTTGTTATTGGTGATAATCTGATTCTTACTAATTATCATGTTATCGGAGATGCAGCCTCTGCTACTATGCTGGATGTTTATGGTGATGAGCTGAAGATTACAGGCGTAGTTCATTATGATAAGGCAGCAGATCTAGCTATTGTAAAAACAGAAAAATCAATAGAAATTCCGCCGGTCGTTCTAGGTTACGGATTAAACTCGTATAAAGGCGGCAAAGTCGTTGCCATTGGAAGTCCGCTTGGGCTGCAAAATACAGTTTCTGACGGTCTGATTAGCAACATCACCTATGAAGACGGTATCCGATACATTCAGACAAGTGCTCCGATCGATCACGGCAGCTCAGGCGGGGCATTGTTTAATGAGTTCGGAGATCTTGTTGGCATCACCACGCTTGGATACTCTGGGACGAGCGCGGATTTGAATTTTGCTGTATCCGTTATTCATGCTGCTAGTTTGAATAGCGAAGTGACAGAGGAGAAAATAAAGAACGCCAAGTTTTTACCTTCAAGCTTGCCGGATACGCTCGTTGGCGCTCCTTTGGCTGATATCGAGAAGGTGCTGAAAGATCAATTCTCTTCTGTATCTACTACTGAAGGCGAGGCTAAGTTTACGAAGTGGGAAGCCAAACGTGATTCCGCTGGCTGGCTCGTGCTGACAGCAGATATTGATCCTAGGTTTTATATGTTATACGGAGCATCGATGTCTCAGGAGCTCAGGCTTTGGGCAATTAATCTAGGGAATGAGTTCCATAAGATGCTGCCGGATGAGAAAATTCAAGTGCTCATTTCCTTCGAGCGCGATTATGGTTTCGAGCCGCGCGGCTTTGAATCGGGCGAGGTTACAGCACTTGGCGGCGACAAATGGCGTGTTCGCTATCCAATCATCGATATGCAGCTCAAAAATGAGCTTTATATTAAAGTAAGAGTGTAAAAAAATGGAGGCATCTGCTGCTGCGATCTGCGGCAAGGGATGCCTCTTCTTTTTTTTGATTTTTTTCTGTACAATAGAAGGCATCTTGCTATAAGCGCTGAAGGCTTTCGCAAACGTGCTTTATAGGCAAATGCTTAAGTTAGAGAGGTTATTACTTATGAAAGTGGTACTGTCCACATTAAATGCCAAGTTTATACACACATCACTGGCGCTGCGCTGTTTGAAGGCGTTTAGCGGCGATCGATTCGATATTGAAATTGCAGAGTACACCATCAAAGATCCAGTGATGAACATCGTGTCCGATATTTTTTCGAGAAAACCTGATGTAGTCGGATTCTCCTGCTACATTTGGAACATCGAAGAAACGATTACGGTTATTAATATGCTGCGCAAAATCATGCCTGAAATCAAAATTATTTTAGGCGGTCCAGAGGTCAGCTATGATATGGACTATTGGATGGAGCGTGTGCAAGAGGTTGATTTTATCGTGGTGGGCGAAGGCGAAGAGACCTTTCATCATTTGCTTACTGAGATTGAAGGCGATGGCAAATACCATATGGTATTCGGAATTACGTATCGGAAGCAGCGCGAGGATCGCGTCGAGGTGCTGATTAATCCGCCGCGTCCCAAGCTGAATCTGAATGAGCTGCCATCCCCGCATCGCTTTGAGGAGGATATTCCTCATTTGGGAAGCCGTGTCGTTTATTTTGAGACAAGCCGAGGCTGCCCGTTCAGCTGCCAGTTTTGCCTATCCAGTATCGAGGTTGGCGTTCGTTATTATGATATGGAGCGGACGAAAGCAGATATTTTGTATTTGATCGAAAAAGGTGCCAAGCTTATTAAATTCGTCGATCGAACATTTAATATTAAACGGGATTACGCGCTTGAAATTTTTGAGTTTTTGATTAAAAACCACCAGGGCTGTGTTTTTCAATTTGAAATAACAGCAGATATCATGAGACCTGAGGTGCTTGATTATTTAGCTGAAAATGCCCCTCCAGGCATATTCCGCTTTGAAATTGGCGTACAATCTACGAATGATCCAACAAATGAAGCGGTTCAGCGTCGCCAAAACTGGATGAAGCTGGTGCGTACCGTTATGAAAGTGAAAAATTCTCAAAAAATTGATCAGCATCTTGATTTGATTGCCGGTCTGCCGCTTGAGAACTATGATACGTTCCGTGGAACGTTTAATGATGTATTCGAGCTGCGTCCCGAGGAGCTGCAGCTAGGCTTTCTCAAAATGCTGCGCGGTACGGGTCTCCGCCGTGAGGCAGATAAATGGGGCTATATTTATATGGACAGATCGCCTTATGAAATGCTGGGCAATGATCTGATGCCATTTGGCGATATCGTTCGCATTAAACGGGTAGAGGATGTATTAGAGAAATATTGGAATGCGCACCGAATGGATCATACGCTGCTTTATTTGGTTGATCGTGTGTTTCCATCGCCATTCGACTTCTTCCAGGCGTTCGGCGATTTCTGGGAACGAAGCGGCTGGCAAAAGATCGGCCATCAGCTGGAGGATCTGTTCTCTCGGCTCTCGACGTTTCTTGGATCGCTGCCTATCTCAGCCGAGAAGAACTTCGAACATGTGCCAGCACTGCAAGAGGATACGAAGAGAGTTTCTGCTTCACCAGAAGAGATACTCGCAATTGCAGGCGAACGCTTAGATAAGGACGTCGTACTGGGGCTAATGAAATATGATTATTTCCTTAATCATAATTATAAGCCTCGCAAAATTTGGTGGGAGTTTACGATGGACAAGTCGCTGTGGAGCGGCTGGATGCGCCACTTAGCGGATCGCCCAGAGGATGTATCTCCTGAATTCGCAGCACTGCGATTTGGCGAGAAGGAGCTTCACAAACATGCGGTTATTGAGAAGCTGCCGTTTGATCTTGCAACATTCCTTGCTACAGGAGAGGTTGATCGCGAACATCATACGCTGCTCGTTGTTCTGTATGCACTTGAGGCAGGCAGCAGCAAACCGAAGCCGCGTCCATTCACTTTAAAGATTAAAGCTGGTCAAGAAGCGATGATTAAGTAGTCCTGATTGAAATGAAAAGAACCTCCAAACCCATGAAGCAAACGGGTTTGGAGGTTCTTTGTTACTGGTTTGAAAATATGAAATTAAACAGAAGCAGGTACAATACTGCGAAGTACTGTCATGCTGCCGGAGAGCTCATAGTCGCCAAGGTTAGCTGGAAGGAGGAAGCACTCGCCTGCTTTAACGGATTGCTCGCCATCTGCCCATTTCACTTGTCCCTCACCATCGGCAACTACAAGGATAACGAAGCTATCAAGCGATGTGGACAGCTTCCAAGGCGCGGCTACGATACCCTTCTCAACGATGAAGTAAGGAGAAGAAGCGATGGTCAGCCACTGGCCAGCTACTGCGCTGTCTGTTTTCATCCGCTCAGCGCCTGCGCCTTCATAGGCGATGACATTAAGGGAATCTTCGATATGAAGCTCGCGCAGTTGACCATCAAGTCCAAGGCGATTGTAGTCATGCAAGCGATAAGTAGTGTCGGAGTTTTGTTGAATCTCAGCTACAACAACGCCAGAGCAGAGAGCATGAACGGTTCCTGCGGGAATGTAAAAGGCATCACCAGCTTCAACAGTCACTTCTTGAAGCGCGTCCATAATGCGGCCTTCAGTGATTGCTGCTTCCATCGCCGCACGGTCAATGCCGTCTTTTAGGCCATAGATGATTTTTGCGCCTGGCTTAGCGTCGAGGATGTACCACATTTCTGTTTTGCCAAGCTCGCCGTCAGGCAGCCCTTCGTATGCATCCGTTGGATGGACTTGAATGGATAGGTCATCATTGCAATCGAGCAGCTTGATAAGGAGCGGGAAACGTCCGTTTTTCTCGGAAAAGCCTTGTGAGCCAAACCATACAGGTCCGTAAGTTTCACGAATTTGGTCAAGTCCAACGCCAGCAAGCTCGCCGTTCATTACTTTTGTAATGCCGTTAGGGTGATCACTAATCATCCAGCCTTCGCCAATTGAGCCTTCAGGCATTTCAAGGCCAAAACCTTCTAGTGCGCGTCCTCCCCAAATACGTTCTTTCATTTCCGCTTTAAATTGTAATGGATAAGGTTTTACTGTCATTATTTATCTCTCCCATATTGGTAGTATGTCGTTCTACTGCAGCTAAAAAATAACATTGGCTTTAAAGAGCTGTAAGGTGAGCGCGTTGCAAAAGATTAACGAGCAGTTGGACGTTTCTCTGCCGCAATAAGGTAAGGGGCAGCCTTGCGCTGGGTCTGCCTGTAAATAACGGTCTGCGCTAGGCTTTGAGGCAGCTGCTCTGCCCATGATTCCACGGAGGCGGCTTCCTCAGCACCGCCAGGATGCCCTGGATACAATACGCAGGTCACGATACCTCCAGGACGCAGCAGCATGATAGCTGCATCGAGCGCAGCCAGTGTTGTTGCAGTCTCCGTTATGATCGTGAGATCATCGCTTCCCGGCAAATAACCGAGATTGAACATTACGGCTGAGACTTGTCCGATAATAGAAGGATCAACAGTCTCAGCCATACTTGCATGATTGCTCAGCACAAGTTTAATATCGGGAAGCTTATTGTTATTTTGAAGGGAAGAAAGGCGCTCTTGCGTGCGATTAAGCGCCTCTTGCTGGATATCAAAGGCATATACCGTGCCGTTAGGTCCAACAAGCTCGGCAAGCGCAAGTGTATCTACACCACCGCCGGCAGTAGCATCAATGACAATGTCACCTGGCGAGGTACGCTCGTTGATCCATTTGTGAGCCATGCTTAGAACTGATAGAAAACCCATATCTCGCTAAACCTCCTGCTGCCATAACTTGCCTTGCCACGTATTGCGGCGCGTAAGCTCGTCGTCGAAGGCATTCAGCACTGACCATTTATTCATGCTCCACATCGGACCAATCAACAGGTCACGCGGCGCATCTCCCGTAAGGCGATGCACGATCATTTCCGGCGGCAGAAACTCAAGTGTATCAACAATTAATTTCACATATTCATCCTGCTCAAGAAATTGAAGCAGACCAGCCTCGTACTGACGTACCATCGGCGTCTTGCGCATGAGATGAAGCAAATGAATTTTAATGCCTTGCACGTCCATCTTGGCGACGGCGCGACCTGTATCAAGCATCATTTCATGCGTTTCCTGAGGTAGACCGTAAATGATATGCGCACATACGCGAATGCCGCGTTCCCGAAGACGTTTTACGGCATCGAGATAGCAGGCCGTATCATGTGCCCGGTTGATGAGCTCTGAAGTAGATTCGTGCACGGTTTGAAGTCCCATCTCCACCCAAAGGTAGGTTCGCTCATTCAGCTCAGCCAAATAATCGACTACATCATCGGGCAAGCAATCAGGACGTGTTGCAATGGACAAACCAACAACGCCAGGCTGCTGCAAAATGACTTCATAATATTCCCTCAGCTCTTCAACGGGCGCATACGTATTTGTATAAGCTTGGAAATATCCAATATACTGCGCATTTTGCCATTTCTGATGCTGACGGTCCCGTATTTTATTGAATTGTGTAACGAGGTCGTCCCGCCTGCTGCCCGCGAAATCACCAGAGCCGCGAGCGCTGCAAAATGTACAGCCGCCCTTTGCAATGGACCCGTCACGGTTTGGGCAAGTGAAGCCGGCATCAAGCGTAACCTTGAATACCTTGCCTCCCAACTGCTCATGCATTTCGTAATTCCATGTATGAAATCGTTTATCGCCCCAAAGCAGTGGCTGCTGGTGTTGCGATGTTGATAATTTAATCATCGTTTTCCCCTTCATTCAAGACCTACACCCTATATTTTAGCGAAAAACGAGTGGAAAAGCCACGTTTGTCATGCGAATAGTTATTGAATGTTCGGAAAACGCTTTAATTGGAAATATTTTTTGAAATGGGTGTTTTTAGACTTGCGTAACCTTACATGAAGTGTTATATTAAAAGTGCGACAAAACAACAAATAAACCTAACATAGCCCATATGCACCTGCATTCATGAAACGTCGATTAAATGGAAATACTCTTACTAATAAATCGATGAGGTGATTAGAGATGAATAATGTAACCAAAATCCCGCACGGCGACGATACTGTAACTGTTGAGCTGACTGTAAAAGAATTGATGGCGCTTACAGGTGTCCGCTTTCACAATAATCATGGTGTAGAAATTTCCGCTCGCAAGAAGTTGAATGAAGTATTAGTGGGAACATACGAGCGTGAGCAGAAAGAGAACGCTCCGATTCCGTATCAGCTTTTGCTGTAACGACTATACATCCAATGACATGATAAGCAAGCCGCATCGCCAATAATTGGCTGCGGCTTTTTTCTATCCTCTTTACATTGCTCAAATTCTTGGGCACAATAAGGACTAGTCTATTCGTTGCATCGTCTACGATAAATGGAGGAATCACTGCATATGCGTTTAAGAGGAAGAAAAGGTATTCGTGAAAGTTTAGAGGGTCAGCCGGAGCTAGTCGTGCTAGATGCTGCGCCGCACAAAGGCAAGTGGCGTGAGTTTTTTGGCAACGACCAGCCTATATATGTAGAGCTTGGCATGGGCAAGGGTCGTTTTATTAGTCAAATGAGTGCTCGCTACCCGCACATCAATTTTATTGGTGTCGACATGTATGATGAGCTTCTTCGCCGCGCAAGCGAGAAGGCACGTATCGTATGGGAGCAAAAAGGGGAGTCTCATCCGCCCAATCTTGCGCTGCTTCGCGCTAATATTGAAGGAATCGAGACGATGTTTGCTCCGGGTGAGCTTGAACGCGTCCATCTGAATTTTAGCGATCCTTGGCCAAAGGCTAAGCATGCGCGCAGAAGACTAACGCATCCAAGACTTGTTGCCAAGTATATTGAACTGCTTAACGAGCGCGGCGAGATCCATTTTAAGACGGATTCACAATCTCTGTTTGAGTTTTCATTGAACAGCTTCGCGGAAATGGAGCTTATCATGCGCAATATTTCGCTTCATTTACACAAAGAAGGCCCTCGAGAGGACCTTGTGTTTACGGAATATGAGATGAAGTTTATGGAAAAAGGACAAAATATTTATCGTGTTGAAGCCGTTATCGGCTCCGAGGCTATTCGGAAGCATCGTGAAGCGAAACATGAGAAGTCGCTTAAAGAGGAAGCTGAGGCATCAGAATCAGTATCGAATGATTCTGATGACGAGGATAATTAATTTAGTCCTACTGCAGATGATACCCAGGAATAATTGACTGCCAAAGCTGTTATCGTTCCGATCAGTGCGCCTGCTGCAACATCAGATGGGTAATGCAGCCCTAGATACATTCTTGACCATCCAACGGATAGTCCAATTATTAACGCAAGCGGCACCAGCAGAGTCATCCATATCCCGCTAGTCAGCAATATAGGGACTAGCCATGCGAAGATCGCTGTTGTGTGTCCGGATGGAAATGAAGAATCGACAAGCGGCTTATGACATGTATTTACATCAGGCAGCGCTTGATAAGGTCGAAGTCGTTTGAATTTACGCTTTACAATTGCTACTGGCAAATGGCTTATGACGACCGCAGTTAAGCATTGCCACCCAGTAAGGCTCCAAGGAGCAGGTGCAAGTAGTGCATATAGAAGGGCGGTTGCGAGCGTAAAGGTTGCGCCGCCCATATGTGTGACCGTGCTTAACCATTTCCCCAGAATTCGATGTCTTTTTCTCCCTGAAGGTCTCCGGTTTGCCCAAATCAATAATCTTTGCTCACTCGTTTTCAGCCAGCCTATCATTCGTTCCATCGCTGTCATCCTCCTAACGGTGGCTTACTTCTATAACATTTATCAATTCCAGACTTAATTTTAGCATGTTTTTGTTCGCTGAGCGTAAACTATTTCTTGTCCCTATATTAAGGATAAGTAAGTATTATAGCACTAACTTGCTTTCCATGGGTGCTGCCTGACGAGAATGCGCTGTCATGCGTCTATCGGTATCCTGTTTTCGCTCCAAATACAGGGAATAAATATTGATTTCAAATTACTGTTTAATAATGTGCATTTGATGGTAAAACTGTAATGGACAAATTCCACGCGGTTGTGACAGGGTCTGTCGAAACCGCAAAAGATGTCGGAACGGAACTTTCTCGTTCACTCGTTCGTCACATAGACCTATTTCGATTTAAGAAACATTTTCACACATTTTAACGTAAATAAGGACGTTAGTGCTAAAAACTTAGCAATTGGTTGAAAATAAGGCTGAGTCGTCGTAAAAGGAGGTAATGTATTCATCCGTGTGCAATGCAAGCGTTTTTCTGCCAAGATTAAGCGCAATGAAGACTAATTCAACTTTTGACAAAGAAGTTGTTTCTGTGGAGAATCAATTAAGGTCCGAGAGTGTTTGCAGAGAAACACTCATACAAAGAGAAAATATATAATAAAAAGCTTACGGCAGCCACGGGTGGATGCTGAAAAAAAGCAAAAAAAATGGGGTCTAAAGGGGTAATGCCGCATGTTCAATACGATTATGTTTGTGGTTCAAATTCTATTTGCGTTGCTAGGTGTGTATCAGCTGTTTTTAACGTTTTTCGGATGGCGGCGTAAAAAAGAAGATCTTTCTCATGCACCGAAAAAAACATTCGCACTGCTGATAGCAGCTCATAACGAAGAGCAGGTTGTTGGCGCACTGATTGAAAACTTGCAAAAAATGAAATATCCACGGGAGCTTTATGATATTTTTGTAATTTGCGATAATTGCACCGATGGTACAGTCGATGTTGTAAATAGTTATGATGGAGTATATGCATGTGTTCGTGAAAATCCAAATCAACGCGGCAAGGGCTTTGCAGTTGAGTGGATGCTTAAAGAGTTGTGGGCTATGCCAAAGAGCTACGACGGCGTAGCGATCTTTGATGCCGATAACCTTGTAGCGACTGATTTCTTGCAGTACATGAACAATGATTTGAGCAATGGATTCCGAGTTATTCAAGGTTATCTGGATACAAAAAATCCAAATGATTCTTGGGTCAGCTCAGCAAATGCAATCAACTACTGGTTCTGCAACCGGCTTTGGCAGCTTCCGCGTACAAATCTTGGCCTTGCCAACTTTCTAGGTGGAACAGGCATGTGCTTTGATTCAAAGCTGCTTCAGGAAATGGGCTGGGGAGCTACAAGCTTGGTTGAAGATTTAGAATTTACAGTCCGCTGCATTAAACGCGGAATTTATCCGAAGTTCAACTTTGAGGCAAAGGTGTTCGACGAGAAGCCGATTACGTTCCAAGCATCAGCTCGCCAAAGGCTTCGCTGGATGCAAGGACACTTTGATGTTACTCGTAAACATATGCTTCCTCTGCTTTGGCAGGGAATCAAGGATCGCAGCATGACGAAGATTGATGCGGCCCTTTATGTGTTCAATGCTTATAATTATTTGGCTGGATTTTTTATTGCAGCGATCATTTGGGGAGACATCCTTCTGTCAGGCGGAGATAACGTCACCTCCGTGTACAACCTGCTTCCAATTTGGCTAAGCATTCCGTACATGGCATATATTTTTGTGCAAATACCTTTATCCATGTATATGGCTAAAGTTTCGTGGAAGCTATATTTGCGGATTCCGACCTTTCTATTGTTCACCTTGTCATGGTGGCCGATAACGGTGCATGCATTCTTCACGCAAAACAACAAAAAGTGGAGTCATACCCAGCATACACGCGTCATCCGTCTTGAAGAAGTTCAAAGCAAACAAGTGTAATCGCTTGTTGACAAGGCTTTGTAGGCCATGGTATAGTAACACGGTAACATTTACAACTAACTTAATACGCACAAGCAGAAGCACCCGCTTCTCACCTTTCGGCTCAGGCTGGCTGGTTCGCGATAATCGATTAGTCATTCCATCATTTCAACTGAAGTGATGCTCTGACATACATGTACGGTTATGAGATGCGGGTTCGAGCGAACCCGCATTTTTTTATTGCGTGGAGACATGAACAAACCATTTTTGGAGGTGGCACGTTATTAGCAGAGAACATCAAATCAATGATGAAATCCGGGCCAGAGAAGTGCGTTTAGTAGGCGCTGAAGGCGAGCAAATCGGTATTAAATCCATTCGCGATGCTATGCAGCTTGCTATCGAGCTGAATTTGGACCTGGTGAACGTCGCACCGACGGCTAAACCGCCGGTATGCCGCATCATGGACTACGGAAAATTCCGTTATGAGCAGCAGAAGAAAGAAAAAGAAGCACGCAAAAACCAAAAGATCGTTGATCTTAAAGAAGTTTGGTTCCGTGCTAACATTGATGAAAATGACTACCAAACGAAGTTTCGTAACGTTGTTAAGTTTCTCAATGAAGGCGATAAAGTGAAAGCATCCGTAAGATTCCGCGGTCGTGAGATTGCTCATGCTTCTCTAGGCCAAAAGATTTTGGATCGTCTTTCAAAAGAGGTTGCCGAATTATGCAGCGTTGAGCGCGCTCCTAAGCTGGAAGGCCGGAGCATGATTATGATTTTGGCACCCAAAACCAACAGCTAACAACTGATGAAGAACTTTAAGGAGGATAACTGATATGCCTAAGATGAAAACTCACAGCAGTCTGAAAGACCGCTTTAAAATTACTGGAACTGGTAAAGTAAAACGTTACAAAGCTTACCGTAACCACTTGCTTTCACACAAATCCGGTCGTCAAAAACGCGTACTTGCTGGCCAACCGCTTATGGCTGCTGGCGATGTTCGTCGTTTGAAACAAGGCCTTGCTAACTTGTAATAATAAGCTACACCAAATAAGCTAATTCAACCTACAGGAGGTTTCCACTCATGGCAAGAGTTAAAGGCGGTTTTGTCCGCACTCGTCGTCGCAAAAGAATTCTAAAGCTAGCTAAAGGTTATTTCGGTTCGAAACATCGTCTGTTTAAAACAGCGAAGGAGCAAGTTGGTAAGTCCCTAATGTACGCTTACCGTGACCGTCGCAACAAAAAACGTGACATCCGCAGACTGTGGATCGTTCGTATTAACGCGGCAGCTCGTATTAACGGACTTTCGTACAACAAATTCATGCACGGCTTGAAACTTGCGGGCGTAGAAGTAAACCGCAAAATCCTTGCTGACCTTGCAGTTAACGATATGACTTCGTTCAACTCGCTTGCTGGCATTGCAAAAGAAAAAATTAACGCTTAGGCGTTGACCGCATATAAGGGCTGTCCAAGTCATCTAATCGATGATTTTTGGACAGCCTTTTTTGCGTTTTTTTTTGCGAAGATGAACCAACATGCGCACATTTATTGGAGCAGAGGACAAATAAACAGACGGATGCCACCCTCCGCGAATATGCTGTAGGACAACGGGAAGGGAGGGATTTCGCATGCGTAACGTTTCCAAGCAGCAAGTACGGAAACTGGTCGGCAAATCCATTTATGCAGTACGTCCTGACGGCTCTGTCGTCACTGGCAAGCTCGTTCGGGTACACCAAAATAAACTGATCGTCGCTCCACTCGAAAAAGACAAAGGCAAGCTCGTGCAAACGAAAGCAATTTTGCCTCTCGTATTGTTTGACCTTCTTGCCATCGGCACGCTTCCTTTATGGGGTGGCGGCTTTGGTGGTGGTTATGGCGGTGGCTACGGCGGCGGCAACTGCTGCAACAACAATTTTAACCAATACGGCAATGGCAACTATGGTGGCTATGGTGGCAATGCTGGTTATAACGGCAATGCTGGCTATGGCGGTTATGGAAACCAGGGCTACAACGGTTTTTAATGGCAATTAAGTAATCATAGCGGGGTGAGCGGTTTAAGTAATTCGTAGCAGCGCAGCTCAGGATAGTATTGGACGGTATAGTAGCCAAGCTTACTATAGAGTTGATGTGCTTTACCATTAACCTGATCGACAAACAGCCTGGCAACTTTGCAATTCTGCGTTTTGCCGTAAGCTTCGCTATGAGCTATTAATTTTCTGCCCCATTGTCTATTCCGGTGATCAGGATGCGTGACCATCATATCTAAATAAAGCACCTCACCCATCACTTCAAAATGGATGAAGGAGACTGGAGGGCTTTTTTTAGATAAGGATGCTACAAAAGTAACGCCACGACGGAAACGCTTAGGAAGCTCTCGAATCGTTTGCGCATCATGTTGGTGTACCGTATGAGATAAGGGAATAAGCTCATTGCGAATGAGGCGAACCACTTCGGCTTGATCATACCTAGGCTCATAAATACGAATCATGCTCATCATTCCATTTCTACCGCGCCAAATGGATCTGGGACGCAGCATGAATTTGCCGCATTAGGGCTAAACTAGTATATGTAGCGCGCTAAAGGATTGCGCCGAATACGTTTTACAACAAGAGTTGTTTATGGTTCTTGACGAACTGAGATTCACGGCATATAATAAGGAAAGTCTTATCTACCACGTACTGGTATTCGTACCGTGTGGTAAATACAAAATCAGCATTGATGAGGACGAAGTGCTTAGGGCCCTTTTGAACAGAGAGCGGATGGATTAGCTGCAACCATCGCCAAAATCCCTTTTCTACGAGCTCACCTCGGAGCTGTTTCCTTGAAAAGCAACCATGTGTTGCCTATTAGGGGGAATCGCAGGGCAAGCGTTACAGTGCCATTGGTAGAACGTATATGCATGACGTTCTTACTTGTAGAGGTTATACATCGGGAGATGTGTAACGAATTTGGGTGGTACCACGGAAGATATACCTTTCGTCCCTCGTTGCTTCGTATTGGAGCATGAGGAACGAGAGGTTTTTTTGTTTTTTCTGAGAGGAGGATGACTGATGATAACGCAAGGTGCAACACTGAAGTCAAAAGAGGAAATGAAGGAAAGAATTTCGAAACCTGAGGTTATTTCTGGTTCGGAAATTTTACTAAGAAGTCTATTGCTTGAGGGTGTAGATTGTGTGTTCGGCTATCCAGGTGGAGCAGTGTTGTACATTTATGACGCGATGCACGGAAACCCCGATTTCAATCATTTATTAACACGGCACGAGCAAGGCGCGATTCACGCAGCAGACGGTTACGCCCGCGCAAGCGGCAAAGTAGGCGTATGTATCGCTACATCAGGTCCTGGTGCAACAAACCTCGTGACGGGAATTGCAACTGCATATATGGATTCCGTACCACTAGTTGTTATTACCGGTAATGTCATCTCCAGTCTGATTGGCAGCGATGCATTCCAAGAGGCAGACATTACGGGAATTACAATGCCAATCACTAAACACAGCTACTTGGTTCGCGACGTTGAGGATTTGCCTCGTATTATTCACGAAGCATTCCATATTGCCAACACGGGACGCAAAGGTCCAGTATTGATCGATATTCCGAAGGACATCTCAGCGGCTAAGACATTGTTCAAGCCAGTAACAGAAGTTAACATCCGTGGTTACAACCCGACAGTTACGCCTAACAAAAATCAAGTGGATAAGCTGATTAAGGCGATTGAGCAAGCGGAGCGCCCGCTTATACTAGCAGGCGGCGGAGTTGTTTACTCTGGCGGACATGAAGAGCTGTTCGAATTCGTTACTAAAACGCAAATACCAATTACAACAACATTGCTTGGTTTGGGAGCTTTCCCAAGCGGCAATGATTTATTCCTAGGCATGCCAGGCATGCATGGCACATATACGGCTAATAAATCGATTCAAAGCGCAGACTTGCTAATTAATATTGGCGCTCGCTTCGATGACCGCGTAACCGGCAAGCTTGCGGGCTTTGCTCCACTGGCGAAAATCGTACACATCGATATCGATCCAGCGGAAATCGGCAAAAACGTACCAACAGACATTCCGATTGTCGGTGATGTAAAGACTGTTCTTGAAATTGTGAATAAGCTTGCGAAACGTGCAGACAAAGCGGATGATTGGCGTGCGAAGCTCAAAGCTTCATGTGCGGAATATCCGTTCAGCTATACGGATTCTGATGTTGAGCTTAAGCCGCAGTGGGTTGTTGAGCTGATCCATGAGACAACGAATGGCGATGCGATTGTAACAACTGACGTTGGTCAACATCAAATGTGGGCTGCTCAGTATTACAAGTTCAACAAGCCTCGTTCATGGGTTACTTCCGGAGGGCTAGGCACAATGGGCTTCGGATTCCCTTCTGCTATCGGAGCTCAAATGGCGAATCCGGATCGCGTAGTCGTTTCCATTAATGGTGACGGCGGGATGCAAATGTGTGCGCAAGAGCTTGCAATTTGCGCAATTAACAACATTCCGGTTAAGGTAGTAATTATCAATAATCAGGTGCTTGGTATGGTAAGACAGTGGCAGGAGCTTATCTATGACAACCGCTACAGTCATATTGATCTCTCAGGCAGCCCAGACTTTGTGAAGCTGTCAGAAGCTTACGGAGTTAAAGGCTTCCGCGCAACGAACAAAGAAGAAGCGCGTGCTGCATGGGAAGAAGCATTACGCCATCCTGGTCCGGCTGTTGTTGAGTTCGTCGTTCGCAAAGAAGAGAACGTGTACCCAATGGTAGCGCAAGGAAGCACCATCGACGAAATGATCATGGGGGATGCGGAATGAAAAAACACACGATCGCAGTAATCGTTAACGATCAGCCCGGCGTTCTACAGCGCGTATCTGGTTTGTTTGGACGCCGCGGCTTCAACATTGAAAGCATAACGGTTGGTTCCAGTGAAGAAGCAGGCTTGTCGCGTATGGTCATCGTCACTTCTGGTGATGATCATACGCTCGAGCAAGTAACGAAACAGCTTTATAAGCTGATTGACGTTATTAAGGTCATTGATCTTAGCTCAAATCCGATGGTTGGCCGCGAGCTTGCACTCATTAAAGTGAATGCAGAGCCAGCATCTCGTCCGGAAATTTTAGGTGTTGTTGAAACTTTCCGCGCAGCGGTTGTGGACATTGGCACTCATTCGCTTATGGTACAAGTAGTAGGGGACACTGAAAAAATCGATGCTATGGTTGAACTGCTTAAACCGTATGGCATTCGTGAACTGTCGCGCACAGGAGTAACAGCATTAAACAGAGGCAATTCCAAGTAAGAAGAGTTCATCATTCAACATCCCGCTTTGAGCGGGAGTTTAAGGGGAGAACCGCTGCTTAAGGGTCATTCTCTGCTTAAACACCCGCTCAAAAGGGTTAAACTAAAGGAGGCAATTATTAATATGGCAGTTACAATGTACTATGAAAAAGACGCTGATCAAGGCGTACTACAAGGTAAAACAATTGCAGTTATCGGTTACGGCAGCCAAGGTCACGCTCAAGCACAAAATCTTCGCGACAGCGGCTTGAAAGTTGTTATTGGTCTTCGTCCTGGTAAATCCGCAGACGTTGCCAAAAAAGATGGTTTCGAAGTACTTACAGTTGCTGAAGCAACTAAAGTGGCTGACGTTGTTCAAATTTTGCTTCCTGATGAAACACAAGCGAAAGTGTACAATGATGAAATCGCTCCTAACTTGAAAAAAGGCGCGGCTCTTATGTTCTCCCACGGCTTCAACATTCACTACGGACAAATCGTTCCGAACAAAGATACAGATGTATTCTTGGTAGCTCCAAAATCTCCTGGTCACATGGTTCGCCGTACGTACCAAGAAGGCTTTGGCGTTCCTGGACTAATCGCTATTGAACAAGATGCTACTGGCAATGCTAAAGCTATCGGTCTTGCATATGCTAAAGGTATCGGCTGTACTCGTGCAGGCGTTATCGAAACTTCTTTCAAAGAAGAAACAGAAACAGATTTGTTCGGTGAGCAAGCCGTTCTTTGCGGTGGTGCTACTGCACTAGTTAAAGCTGGTTTTGAAACGCTTGTTGAAGCTGGCTACGCTCCAGAAATGGCTTACTTCGAGTGCTTGCACGAGCTTAAATTGATCGTTGATATGATGTATGAAGGCGGAATGGCGTCCATGCGCGATTCTATCTCCAACACAGCTGAATACGGCGATTATGTAACTGGTCCTCGCATTGTTACTGAAGAAACGAAAAAAGAAATGAAACGTGTATTGGAAGATATCCAATCCGGTCGTTTTGCTCGTGACTTCATCTTGGAAAACCAATCGAACCGTGCAATGCTTACAGCTACTCGCCGTAATGAAGCTGCTCACCCGATTGAAAAAACAGGCGCACAGCTTCGTGAATTGATGCACTGGATCAAGAAGTAATAAAAGATAGAATGTAGGAAAATATCCCGGTTCGCCGGATCGTTTGACGATGAGCACGTAGTATCGCCATGTGGTCCGAGCGCACCGGGATCATTTTGTTCACGGAGGTGCATTGCACAAATGCGGAAAATATATGTTTTCGATACAACACTTCGTGATGGAGAGCAATCTCCTGGGGTTAACCTGAACACGAAGGAAAAGGTAGAGATTGCCCTTCAGCTTGAAAGGCTGGGAGTGGACCGCATGGAAGCTGGCTTCCCTGCTGCGTCTCCGGGAGACCTTGCTGCAGTTAATGCGGTAGCACGAGCAGTTAAAAATGCTACAGTTATCGGACTCTCACGCTCGCGTGAGCAGGATATCGATGCTGTTCGTGAAGCGCTTATCGGCGCACAGGATCCGTGCATTCACGTATTTCTTGCTACAAGTCCGATTCACCGCAAGCACAAGCTGCGGATGGAGAAGGAGCAGGTGCTTGAAACGGCAGAGCGTGCCATTCGGTATGCAAAGCAATATTTTGACAAAGTTGAATTCTCAGCAGAGGATGCAGGACGTACAGAGCTGGACTTTCTGTGTCAAGTCGTCGAGATGGCCATTAAAGCGGGAGCAACGGTCGTAAACATTCCGGACACGGTCGGTTATATGAATCCGCAAGAATTCGGGAACATCTTCAAGGTATTGAAGGAAAATGTTCCGAATATCGAAAAAATTCAGCTGAGCGCACATTGTCACAATGATCTCGGCATGGCGACTGCAAATTCGCTAGCAGCGATCTTGAATGGTGCAGATCAAGTTGAGGGTACGATCAATGGTATTGGGGAGCGCGCAGGTAACACAGCGATCGAAGAGATTGCAATGGCGCTTGCTACGCGTCCTGACTACTTCGGAGCTCAAACGACGCTGAACCTGAAAGAAATTGCCAAGACGAGCCGCCTTGTCAGCAAGCTGACGGGCATGGTCGTTCCAGGCAACAAAGCAATTGTGGGTGCCAACGCATTCGCGCATGAATCTGGTATTCATCAGGATGGCATGCTGAAAGAAAAAACGACGTATGAAATCATTTCACCAGATACGATCGGACTGAAGGAATCCAAGCTGGTGCTTGGCAAGCATTCAGGACGCCATGCGTTCCGTGAGAAGCTGATCGACCTAGGTTATGAGCTTGAGGACGAAGCGGTTAATGCTGCATTTGCTAAATTTAAAGATTTGGCAGATCGCAAGAAAACCGTAAGTGATGAGGATATTCTTGCTCTGCTAGAAGAGAAGCTCATTGATACGCCGGAAGTATTCAAATTAGAAATGATCCAAGTCAGTTATGGCAATCAATCTACGCCAAGCGCATCCGTTCGGATTCGTAAAGCGGAGGGTGAGGTCATAGATGAAGCGGCAATCGGCAACGGTTCCGTAGACGCCATCTATAACGCGATCGACAAGGTGACACAGGAAGTCGTGGAGCTTGAAGATTATTCGATCAAATCCGTATCGCAAGGCAAGGATGCGCAAGGTGAGGTTCATGTTGTACTAAAGCAGGATGATGTTTCTGCTCAAGGACGTGGACTTAGCACGGACATTCTTGAAGCTAGCGCGCGAGCATACATCGATGCACTTAATCGACTGATCGAGAAGCGCAAGACGCCAGGCCGCCGCGATAAGATGAGTCTAATCTAAATGAAAAGCAGTTCGCCAGAGTATAACCTTTGGGCGGACTGTTTTTTTGTTCTTTGATAGATATAGCTTCAAAAAAGGGATAATCAATTACCCTATAGTTACAGCCTATAGAGTAAATAGATTTTATATCTTGGTAATCAACTCGTTTTTATGGTACAAATGATAATAGAATGAGAATGAATGTGTAGACTTGAACTTTTCAACAGGATTCGCCAAGCAAAAACGCTTTAGCGTCCTTTGGACGCTGAAATAGCTTTGACGGTGAAATATAAGCCCTTTATAAGCTAACAAACTTATAAATTCTTATATTTTTGAAAACGTTGAATGGACAAGTTTAACTCAAAACGAGGAGTGTTACATTATTATGTCAGAAGTTAAAAAAATTGCAGTTATTGCCGGCGACGGTATCGGCCCTGAGGTAGTTGGCGAAGCGCTTAAAGTGCTCAAAAAAACCGAGGAGCTTTACGGCTACAAATTCGAAACAGAACACGGTTTGTTCGGCGGTATTGCAATCGACGAAAAAGGCACACCATTGCCGCAAGAAACACTTGACCTTTGCAAAGGTGCAGACGCGGTATTGCTTGGCGCAGTAGGCGGACCAAAATGGGATAACAACTCCAAGGAGCTTCGTCCAGAAACAGGCTTGCTAGGCATTCGCAAAGCACTTGGCCTTTTCTCAAACATTCGTCCAGCTACCGTATTCGATTGCTTGAAAGAAGCTTCAACTTTGAAGCCAGAAGTGCTTGAAGGCACGGATCTCATCGTTGTTCGTGAATTGACTGGCGGTATTTACTTTGGCGAGAAATTCCGTCGTGAAGGCGCTGGCGGCGAAGAAGCGGTTGATACATGCGTATACAACGTGCAAGAAATCGAGCGCATCGTTCGTCAAGCATTCGATATCGCAATGACTCGCGGCAAACGTCTTGCTTCTGTTGATAAAGCAAACGTACTAGAAACATCCCGCCTATGGCGCGAAGTGGTAAACCGGATCGCTCCTGAATATCCAGAGGTAGAGCTAGAGCACGTGCTTGTTGACAACTGTGCAATGCAATTGCTTCGCCGTCCTTCGAGCTTTGATGTCATCGTAACAGAAAATATGTTCGGCGACATTCTTAGTGATGAAGCTGCAATGCTGACTGGATCAATCGGAATGCTCTCATCTGCATCGCTTGGAGAAGGCAGCTTCGGCTTGTATGAGCCGGTACACGGCTCAGCACCTGACATCGCGGGTCAAGGCATCTCCAACCCAATTGCAACAATCCTTTCCGTAGCGCTTATGTTCCGCCTTACATTTGGTTACCACGAAGCTGCTGCAGCAATTGAAGCAGCGGTGAAAGAAGTTCTTGATGCAGGCCACCGTACAGGTGATATTGCTGTTGATAAGAGCACAGCAATTGGCACAACAGAAATGGGCGATTTGATCGTAGCTGCTCTAAGAAAATAACATCTAGATTATAATTATTATAAATAAATATTAATTATAATATTGACTTGTTTATAAACTAGTGATACTATTTACTAGGTAAGTCACACAGACGAAGTGACATAAACAATAAAATTTATGGATAGGTCAAGGAGGTTTTCTATTATGGCAGAGCGTTTGGTAGGCCGTCAGGCCCCTGATTTTTCAATGGAAACAGCAACAGGTGACGGTAAAGATTTCGGTACAGCATCACTTGCAGATTATAAAGGAAAATGGTTGGTATTGTTCTTCTACCCACTAGATTTCACATTCGTATGTCCAACTGAAATTACTGCACTTAGCATGGCTGCAGCTGAATTCAAAAGCTTGAACACTGAAATTCTTGGTGTCAGCATTGATAGCAAACATAGTCACCGTGCATGGATCAACACGCCGGTTAACGATAATGGTCTAGGTCAACTTGAATTCCCTCTTGCTGCTGATATTACGAAAAGCGTAGCTCGTGACTACGGTGTATTGATTGAAGAAGAAGGTATCGCTCTACGCGGTCTATTCATCATCAATCCAGAAGGAGAAGTACAATATCAAGTTGTTAACCACAACAACGTTGGCCGCAGCGTAGACGAAACTCTTCGCGTATTGCAAGCTTTGCAATCCGGTGGTCTTTGCCCAATCAACTGGAAACCAGGTCAACAAACTTTGGTATCGAAATAATATATTTCGAATAGCAGTATTAACAAAACCCGTGCCATTTAATGGTACGGGTTTTGTTTTTGTCTACATAGGGATACGGATAATGTGAGGAGAAAGCAGGAATTTCGTCCATGCAGAGCGAATATGGTATACTTAGCAACAGATAATAAAAAATGATAGGTTTGTTAACGCAAACTTTAGTTGATGGTTATGAAGACAGGTTTGCTTACGCAAGCCTAAGTTGATGCTTACGAAGATAGGTTTACTACGTAAACCTTTGAGGAGGAGTCGTCAATGAGTTTTTGCTGTGGAGCTAGTATGATTGGAACAAAAGGTACACTTAAGCATATTCGGACGCATATTCACAATGTGCCCATTATGTTTTGTCCTGTCTGTCACCGTGTAGATATTCATTATCTAATCGAAAATGAATATGAGATACTAGCCGAATATGCACATGGCGACGGTGCTGCTGAGGTTGATTTTCAGGAGTACGTAGAGCAAGAAGGCAAGGCGCTGCTTGAGAATTGTGTTAACCATGAGAATGAGGATCCAATGGATGTTGTCCACAGTCAAATCGATATGGCGCTTGATTTGCTAAGCTTTGCCAAGCAAATTGAGGATACGGAATGGCAGCTTGTTCTTAAGAAGCGTCTAGGGATGCTTAACAATAGAAGGAATAAGCTCCGTCAACGCCGTACTTCCGTTTAGTTTTTTAAACATGAATGGTGAGCCTCCTTCACGGGGGCTTTTCTTTATTTTGAAAATATAAAAATGTATCATTTTGTAATTTTTTAAGTTCGTTTGTTTCTCAATCAACGGTTCTTTGGCGATATAAAGGGCACTAAACATGCTTTTAAATGTAAATTAAGATTTTCTCAGAATGTACCCCCCGAAACCGGGCAGACAGAAACGAATCATACTAATAGTGAGGTGGAGCGGTTGTTACTTGTTTTGTTCAAACGCTTTCTGCGGAAGTCTGTTTCTGCCAAAGCAGCAGAGGATGAGCAGAAGCTCACTCCAGAACAATGGGTTGCTCAAATTCGTGAAGGTGACGAGCTGCTGCGTGAGCAGTTCATAGCAGACTATAAGCCTTATATAATAAAAGTTACAAGTCGATTTTGTAAACGGTATATCGATCCGAGTCGAGATGATGAATTCAGCATAGCGCTGCTGGCTTTTAATGAAGCCATCAATCAATTTTCCAGCAGTGCTGGAAAATCATTTCTCGGATTTGCTGAAACCGTCATTCGTCGTCGGCTTATTGACCATGTCCGGAAAGAACAGAGGCATTCTCAGGTTGTGCCTTACAGTATGTTCGACTCAGAGGATGAGGAGCAGCCTCAATATAATTCAGTCGAGACAAGACAAGCGATGAATGCATTTGAGATGAAGCGCACAGAGGACGAGAGAAGGCTTGAGATCACTGAGCTTAATCAAGAGCTTTTGCGATTTGGCATTTCCTTTGCAGAATTGGTAGACAATTCTCCCAAGCATACCGATTCAAGAAAGCTGTTGATTGGTATCGCGCAAACGCTCGTAAGTGAAACGGACTTATTAGATTCTTTAAGGCAAACGAATAAGTTGGCTGTAAAAGAGCTGACCGAAATGTGCGGCGTTTCCCGCAAAACGGTGGAAAGAAATCGAAAATATATTATTGCTATCGCACTAATCATTTCCGGGACATACCCTTACATGCATGATTATTTACATATATCCGATGAGCGCATCGTCGAGAATAAGGAGGCAAGCAAATGAAACGTGGAGTCGTTATGAGCATTCATAAGCAGTATGCAGTTGTGATGACGGCAGACGGTCAATTTTTGCAGGCCCCTATTCAGGGAACTACACAAATCGGAGAAGAAGTGACATTCGAAGAAGAGTTTAAGAAGCGCGTCATCCAGAGGCCGATTTATTGGTATGGGAGTGCTGCCGCTCTAATTTTGATTCTGTTTGTTCCACTTTTATTTTTCATGCAAAGAGACTCACAATCCGTAGTTGCTTACGTGAGCATGGATATTAATCCAAGCGTAGAGCTAGGCGTCGATGAAAACGAGAAAGTACGTGAGCTTCGCGCACTTAATGAAGATGGAGAAGTCATTATTAAAGGGCTCAAATACGCAGGTATTCATGTGGAAGAGGTTGCTGCTTCTATTTTGGAGAGGGCTAAAGGCTCACATTATCTGGATACGCCAAACAAGGATATTTTTATTACGAGTGTTTTATTAGACGACAAATTTGCGAGTAAAGGCGATTTTGAGAATATTTTGACGGGAAAAGTCGACGAGAAACTGAAAATGCTGCTCGCTCAGCTTGAGGCAGAAGCAGCAAGTGCTACAATTACAACGTTGTCGCTGCCTAATGAGGTGCGTGAGGAAGCAGCTATAAATGGTATTTCTTCAGGCAAGATGGCCGTATATTTAATGGCAAAGGATGAAGGCTATAGTATCGAATTGGAGCAATTGAAAAAGCAATCCATCGATCAGGCAACAGCGTCTATCGGCGGAGTGAAGACGATTGTAAGCAATGCGGGAGATACGAGCAAAGAAAAGCTCAAGAAGCTGGTAGCACTGGAGAAAGAGGATAAGGTTAAGCAGCAAAAGGAAGAAACAAAGCCAAAACCGAAACCGATTAAACCGACTGCGACTCCAACTGCAAACAAGCCTGTAAAAGTAGAAAAACCAAATAAGCCTGTCGTTAGCGGAGTAAATAAAGGCAACGCAACTAATAAGCCCAATAAAAACGGGACATGGGGCAACAAGCCGGTAATTACGCCAGGGAAACCAACGAAGCCAGTTCAGCCTACAATGCCGAGCGGCGGTAAAAACGATCATAACGATGACGACAAAAATAATAACAATCATAATCATGATCGAAATAATAATGATGATGACAATGATCGAAATCGAGATCGCAATGATAGCAACAATAATCGCAATAATAACGTAAACAGTCATCAAGGCAATCAGGAAAATCATAATTGGAAAAATCGAGATGATGATAAAAAAAATAAGGAATGGAAGCACGATTGGGATCGATGGTATAAAGGTCGGGGGAGCAACAATAATGATTAGACTTCCGATATAAAAATGAACAAATAGCAGGAAATAAATGCTTTAGGCTAAAGTCCTAGATGACTTTCGGGCAGACTTTTTGCCTATTTAAGGTGCATAATTCGACAGGATTTCCGATTGACAGGGATTGTAAACTCGCCCTATGATTAGTAGTAACTGTAACCGTTATTTATAGATGCTGCCGGGGAGGAGTACAAGATGTTGGCCATTCGAAAGCGCTATTTCCCGGCGCTTGCCGAGTATATTCGGAGTGGTAAGGAAGTATCATTATTCCATGCTAACGAGCTTGGCAAGGAGCTTTACGGAATAAATCCTGAAGAAATTATTGCCGTACATGAGGAATGCATACAGTCTTTGGCTGCAAATGTTGACTCGGAGGAGGCTGTGCGATTATATAATCGTTCCTTTGTATTTTTAATGGAGATTATGGTTGCTTGCCGATTTCGTTTGCAGCCAGAGAGATCAACGGACCAAAAATTCACTGAAATGCGTGAGATGCTTTTCAGGTCCAACCGCTCCTTTGAACGAGTCAAAAATAAGTATGAAAATGTTTTGCAGCACATGGACAGTGGAATTGCTTTGTTTGATAGTGATGGAATTTTATCGTTTATTAATGTACAAATGGCCAAGCTGCTCGACATCCCTCGGAAAACATTAATTGGTTGTACGATAAAGGAAATATTAAGACATCGGCGGCTTACTAGCAGCACGAAGCGAACAGTTCTTAGACTCTACAAAGAAATGTTTCTCATGCATAGCAAATATTATGAGTTCCAACACAAAGATGGTAAACATCTATTGGTAACGGTTACATACGGTGATCAGTTAGACGGTGATTTTTTAATTAGCGTGAAGGATGTTTCTGAATATAAGCAAATTGAGCAGACGGCATTGCAAAACGACAAGCTTGCCATGCTCGGGAAAATTGCTGCTGCAATTGCACATGAAATTCGTAATCCGTTGACAAGCATTCGCGGCTTTATTCAGCTATTGCGGCCATATTTACTGGAAGTGGGCAAAGAAGAATACGCTCGTATTATTTTAACGGAAATCGACCGGGCAAATGATATCATTTATGAATTTCTAAATTCGTCCAAGCCATCAGCACCAATGAAACAATTGGTGTCTATCGATCATTTAATAAAAGAGGTTGTGCTTCTGACAGAAAGTGAAGCTTTGATGCGGAATTGCGAAATTAAAGCGGAGTGTTATTGCTCAGAGCATCTCGTCTCGATTGATGTTAAACAAGTGAAGCAGGTTATTTTGAACATTATTAAAAATTCACTCGATGCGATTGAAGAAGTTCAGAGCGAGCGTAGAGGCCTTATTGATATTATTACACGTGGAAATGGACAATTTGCCGAAATTATTATTAAGGATAACGGAAAAGGGATGGACAAAGCAACGATGAGCAGATTGTTTGACCCCTTCTTTACGACGAAGCAGTCGGGTACAGGGTTAGGCTTATCGGTAAGCTACAGAATTGTTCGCAATCATAACGGTACGATTAGAGTAGATAGTCAATTAGGGGTAGGGACTGAATTTATTCTGACTCTGCCATTAGCTTAATGTTCACTACAAAAAGATTGGCTTAGCTGAATTGAATCGGATGCTCTCCCCCAATCGTGGGCGGGGAGTATTTTGCTTTTTCATATCATGTTAGCTAAGTGACAAGTCTGCAATTATAAACATGGCAAAGAGGAGAACGCTTAGGTATAATGAGTTTGAAAAAAGCGATTGAAACGATTCAAATGAAATGGATTCAGTTAAGTAAATCCATTTGGAGAGCGAGGAAATAATAATGAGTATTCAATTTACATACGGGGTTCGCGGTACAGAGCAAGCAAATGTAGATGCGGTTATTCGTTTTGTCAGTAAAAAAGAGTTGACGCAATCAGAAGCAGTTACCCCAATCGTACAGCCGCAAATCGATGAAGCGCTTAGAGGGCGTTATGCTAAAGGGTTGTTTAAAGCGGATTCGGAGCAAACGGAGATTATGCCGACGCTTGGATTGTATCCTGCGTCTCATATCGTGTTTGTTGGACTTGATCAGGATGGCGGAGCTACGAGCCTGCGGCTTGCAGCAGCGGCTGCAGCCAAAGCATTGAAAAAATTATTGGCGGTAAATGTGCAAGTACTACTGTCTGATGCACTTGTTGAAGGGCCAGCTGCAAGCCTTGGAGTGGAGTCTACTGCACAAGCGCTGACTGAGGGCTTGCTGCTCGCGCTTCATGATCGACAGCCGTTAAAACGGGAGAAAGCGGAGCGATTTTCACTGAAAGAGGTTGCACTCGTACCACAGGGAGCAGCTGCATCCGCAGAGGAAGCGGCTTTATGGACACAAGGGATAACAAAAGGCCGATTGTATGTTGAAGGGGTCATTTTGGCGAGAGATCTTACGAATCTGCCTGGTAATGATCTTACGCCAGAACGGTTGGCGTATCATGCAGAGGAATTAGGGCGTGAGCTTGATTTGGAAATTGAAGTCATTGACGAGTGGAGCGCGGCTGAGCAGCGGATGGGCGGTCTATTAGGCGTTGGTCAAGGCAGCATAAATCCACCGCGTATGATCGTTATTCACTATAAAGGCAATCCAAATTCAGAAGAGGCATGGGGACTAATCGGAAAAGGAATTACATTTGATACGGGCGGTATTTCCTTGAAGAGAGCGGAGGGCATGCAGGATATGATTTCCGATATGGGCGGCGCAGCTGCTGTGCTGGGTGCTATTCGCGTCATTGGAGAGCTAAAACCAGCAATCAACGTCATCGCAGTCATTCCGACAGCTGAAAATATGCCTTCGGACCGAGCGATTAAACCTGGAGATGTGCTGCGCATGATGAGCGGCCATACCGTTGAGATTGTGAATACCGATGCTGAAGGCAGATTAGTGCTGGCAGATGGACTTACGACCGCAATTACAAGGGGAGCAACGAAGCTGATTGATGTGGCAACTTTAACTGGTGCCGTATCCGTAGCCTTGGGTACGCACGCAACGGGCGCTATTACAAACAATGACGAGCTCTACAAACAGGTGCAGCTTGCGTCAGAGAGAGCTGGCGAACGAATCTGGCAGCTTCCTTCTTATCCGGAATATAAGCGCCAGATTAGAAGCGATGCGGCAGATTTGAAAAATAGCGGCGGAAGATATGCCGGTACGATAACCGGCGGATTGTTCATTGGACATTTTGCCGAAGGATTGCCGTGGGTGCATCTCGATATTGCCGGAACTGCATGGCTGGATTCGAGCAGAGGCTGGGAGCCTAAGGGAGCTACTGGCGTCATGGTTAGAACTTTAGTTGAATTGATTGTACATCAAGAATAAGCTTTGAGATGTGATGATTTGGAGGTTCGCCGCTAATGGCGTACCTCCTTTATTTGCGCAGTAATACGTGGACTAAAATGGAGGCCTGACATATGACCTATGAAGAGATAATGAAGGAATTAGAGCGGCTAGGCAATGAGCAAACGAAAATGACCTTTATTCGTCATGGAGCGATGGAGCCGCTCTTTGGTGTGAAAATCGGTGATTTGAAGAAGCTTGTTAAATATGTAAAAAAAGACGAAGAGCTAGCGCTAAAGCTGTTTGCGTCCAGTAATAGCGATGCGATGTATTTGGCGGGACTTTCAGTTAATCCAAAAACCATTGCTAAAGAGACGCTGCAGCAATGGGTCAAACAAGCTTATTGGTACATGGCAGCGGAATATACGGTAGCAGGTGTCGCAGCGGAAAGCCCTTTTGCCCATGAGCTGGCAGTAGAATGGATAGACTCCTCGGAAGAGATGGTGTCAACGTGCGGCTGGAGCACTTATGCGAATTACATTTCTATTACACCGGACGAGCAGCTGGATTTTGATGAAATTCGCTTTTTGTTAAATAGAATAAAGGAAACTATTCATACGGAGCAAAATCGTGTTCGTTATACGATGAACACCTTCGTTATGATTGTCGGTATTTATGTCTCGGAGCTGCGTGAAGAAGCAGAGGCCGTTGCAGCATTCATCGGCAAGGTGCATGTAGATGTCGGAAATACAGCATGCAAGGTCCCGTTAGCTAGTGATTATATCCAAAAAACAGTTTCTTTGGGCAAAGCAGGCGTTAAGAAAAAAACTTGTATCTGCTAACTGTGCTAACTGTTAATGCCCTATGGTAAATAATGAACAATTCATTTTCAAAAAAGGCTATTTTTGGTTTGGCTCAATGAGTTAAACTTGAGATAGCTTATTTTATTTATGCCTCAAAGAACAATTTCTTTGTGTGTCGGAACGAAAATACATAGTGGAATAGGGGTATACTTATATGCATGCAATAAATAGAAGGAAAAATGATTTATTAGCTTATCGGCCATCCGTAACGATGGATGTTGAAGAGTTAAATCAATACTGGGAAAATGTATTAAACAGCTATGCAGAGAGGCCGCTTGATGTGAGGAGACAAACGGTTGAAACGCCAATCACGACGGTGAGAACGGAGCGTTTAACTTATAAAGGCGGAGATGATACGCCTATTCACGGGTTGTACATCGTTCCTCAGCAAGGATTAAACGGTGCGAAGCTGCCTTGTGTCGTTATTTATCAGGGTTATACAGGCGACAAGGGACTACCAGAGCGTTATGCTGCATGGCTGCTGCTGGGTTATGCCGTATTTGCAGTTGATGCTAGAGGGCAAGGTGGCGAAACAGGCAACTTGTTAACCTCTGATGAAGGATTCGTCAAAGGCTGGGTTTCACAGGGAATAACGAATACCGAGCGCAGCTACTACCAGGCGATTACAATGGATGCGGTTAGAGCAGTGGATACAGCTGCCCTACAGGATGAGGTGGATGAGTCGCGGATTGCGGTTGTTGGCGCTAGTCAAGGAGGCGGATTGTCATTGCTTGCTGCAGCGCTGAACTCCAAGGTAAGCGCGGTCGTTGCCGATATTCCGAACATGTGCCATATGGATTTTGGCCTAATGAATTCGACGAGCTCGCTTACGGAAATTGCGCAGTACATTAAAAGGTATCCTGATCGGCTCAACGCAGTGCTGTCTACGCTTGCTCATTTTGACCTGTTGAATTTGGCTGAACGCATTAAGGCGCCTGTGTTGATGTCGGTTGGCTGGAAAGATACCGTGTGTATGCCAGAGACCATCTACGCCGTATACAATCGGATACGATCGCTTAAGCAGCTAAATGATTATCCTTTTTCAGGTCATGAGGTAAGTGAATACCAGAACCGAGAATCGATTTTATTTTTACAGGAAGCGCTGAAAAACGGCCTAAAGCCTTCAATTGATGCAATCGAGCAGCAAGATCAGAATTAATGCTCAATTAGTTGTCCAAAAGAGACAATCAATGCTTCAAATGGATGATATCGATGCCAATATGGTTATGGATGGAGAGCGTACTATGTACTAGAATATATATGAGCTATAAAACGGTGTCCTTGACACATGTTCATTTTTCTTACTTTTCCCTTTATATGTTAAGGGATTAGTGTTTGCTTGATTATTATTGAAAACGATTTAGGCAAGTGCAAGTTGGCGAGCATGTATGGCGAGCATCGCCTTAGAAAATAATAGGATGGCAATGAATAGAGAGGGTGGAATTTTCTGCAATGAGCAACCATGATGAGCGAAATTATTCGCCTTGGCAAAGCTACTATGGCCCCAACCTTGGGTATGTGCAGGAGCAATACGAGCGTTTCTTAACTGATCCAGACTCCGTAGAGTCTACAGTTCGTGAGCTTTTTGTACGTTTCGGGGAACCTCCGGCTACACTACAAGGAGAAGCTCCGAGCATTACGGCTAAGCCAAGCGAGCAAAAGGCTGCATCACATGCAGCAGCACCTGGTCCGATTGATTCAAATATGTTGAAAAAGGTTGTCGCTGCGCATCAGCTAATGCTGAACATTCGCAGATACGGCCATTTAGCTGCAGATATTGATCCGCTCGGCTTCAGCCCTGCTGCTGATACAAAGCTGCTTGAGCCAGAAACTTTCGGACTTACGCAAGCGGACTTAACCTCTATTCCAGCATCGCTTATTTGGGATAATGCGCCAGCATCAATCTCGAATGGCTGGGAAGCAATCAACCGCTTGAGAGAGATTTATACCCGTTCAGCGGCGTATGAATTTACACATATTCATGATGAGAGTGAACGCAATTGGCTTAACAAACAGGCGGAGTCGGGAAGCTTCCCAGCACCGCTGTCTGCAAGAGAACGTTCAGCGCTGCTTGAGCGTCTAATGGAAGTCGAGTATTTCGAGAACTTCCTGCACCGGACATTCGTTGGACAAAAACGTTTCTCTATCGAGGGCGTAGACATGCTCGTGCCAGTGCTTGATGAAATCGTCCGCTCCGTTGCACACGATGGAGCACACCATATTCTTATGGGCATGGCGCATCGCGGTCGTCTCAACGTACTGACGCATGTACTTGGCAAGCCTTATGAGAAAATATTTTCTGAATTTCACCATGCTCCGAATAAAGAGCTTATTCCGTCTGAAGGATCAATGGGCCTTAATTATGGCTGGACCGGCGACGTAAAATATCATCTAGGTGCTGACAGAGCTGTGAAGGAAGGCGAAACGATTCGTGCGAATCTTACCCTTGCGAACAACCCGAGCCACTTGGAATTTGTTAATCCAGTCGTTGAAGGCTTCACACGCGCAGCTCAAGAAGATCGCAGCAAGCGGGGAATGCCTACACAAGATCCAGCGAAAGCAGTGACGATTGCCGTTCACGGCGACGCGGCTTTCATTGGTGAAGGAATTGTAGCGGAAACGCTCAACTTCAACAAGCTGCAAGGTTATCACAATGGCGGTACGATTCATATTATCGCAAATAATCGCCTTGGCTTTACGACGAACAGCATTGATTCTCGCTCGACGCATTACGCAAGTGATCTTGCGAAAGGCTTCGACATTCCTATCGTACACGTAAATGCGGATGAGCCGGAAGCTTGCTTGGCAGCAGTACGCCTCGCTTGTGAATACCGTCTCCGCTACAATAAAGGTTTTGTTATTGATTTGATTGGTTACCGTCGTTTCGGTCATAATGAAATGGACGATCCAGAAGTAACACAACCGCTGATGTATGCAAAGGTTCGCAATCATCCGACCGTAAGCGTGCTTTACAGCGAGCAGTTGAAGGGTGAGAAGGCGATTACGGAAGCGCAGGTTGAAGAATTGCGTCAACGTACGAACGGCAAGCTGCAAGCAGCCTATGATGCGATGAAAGCGAAGGAAGGCGAGCCGAAGCTTCGCGGTGAGCAAAACAAAACAACGCTTCCTACAGGCGAGGAAGTACGCACTGCAGTTCCGCTTGAGACGCTTCGTGAAATCAATCTGGAGCTGCTTAACCGTCCAGAAGGCTTCACAGAATATACGAAGCTTCAACGTATTTTGCAGCGCAGAGCTTCAGCTTTGAACGATGGGGAAAAGGTTGACTGGGCACATGCCGAGACGCTTGCCTTCGCAACGATTCTTGCAGACGGTACACCTATTCGTCTAAGCGGTCAGGATTCGGAGCGCGGAACGTTTGCACATCGTCATATTATGCTTAATGATAATGCGACGGCAGCTAAGTTCTCGCCGCTGCATATTTTGCCGCAAGCGAAAGCATCCTTCGCCGTTCATAACAGCCCATTGTCGGAAACGGCAGTACTCGGCTTTGAATATGGCTACAACGTATTTGCGCCTGAAACCTTTGTTATCTGGGAAGCGCAATATGGTGACTTTGCCAACGTTGCCCAAGTTATTTTTGACCAATTCATCTCAGCTGGCCGTGCGAAATGGTCGCAAAAATCAGGCATTACGATTTTGCTGCCGCATGGCTATGAAGGCCAAGGACCGGAGCATTCAAGCGCTAGACTTGAACGTTTCCTTCAGCTTTCAGCTGATAACAACTGGACCGTTGCGAACCTTTCAACGTCCGCTCAATATTTCCACTTGCTGCGCAAGCAAGCAGCGTCGCTTGGCACGGAGCATGTTCGTCCGCTCGTTCTAATGGCGCCTAAGAGCTTGATCCGCAACCCTCGTGTTGCGTCGCATGGCGTTGCGTTCAGCGAAGGCTCATTCAAGCCGGTGCTTCCGCAATTCAAGCTGACAGAGCCGAAGGAACAGAAGGATAAAGTAAAACGTTTGCTTCTTTGCACCGGTAAAGTAGCAATCGATATTGAAGAGGCGCTTGCATCGACAAATGCTGAAGATTATGAATGGCTGCGCGTTGCAAGAGTAGAGCAGCTGTATCCGTTCCCTCATGCAGAAATCGAACGCATTGTGAAGCAATTCGACAAGCTTGAAGAAATCGTATGGGTACAAGAAGAACCGCAAAACATGGGGTCATGGAGCTTCATGGAACCGCGTCTTCGCGCGTTAGCTCCTAAGAAGGCAGCTGTTCGCTACGTTGGCAGACCTGATCGTTCAAGTACTGCAAGCGGACACCAAGAAGTACATGCCGCAGAACAAAAATGGATTATTTCGACAGCATTGAACGGCAAACCAGTTGAAACAAGTTTGATTAGGGGGTAGTGACTAATGGCTGAAATTATTGTACCGGAACTAGGCGAGTCCATTTCTGAGGGCACAATTACCAAATGGTTCGTGAAGGAAGGCGACTCCGTCAATCAGGGAGATGTCCTACTAGAGCTTGAAACCGATAAGGTTAACATAGAAATTAGCGCAGACAATAGCGGTGTTGTATCTCGCATTGCTAAACAAGACGGAGAAGTTGTACTTGTAGGCGAAGCAATCGGTTCGATTGGAGAAGCAGCGGGCGGAGCAGCCGCACCTGCTGCTCCGGCAGCTGAGCCAGCACCTGTTGCTGCTCCTGCCGCAGTAGCTGAGCCAGCACCTGTTGCTGCTCCTGCCGCAGTAGCTGCACCAGCTGCTGCGCAAGCGGCGCCTGTTGCCTCTTCTGCAATTGAAAGTGCAGCAACGATTAATGCATCGCCAGCTGCTCGTAAACGTGCTCGTGAGCAAGGCATTGATCTTTCAGCGCAAGGACAAGCTCCTGCTGCTGCACCTGCGCCAGCGGTTGCCACTCCGGTTAAATCTGCTCCGCTAACACAATCAGAACCTGCTAACGCAGGCAAAGATGTGAAGCCGACTGAACGCAAACGGATGTCTCGTCGCCGGGTTACGATTGCTAACCGCCTAGTTGAAGCACAACGCACAGCAGCGATGCTGACGACTTTCAATGAAGTGGATATGACTGCGATTCTTGATTTGCGCAAACGCCGCAAGCAAGCTTTCTTCGAGAAAAATGATGTGAACCTAGGTTTTATGTCATTCTTCACGAAAGCTGTAGTTGGTGCGCTTAAAGCATTCCCGCTGCTTAATGCTGAAATTGACGGCGAAGATATTGTTACGAAAAAATTCTATGATATCGGCATTGCAGTATCTGCAAAAGAAGGTCTTGTCGTTCCAGTCGTACGTGACGCGGACCGTCTAAGCTTCGCTGAAATCGAGAAAAATATCGTTGAGCTTGCTGGCAAAGCAAGATCAAACACGCTTGCCATTTCTGATTTGCAAGGCGGAAGCTTCACTATTACGAATGGCGGCGTATTTGGCTCCTTGCTGTCCACGCCAATTCTTAATGCACCGCAAGTTGGTATTCTCGGCATGCACAAAATTCAAATTCGTCCAGTAGCAATCGATGACGTTCGTATGGAAAACCGTCCGATGATGTATCTTGCATTGTCTTACGATCACCGTATCGTAGATGGCAGCGAAGCTGTTCGCTTCCTCGTAACCGTCAAAGCGCTTCTAGAAGATCCAGAAGCACTTCTTCTCGAAGGCTAAATATAAAGCATCACATTAGAGACTGTCCTTTAAGTAGAGTGATCTACTCAAAGGACAGTCTCTTTTTTGCGATTAAGATGGCCATTTTATTATGTTATGAAAAAAAGATGTCGAAAAAAGATCTGAATATCGATTACAATAAACATAATATTGAACATGGAAGCGGGCGTATTATCGGCTACAATTAAGATTTAAGAAGTATTCAATGGAGAGAGGCTGCATAATAGATGCGAGAATCCTTTACTAATCTCACAATGCTCCAGCGATTCATCGCGTTGTTTATTGTACTAGTCGTTATACCTGTTATTTTTATGGATTGGGTTGTCTCGCGCAATGTCGCAGAAATTACGGAGCGGCAAGTGGGTTCGACTCTGGTGAAGTGGGTGGAATCAAGTCATGTAACGATTGATCGAACAATCATGCATATGGAAGAGACCATGAATTCGATCATGATGACCAAGGAAATTCAGGAAATGCTTAATATCCCGTTATCTTCATCCTACGAGCGTTTTAGACGGTTCACGTCTCTGGATGAGATGCTGCTCAAACAAACATCTCCTAAAATAGCGTATTCTTTTTTTATGCCGGATTCTGAAAGCCTTTACTCTTTTGTGCCTTCTTTGGATATTCAGACGCGAGGCATCTACTTCTCTACAAATGTGGATGCGCTTCCATGGTATAAGGAGGCTTATCGTGCACAGGGGCGGGGAGTGCTGAAGGTACTGCATCAATTCGGAGATAATCCGTCCGATCTGGAGACGCTTGTTATGGTAAAACAAATGAACAGCATAACGAATGGGCGCTCACCAGAAGCTGGGTACTTGATCGCGTCGGGACTTGAACGTGTGCTGGCAAGTGATCTTGATCCTGATAATGTGGCGAAGGACGGCGAATTATTGATTTTAAATGAAGATAATATCGTCATCTCAACAACAAGCAACTACTCCATCGGAAAGATCCTCCCGTTGCCGGACTACGTATCGAATTCCAAAGGTGGATATTATACGCTAGAGGTTGATGGGAAAAAGTGGCTATATGCCATTCATCAAAGCGAGCAAAGTAAAACAAAGCTGCTCTACAAAACACCGCTGCAATCTATAATCGGCGATCATGAGGTTATTGAGCAGCTCGTTTATTATTCGATGATGGGTTATTTCCTGCTCTTGCTCCTATTAGGTGTTTACTTTATTCGTTCCATCGTTCGTCCAATTTCTAGACTCGCTAGGCATACACGCTCTTATGAGCCAGGCAAACCGCTTGGCTTAACACAATATCCACAGCGTACCAAAGATGAAATCGAAATTTTAAACAATAATTTCATGGATATGACAGAGCGGCTAAATGAAACGATCCACGATAAATATGTGCTTGAGCTGAAGCAAAAGGAGGCGGAGCTGTCGATCCTTCATTCACAAATCAATCCGCATCTGCTTTATAATACGCTGGAATCCATTTATTGGCGGATGACGCTTGAGGGAACGGACGAGTCAGCGGAAATGGTTCGAGATCTCTCCCTTGTAATGCGAATTGGCCTTAGCCGAGGCAAATCATTAATTACGATTGAAGAAGAGCTGCAGCATGCAGAGGCTTATGTAAGGCTTCAACTAAAGCGTTATGATTATAATTTCAGTGTCAATTGGATCATTCAAGAGGAAGCGAAGAGCTGTCTAATTCCGAAGGTTGTACTGCAGCCGCTTATCGAAAATGCAATCGTGCATGGCATCAAACGAATGGATAGTGATGGCGAGCTATGGATATCAATCAAGCTGGAGCTGGATTGCATCGTCATTGCAATAGAAGACAACGGATATCGCTTGAGGGATGTTGCGCACATTTATGATATTTTGGAAGGCAGAAATCCTGATGCAGGATACGGCATTCGAAACGTCAATAAACGAATCCAATTGCATTTTGGCGAGTTATTCGGTTTGGAATATGCTTTGCGTGCGGAAGGCGGGCTTCGGGCTCAGCTTACGATACCAATCTCACATACCACAGAAGACCTCATGAGGGAGGAAGAGCATGTATAATATACTGATTGTTGATGATGAACCGATGATTTGTAAAGGGATCAGCTCAATATTAAGGCAGTCAGATATTCAAATCGGCGAGCTGTTTACGGCTGGCAATGGCTTTGAAGCCTTGGATTATTTTCGACTGGAGAAAATAGATTTGATCATTACAGATATTCAGATGGAGCATATGAACGGCATTGAGCTCATGGAAACGATATTTGTAGAAAATAGTGCGGTCCCGATTATCGTGCTGTCTGCGCATGGAGAGTTTGCTTATGCTCAGAAAGCAATGAAGTTCGGCGCCAAAGAGTATATCGTAAAGCCAGTCATGCCGAAGCAGCTTATTCAAATAGTTGGAGGTTTGCTAAGACATAAGGAAAGTGAGCTTCGCACGGCATCCGATGCTGCGTTCAATCGCAAGTTTTATTTGGAGGAAACGAATCCAAAGCAGCATATGCTGCTTAACGAGTTAATTACGGAAGGGCTTGGCGAGTCGGAGGTTGAAGCTTTATTTCAATCATTAGGATTAAAGATGGAGGGCCCCTGCTTCTGTTTGTTTACAATCCAGCTGCATTTGAAAAACGCTGGTAAAACGGATAAAGACATTCAGTCCTTGCGGGATCGGAATTTGCTTAAGTATGCCTGCTACAACGTGGTAGAGGAAACGATCAGCAGCTGGGATAAGTTATTGTTTTATTCACCGAATGGAGCTCTGACTGTCGTGCTGCAGCTTTCAACAAAAGAGCTGGACCATTCGATGAGAAGCAGCTTGCTGACGACGATCGGACAACAACTTCATGCGCATCTGCTGGAATACTTAAATGTCCAATGCACGATTGGGATTAGTACGATTAAGGAAGGGCTGTACAGCTGGGCAGAGCTATACAAGGAAGCGATCTCCGCGCTAAAAATGACAGAGGTTCATCATGATCATCATGTATTTTTGGCCGAGGATGTGTCAGACAAAAAATCTACGGAGGATCATAATGGAGATATTCAGGAAGCGAGAGGCTACATAGACAAACATTTTAGTAAAAAAGGAATGAAGCTGCAGGATATTGCGGATGCCGTTCATCTAAGTCCCAATTATTTGAGCTATTTATTTAAAAAGGTGCTTAATATTACGATATGGGATTACCTGACGAAGCAGAGAATGGAAGCTGGAAGAAGGCTGCTGCTTACGACTGATATGCGGAGATACGAGATTGCAGATGAGATTGGTTATGAGTCGCCGGAGCATTTTAGCAAAATGTTTAAAAAGTATTTTGGCTATAATCTATCAGATTTAAAAAAATAACATTTCTGCTCGTGCTGCTGCGCGAGCAGTTTTTATATGTCGAACAATATGTCGAAATCATAACAGCGCACACCTTAACCGTAACAGCGACCATCGTGTAGAGGGAAGAAGCTGACTTATAATGAGGATGCAAGCAACAAAAGACCTAATTGAGAGGGGAACCAACACGATGAAGATCAGGGGAATCGTAATCAGCATGCTCGTACTAATGATTGTATTGGCAGGCTGCAGTGGCAGTAACAATGGCGGAAACAAAGGGAAAGAAGAAAATGCTGGAAAAGCAACGAATGCAGCTGTAAACAAAACAGAGGAGCAGCCAGCAACTGAGAAACCAGCAGAGCCTGTAGAAATTACAGTTCAAGGCCAACCGCCGGATAGAACAGAAGCGATCGAGCAGTTGAACCTGAAAATTGAGCGTTTCAAAAAAGCAAACCCTAACGTTACGATCAAGACGGACGATTGGCAGTACAATCCAACTGAAATCGGAATTAAAATGGCTGCTAACAATGCGCCAACTGAGTTTAATGCTTATTTGACAGAAGGACGTGTTCTAGCTGAAAAAGGCTGGGCGGCTGATGTTACGAGCCTTATTGAAAATTGGAAAAACAAAGATGACCTAAATCCAATTATGACGGGTCCATTCTCCGTTGACGGTAAAATTTATGGTATTCCAGTAGATGCTTATGTTATGACAATTACGCTTAACAAGAAAATTTTCGAGGAAAAGGGCGTTCCGCTTCCATCGCTTGACTGGACTTGGGAAGAGCTGATTGAAACTGCGAAAAAAGTAAACGATCCGGCTAAAGGTATTGCTGGCTTTATCCCAATGGGCAAAGGCACAGAAGCAGGCTGGAACTGGACGAACTTCTTGTTTGCAGCGGGCGGCGACATTCAAACGGTTGAGAACGGCAAAGTAAAAGCAACATTCAACAGCGAGCAAGGTTTGAAAGCGTTGGAGTTTTACAAGCAGCTGAAAGATGCTGACGTGCTTCCGAAAAACTGGGCGCTAGGCTACGGCGATGCACTCAACCTGTTTAACCAAGGCCGTGGTGCAATGGTTATGTGCGGAAGCGGCAATGCAGCGGATGCAGCCATCAACACAGGCGGTATCAGCAAAGACGACGTCGTGATTTATCCAATCCCATCCGTAACTAAAGGCGGCAAGCACACTGGCGTACTAGGCGGCAGCTTCAAAGTCATCAACCCTAAAGCAGATGCTGCACAGCAAAAAACAGCATTTGACTGGTTGACTTCCGAGTATTTCACTGACGAATTCATTAATGCAATTGATGGTGAAATTACTACACGTAAATCAGAAAACAAAGTATATATTCCACAAACAATTTTCTATTGGACACCAGAATCGGAGTTCGGTCAAAAATGGGATACGATGTTGGCTAAACACGACAATGTGTTCACATATGACCCTGCTTTGATGGCTTTGCTTGATGGTAAGCCGGAGCCGCAATATGAAACACAAGCTTTCTATGCAGAAATGGCTAACGTTATTCAAAAAGTGTTCACGACAAAAAATGTTGATTTGAAAAAAGTGTTGGATGAAGCAGCAGCTAAAGTCCAATCGGAATTCTACGACAAAATTACGATTCAATAATAAGCCGCGACACCAAGGGCCAATACCAATAACCTCGGTATTGGCCCGTTTTTTTTACAAATTAGAAGTGATCATAAGTATCGCAGCACCTTGGGAGGGGGAGAACCATGGCAACACAAACGATTACATCAACGATAAGCACGAAGAAAAAGCGCAAGTGGAACCTCTATATGTGGGGGGCCTTGTTTGTACTTCCCGAAATTATCGTTTTCTTGCTCTTTCTCTGGATTCCTATTATTAAGGGAGTTCTGTACAGCTTTCAAGAGGTGGATTTCGTTAAAGGGAATGTTTTTGTTGGACTGCAAAACTACATCGATATTACTAGTTCAAGTGACTTTTATACCGCAATAAAAAATACGCTGTATTATATGGGGCTTTGCGTAGTCATTGGCTTTTGGGTGCCTGCTGCGGTTGCTATTGCTGTATCGGAGCTCAGAAGATTTCAAGGACTAGCTCGCGTAGCGGGTTATTTGCCAAGTGTAATACCAGCTATCGTGTTGTATGGCATGTGGGTTTGGTTTTATGATCCGATCGGTCCAATTAATGCATTTCTGATGGGCATCGGATTGCCGGCAATTGATTTTTTCACAAAAGGCATGTCCATGATCTCGATCGTTATTATGGAAACGTGGCAAAACTTTGGCGGAGCGGTGCTCATCTATTTGGCTTCAATCGTCGGCATACCGCGGGATCTGTATGAAGCTGCGGAAATCGACGGTGCAAGTGTATGGCAACGAATTAAGTTTATTACACTGCCTAATTTGCGCTCATTGCTGTTCCTGATGTTTTTACTTCAAATCATTAACACCTCGCAAAGCTTCCAAGCACAACTGGCTATGACTGCCGGAGGTCCGGACAACGCGACTTTAACTTATATGCTGCTTATGAACAGAAATGCATTCACTTATTTGGATTTTGGCAAAGCAACAGCAATGGGTACGATGATGTTCGCCGTTATGATGGTGCTCTCCTTCTTCTACCTGAAAGTGCAGAATAGGAGTGAAAAAGGATGAAAAATACCGAGCGTTCCATAATCTCGTCATTTGATTTCAAACGTTGGCAAGTAAAGCTTGGTTACGCTGTGATGGTGCTGTTTATCGGCATAATCATTGTATCCATGCTGTATCCCTTTCTGAATACGCTGCTTAGCTCTCTGAAAACGACTGGGGAATTTTTTGCTTTCCCTGCGCCGTTTTTCCCAAAGGATTGGCTGTGGCATAACTATATTGATGCATGGCATGTTATTCCGATGCTTATGTTCTTGAAAAATACGCTGATGATTTTTATTGGCACGGTCATTTTCGCGCTTGTCTTTATTGGCATGACGTCATTCGCGTTGTCTCATATGCGGGTACCTTTCAAGAAAGTGGTCATGCTGTTTTTCTTGTCTACCCTGATGATTCCATCTGCTACTTACTTAATTCCAAACTTCCTTAACTTGCAAAGCTTAGGTTTGCTAAACAGCTACTGGGCCTTTTGGCTTCCAGCAGGCGCGAATGCTTTTTATTTGCTGCTCATGAAAAACTTTTTCGATGGATTGCATAAGGAACTGTTTGAAGCAGGGAGAATCGACGGAGCTAGTGAGTTTTTATGTTTTATTCGGATCGCGATTCCTTTGTCGGTACCTATCCTAATGACGCTTATCATCTTCTATTTCTCCAGCACATGGAATGATTTTTATTGGCCGTCACTTGTTATGCTGGAGAAGGATATGTATCCTCTTGCAACAGGTATTTTCAGATATGTGGTCTACTCCGGCTCCACGATTCAGTGGAACGTGAAGTTTGCGGTGCTCTCCATTACGATGGTTCCGCCGCTAATATTTTTCCTTATTTTCCAGCGTTACATTATGGGTGGACTTAATGTAGCTGGGGTGAAAGGTTAGCATTTTATCGCAAAACAATACGTGGAGGAATTGATGATGAAGAAAAAGCTGCGCCGAGTTTCGCTCAGTGCATTAATTTTTCTTCTGCTAAGCTCGTATATCCCCGCCTTGCAGGGCGGGGGAAATACGGCTGTACAAGCTGCAGAAGGGGATAAAGCGGAATATGTTCGCATTAAAAATCAATACAGAGGAACCTACTTATTAGCAGATGGAGATAAAGTAGCTTACGGTGCTCCTGTAGAAACGGACCGAGCCTCCCAGTGGTTTATTGAAGAGCACGATGGGAAGCAGATGATCAAAAATAGAGAAACTGGTCTTTATATGTCATTGGAAGGGTGGACTTCTCACGAGRGTCCAATTCGCTTGGCAGCAGCAAGTAGTGATGCGGCTGCGTTGTGGAAAATTGTGAATGCGGCTACAGAAGGTTTTAAATCGATTCAGCCAAGCACTAATCCAAATCACTATATTCATATTGAGGACAAAACAGGATTTGCACAAGCTAGCAGCATCCCGCCTAATTGGGGAACAGCGCAGTGGTCATTTGAACCCGTTGTTGATTATGTGCGTTTCAAAAACAAGCATACGGGAGAGTATTTATTTGCCGCAGAAGGGATATTGAAATACGGCAAGCCGGCTGAAGCAGATCCGTCCTCTCATTTTGCAGTAGAGAATAAGGATGGCAATCAGCAAATTAAGAATAGAGCTTCGAATGCCTATGTTTCCGCTGTTGATTCGACGTATTATTATAGTCCTGTCACGCTCATTCCAGCAGATGAGAACTTGGTAGATGTAGATTGGAAAATACTAGACGCCAACGAAGCTGGTTATGTAAACATTGAGCATGCGGCAACAACATCTGAAGGTGCCTATCGATATCTTCATGTTCAAGAAGAGGCAGGCAAAACTGATGCTCAATTGAGCACTATTGATAAAACATGGGGCACGCCAAAATGGGCGGTTGAGCCGGTTACCGTAAAAACGGTTTACAATCCTAATCCCGACAACTCGCCAAAATATATTCAAATCAAAAACGATTGGCTTGGCCTCTATATGTATGAGGACGATGGAATCGTCAAATACGGAAACGTATTAGCTGATAACAAGCTCGGACAATGGCTCATCGTTGAAGAGGAAGGCATGCAGCGAATTCAGAACCGCGCAACTGGAAATTACATAAGCTTGAAGGATGTGAGCTCCGACAAAATCTCGGTTAAAACAGTTAAAGCAACTGAAAGCGCTGTCACGGAGCAATGGGTAATTGATAACTTAAACTCCTCAGGATCAAAGCTAATTCATCCTGCAAGCGATGAAGGCAGCTTTCTCCATGTTGAGAAAAAGCTTGGTTTTGTACAATTTGGCGCAGTTCCTCGTGATTGGGGTAGTCCCAAATGGACTTTTGTTCCTGTAGCGAAGGAAGCAGCTCCCAACTATATTCAATTAAAAAATAGCTATACGAACAAGCTTCTTTATGAAGATGAGCAAAAAGTAAAATATGGTGATCCTGATTCCTTGAATGCGGCATCACATTGGCTCATTGAGGATGCAGGAAATGGATTAAAACGTGTCAAAAATCGTTTGACTGGACACTATCTTCATGTAGAAGGCATGCAGGCGGATACAAATCCCCATTTGCTTCCACTAAACTGCGGAACGATTGAAGAGAGCTGGACAAGTGCTAAATGGACTGTCATCGTTACAGAAGATCATAAATTAGTGTTTACAAACGGATACAAAACAGATCAAGTTATTCATGTGCAGGACGCAACAGGGTACGCCCAATCAAGCAATATCCCTGCTGAATGGGGTAGCGCGCAATGGATTGCAATCGAAGCTCAGCCTTTGCTGCCATCGGAAATACCGACGGATTATATTCGTTTGAAAAATGCCGACAACAGCAGCTATTTATACGAAAATGAATTCGGGGTTATTCTTTACGGAACACCAAATGCAAGAGATGCAAGATCACACTGGATGCTGTTAAGCAATACTAGCAGTGTGATTGGAGAAGTTACAATCATTAACCGTGCCACGAACCATAAGATTACGATAGCAAAAGAGGAAGCCTATTTAGTAAGCAGAGCAGGAATGCTTGGCAGCAATGGAGAGCAGACCTGGTTCTTAGAGCGGAATTTAGTAAACGGCAAGTTTCTCCTGCGCAGCAAGTCACAGCCGGTAGACTACATGCATATTCAGGACCGAACAGGATATGCACAGGTTGGTTTGCGCTCGATCGAATCGGCGGCGCTCCAATGGGAGCTGGAGACGGCTTCAAAAGACAGCTTTGTTCCAGAACCAGAAGCACCTTCCGAGCTTGTGCATACAACAAGGCTGAATGATTCTCGCAGCTTCCAGCTTTTGAGTGCTGGCAGTGATGTTAGACTTGCGATTAACGGAAATGAGCTTGTTGTACTTCCTGCCTCAAGCGGAAGTTCAGAATCGAATTGGCGTCTTCAGGACGAGGATGGTTATAAGCTGATCTATAATGAAGCGGCAGATCGCTACCTTGCTGTGAAGGATGGTCAGTTGATCGTTTCTGAGAATACAGGTAAAGCAGAAGCATCGAGCCAGTGGAAAATGATCGATCGAAGCGGTCTTTTAAGCTTCGAGAACGTCGAAGTCAAAGGTATGCTTCTCCAAATAAGCGGCAATGCTGCAGGTCTGTCTTCAGGAACGCTTAACGCACCTAAAGACGAGCAGCAGCTTAGAATGGCATTGCTTAAAGCTAATGTCACATTAGAAGCAGAAGATGCTTTCCTAAGCGGTGGGGTTCAAGCAGGCGCTGATGCGAAAGGCTTCAGCGGCGATGGATACGCGGGGGATTTCTCGGCGCTAAATGCTTCTGTGACTTTTACCGTATTTGCTGAGGAAGCTGGCACGTATGACGCTTCGATTCGGTATGCGAATGCTAACGGATCAGCAAAGGTGCTAGCGGCGGCAGTCAATGGCTTGAATGAGCAGCAGCTTGCCTTTACAGCTGCAGGCAGCTGGGACACTTGGCAGAAACATGAGTTCAAGCTAACGCTTAGAGCTGGATTAAATACCGTAACCTTATCGAATAACAAAGGCGACGTTGGTCAAATTTTGCTCGATCAGCTTGTAGTAAATAATGTGCTTCCGCTCGCAGGCAGAGGAGCAAGCACGGCTTACAGTCAATATGAAGCCGAGCATGCTGCGACGAATGCAGTGATCATTGAACCAACCCGTGCCTATCGTGCTTTAGCTTCTGAAGCATCCGGCAGACAGGCGGTCCGTTTGGAAGAAGCAGGCGATTATGTGGAGTTCAAGCTGCAAAAAGCGGCAAATCGATTAACGCTTCGTTATTCGATTCCGGATTCCGAAGACGGTATGGGCAATCAATCATCCATAGGTTTATATGTAAACGGAGTGAAGCAAGAAGCAGGGCTATTAACCTCTAAATACTCTTGGGTATATGGAAGCTATCCTTGGACCAATCAACCAAGCGATGGAGACGCTCATCTTTTCTTTGATGAAACAAGCTTCATCATTGCTGATGCAGCAGCTGGCTCTATGATTAGAGTGCAAAAGGAAGCGGACAGCGCAGCTGACCATATCGTGATCGATTTAGTAGAGGCTGAGCTTGCTGATGCTGCTTACAGCATGCCTGACGGTTTTGTTTCTGTAACTGAATTTGGAGCTGCAGCAAATGACGGAACTGATGACTCTAATGCAATCAGAGAGGCTATTGAAGCAGCAAAGCTGAGCGGCAAGGGGGTCTGGCTTCCTGCTGGAACCTTCCGTATTGACCAGGGTCCTATCGAGCTTGCTGACATTACGATTCGCGGTGCAGGCAAATGGCAAACGACGCTCGTTGGCGGCGGATTTATGGGAGTAGGAAATCATATACGCGTGTATGATCTTGCTATTGATGGAGAGGTAACCTCCCGTCGTGATGACCAGCCAGAATCTGCATTTGATGGCACTTATGGCATTGGTTCAACGCTTCAGCATATTCGCGTAGACCATGTGAAAACCGGGATTTGGGTAACGGAGAAGGAGCTTGCAGGCGGTGCAACCCTTGCAACAGATGGCTTATATGTTGCTGGCTTGCAAATTAGGAATACGTTTGCCGATGGCATTAACTTTAGCACAGGCACCTCGAATGCGATGGCCGAGCAAACCCAGCTGCGCAATACAGGAGATGATTCGCTTGCGATGTGGGCAAACGGAAAACAATCCGTTGGCAATACGTTCCGCTTCAATACAGCGGAGCTGCCGTGGCTGTCCAACAACATTGCCGTTTACGGCGGCAAGGACGTTACCATTTCAGACAATATCGTTTCGGATACCGTTGCTTTTGGTGCAGGAATTAGCGTTAGTACGAGACATAATCCCGTTCCTTTTGAAAACAATGTTATCGTAGAGCGCAATACGTTGCTGCGAACAGGAGGAAGAGAGCATAACTGGCCAGCAGATTTTGGCGGTTTATTCTTATTCTCAGGTGATACGGATATGACAGGGAACATTCAAGTGCGTGACAATATTATTTCAGACAGCACTTTCCAAGGTATTTCTTTGCTTGGCGAAAAGTATACGTCTGGCATCGTGCTTGAAAATAACGTAGTTGACGGTGCGGGTACATGGGGCATTCAAGCATCCGGCAATATAAAAGGTTCTGCGGTATTCGGTGATACCCTTGTTCGCGGAGTGAAGGTCGGAGCATTTATGAATGGAGCTTCTGGTTTTGCATTTGAGACAACAAATGAAGCCTTTAGTTTTACTCATCATGCCTTCTCGGTTGCAGCAGGTGAACAGCGCCAAGCGCCATACCTAGTAGAAGCAGGGCAAAGCATTCAACTGACTGCTTTCGCAAATGGCACTGAAGCTGAGGCTGAAGCTGTAATTTGGGCGGTGAAAGATTCAGCTGTTGCAGAAATAAGCAGCAGCGGGGTATTAACGGGTATAGGTCAAGGTGAAACACAGCTAAAGGCTGCGTATGGAGATGCAATAAGAACGTATACAGTTAAAGTAGCGGATGATATTGCACCTAATTGGCCAGCAGAAGCAGCACTTTCTGCTGCTCAGGGCGAGAATGGCAGCGCAGCGTTAAAATGGCCGTTAGCTATTGATAATGGACAAATCGCCGCTTATCGCTTGTCATGGGATACCGGCTTTAAAATCGTTCCAAGCACGGAAACAGCAACTCAGGTGAGTGGACTTTCCGCAGGGCGCAGCTATCGATTTGTACTGGAAGCGCGCGATCAAGCCGGAAACTGGACCGCAAATGCATTAATGGCTGATCTTAATGCTCCAAGCACTCCGCCTGACGGTGCTGTAACTCCACAGCCGTCGGAGAGCTTGAAATGGAACGAAACTGTAAAAAAGCAAGAGGACGGAAAAACGTTTGCAGAGCTGACATTCCAGAAGGAAGATTTACAAGCTGCATTGAAGCGCGCTGCAGCAAACCATAATTCCGTGCTGTCGCTTGTATTAACAACAAAGGAATCAGCCGCGGATATCGTTTTACCTGTCTCTGTCTTGAAGGAGGCAGCAGCCGCTCAGCCAGAAACGATTATTGAAATTTCGATTTACAATGCCGTGTATGAGCTGAATATCTCAGCTATTCGTCATCTTCTATCTGATGATCCGAATGCACAGCTGAGGCTGCGAATGAAAAAGCTGGATTCGGCTGCTAGCCAGCTGCTAACAGAGCATACAGGAATCAAACCGATTGGTGAGGTTTATGCTTTTGAGCTTATGTTAGAAACGGGAGGTAAAGTGCAAACGATTCATAGTTTCGCTAATCATTATGTGAAGCGCTCCATCATTTTGCCAGCAGCTTCAATGACTGAGTTTGCAACAGGTGTAGTTTATGATGAAGCCGGTAAACGGTGGAAGCATGTGCCGACTCTGTTCAAGGCGATGTCAAATGGAAAAATTGAGGCAGTCATAAGCAGCTTGTCGAATAGCATCTACACTGTTATCAATGAGAAGAAAACCTTTTTAGATATGAAGGGGCACTGGGCGGAGAAGGAAGTAACGAAGCTTGCTTCTCAGCAAATGATTAAAGGGATTACCGAGAGTGAATTTGCTCCAGGGCAAAAGGTTACAAGAGCAGAGTTCGCGGTTATGCTGACCGAAGCTTTTGGTCTTTCTGCTAGCAGCCTCAAACCATTTAAAGATACGAAGGCTGACGCTTGGTATTCGGACGCTATCGCTTCAGCGTATGAAGCGGGTTTCATCAAAGGATTTGACAATATGATGTTTAGGCCAAGCGAATCTATTTCGAGAGAGCAGATGATCGTCATGTTAATGCGGGCTTATCGTTTGGCAAATCCACAAATCAAACAAGCGGATTTCAATCTTAATGTATTCAGTGATGCAAAATATGCTTCAGCTTGGGCTGTAGAGGATTGGAAGCTTGCGCTGAGCTTAGGAATTGTAGAAGGGCAAAACAAGGTCGCTCTTGCGCCGAAGGCGTTAGCCACAAGAGCGGAAGCAGCAGTTATGATTGCTAGAGTATTAGTGGCACGGGGCTTTATGAACGAGTAGTAAAACGGATTACATGACTCTCTTATAGACATTGCCGCTAATCGATACACTTGCTGGCGGCAATGTTTTTTTGTATTTTAAAATCGAAGCGGAGCAGGAAGAAGGCTGGGGATGTTGAAAGTAATCAACAGGATGAAGCTGTTTGTTGAAATGAGATGAGATGAGGGGATTAAAATCGTCGAGGTTAACGAACAATTGAGGGAAAGCGAAGAGAGATATCAGCATTTAGTTCATATGCTTCCTGACGGGCTAATTGTTGTGTTAGAAGGTGATATTGTATTTGCTAACCACGCAATGCTAACCATGCTGGGCATTAGCAATCTCGATGATATTATTGGAGACCCCATAAATAAATTCATACATTCCGAATATTTAGAGCGGTTTCCAGCAATGATCAACTATTTAATTATAGAGGCTAATCCTTCTACGTTTACTTACTACGAGCTGCTTCGTCTGGATCAGCAAACGATAGAGGTTGAAATGAGAGCAGTTGCTGTGAAATTTGATGGTAAAAATGCTGTCCAGCTTATTATTCATGATATAACCAAGCAGAAGCGCATGGAAGCCTCCTTGCACGAGAAGGATTATTTATATAAAAGCTTGATGGAAAATGTCGTAGCAGGCGTATTTGTAGGACAAAGCAATAAAATTGTTTATGCCAATCCTTATTTGGCGGAGATGTATGGCTACACATTAGAGGAGATGTATGAACTCACTTCAAGCGATTTGGTGTCAATGGATGAAATCAATCATCACAGAAACGAGATTATGCATGGATCGGCGATTGGGTTAAATCAATTTCCGCTCAAGTGTACAGGCAGAAAAAAAGACGGCAGCATCATTTATTTAGAGGGTAACACCTCCATCATTATGTTCAATGGACAGCTGTCCTTACTCGGCACGATACAAGACGTAACCTTTAAACGTGAAAAGGAAAATCTGCTAAGGGACAATGCGAACCTATATCAAAAAATTATTAAGTTTGTCCCCGAACCCATCGTTATTAGCGATCAAGGAATCGTCCTTTATGCGAACAAACTAGCTTTGCATGCACTCGGGATTGAACCTGGAAAAGAGGTCATTGGAAGAAGTGTATTCGAGTTTATTCATCCCAGTCATCATGCCTCTTCATTGGAGCAGATGGATTTAATCATGTCGTCGGATGAACCGACGTCATTTGTTGAACGAGTCCTTGTACGTCCAGACGGACAGTTATTGGATGTAGAAATATCTAGTATCCGAATTAACAATTATTTGGGCAAGGATGTCATGCTCAGTGTGATTCGTGATTTGACCGACCGCAAACGCTCGGAGGAGGTTCTTATTCGTTCAGAGAAGCTGTCGGCAATTGGTCAGCTTGCCGCAGGCGTAGCGCATGAAATTCGAAATCCGTTAACAGCGCTAAAGGGCTTCACGCAGCTATTAAGCAGTAAATACCCGGAGAACCCGCATTATTTTTCAATTATGGCCAATGAAATTGACCGTATTACTTTAATCGTAAATGAGTTTATGACGTTAGCGAAGCCGCATTTCGCGAACTATCGCAGCGAGCCTCTAGAGCCGATACTGCGAAGTGTATTATCTTTGCTGGAAACACAAGCTATTCTAATAAATGTGGAATTGAAGGTTTGTTTTGACCATACACGGCCGAGTATATTTTGCAATGTGGACCAGCTTAAGCAGGTTTTTTTGAATATTATTAAAAACGCGTTAGAGGCGATGCCGCAGGGCGGCGAAGTTGTAGTGACGGTTGCAAGCTTGGAGGATGGCTTCGTTCATATCCGAATTATAGATGGCGGTCCAGGTATACCGGAGGAGCTTATTTCAAAAATCGGCGAACCTTTTCTGACAACGAAAGAAAAAGGGACTGGGCTTGGCATAATGATCAGCAACCGCATTATTGAAGCGCACAAGGGTACGCTTCAAATTAGCAGTGTGATGAATGAAGGAACAGTCGTGGAAATTATGCTGCCTGTTGAGCATCAGCTAACGATAGGCCTAGGATGAGCTATAGGCGTTATCGTCTGATGTCGCCAACAATCTTTTGCGTTTATGGTGAAGTGTGAAATAAATGACGGAAGATAAGGCAATTATAATGGCACAAAGTATATACATAACGCTGTATCCGTAGCTTGAAGCCAACGAGCCAAGCGTGTAGGATCCAATGCCATATCCAAGGTCAAACAGCAAATAAAACGTTGCTGTAGCGAGCCCTCTGCGATGAGCCGGAGCAGCAAGCACGGCTATGGTCTGAAAGCAAGGCAGCAGGGCGCCGTATCCGAGACCAATGACAGCACCGGAAACAAGCAGAATAACTGGCGAGCTTGCTTGGCTAAGCAGCAGCATGCCGATGGCAAATATAACGATGCTGGGATATACAATGACATGTTCTCCTACACGATCAAGCAATTTACCGACAAGCGGACGAGGCAATACAATCATAATGCCGAAGCACACAAAGAAATAGCTTGCATATTGATCAATAGCCTGTTCATGAGCATAAACCGACATAAACGTTACAAGTCCGCTGTAGGCGAACGCGACTATAAAGCCGCTAAGTGCAATTGGCACAGCTTTCTTCTCTACAAGATCGCGCCAATGCAGCTTGCTCTTCGTTTTTAAGATCGGTCGTTCAGCTTTGGCAGCAGCGGATTTTTTGGCTGTTGAAGCGCCTAGGATGAAGGCGAAGAGCGCGCAGACAGCGCATAGTGCGAACATCGCTGTAAAACCGCCATGCGTCGTTATCGTTAAACCAACGAAGGGCCCGATGACCATCGCGAGGCTCATAAATAAGCTGAAATAACTAATTCCTTCTCCTTTGCGATGTTCGGGTATGATTCCAATTGCAGTCGTATTCGTTGAGGTAGTTGCGATAGCGAACGTGCCGCCATGAAAAAAACGAACCAGCAGCAGCATCGCATATCCAAAGACACCTAAGTATGCGATCGAAAACAATAGAAACAGCAGCAACGAAATAATAACGATTTTCCGTTCCCCATAACGAGTCATCAGTTGGCCTGCGAAGGGCCGCAGCAATACAGAGGCGATAACGAAGACGGTCATCGATAATCCGGCCTGCGTGTCAGATCCTCCAAGTCCATTGGTCACATAAACGGACAACGCTGTTGCTAATGTATAAAAAGCAAAAAATAGAAAAAAGCTGCTTAAACATATTTTAATGAAGTCGGCGCTCCATAATTTATTCGTATTCATTATAGTTCCCCTCTCAGATGTTCGCCGATCATTCACTCGTCTTTGTGTTTGATTCGTGGTTCAGTTCTGCGTTTTTAGTTATTTTGGCGATAAATTTTTTGAATGATTGAATTTCGTCTTCAGAAATATCGGTCAACAGCTGTGCAACAAATTTTTCTTCGATAGGTGCCAGTTCATTAGAGCATGTTCTGCCATTAGCGGTTAAATAAAGCAGCTGCGATCGGCGGTCATTCGGATTGGCGACACGTCGGACAAGCGCTTTTCGTTCAAGCTGGTCAACAAGCCGTGTAATGTTGGCGGGGTCCTTGTCGGAGCGCTGTGCCAAATCTTTATGAGTCATGCCATCATGCTCATCAAGATACATGAGCAGCGACCATTGTTCAGGCGTAACGTCATAATCTTGAAAAAGCTGATGCAGCCGAAGGTTTAGTTTGCGGCCTGTATTGCTGAGCATATAGCCTACTGATTGTATAATTTCCATTGCTTTCACCTGCTATTTTCATTTAGTTGTTATGACAATAATACGCTTAACAACTAAATGGGTCAAGAGCTTCAATCCACAAATTTGGAATGAAGCGGTTTACAGTTGATCGGAAGAGACATGATTTTGCTTGCGATATTGTTCGGGTGTAAGGTCGGTATGCAGCTTGAAAGCGCGGCTGAAATGAGAGGGATGCTTAAAACCAACATCATAACCAATGTCGGTAATGGGGTGAATGGTGTTGATAAGTTCGATTTTGGCCTGATAGATTCTACGCTGCATGAGAAACTGGAAGATTGTAAATCCAGTAACCTCTTTGAATGTTTTAGCCAAATAGTATTTGCTTAAGTGCAGCTCTGCTTGAATCGCCTCCAGCGTAATATCATTATTATAATGACACTCCAAATAGGAGATGACCGCTTGAACATGGCGTTCCTTGGAGGTAGGAAAGGTTGGTTTATCCTTCAGCGGCTTCTGGCAAAGCTGATTGATCTGAATAAGAAAATCGAGCATTAAAGCTTGAAATCGCTGAATGGAGAAGCTGTCCTGCAGGACGTAAAGCTGTTCAAGCTTATGAAGACTAGCTTCTATTTCCGCTTTCTCATTGCCCCTCAGCTGCAAACGTATATTTTGAAGCTTCTCGAAGGGCTCGAGCAGGTCCGCTGCAAATGAAGGCTGAATAAATTGCTTGAAGTAATACGGATCAAAATGTAGGATCGACCGGTGGTAAACTGCGCTTGGATCGACATGTGCCCGGTGAAGTGTCATCCCGTGCATAAGCAGCAAGTCGCCAGGCTCCAGAACATAGATGCGGTCATTAATAAGATAGTTTACTTTGCCGCCATGGAAATAATAGATTTCGTAATGAAAGTGACTATGATAGGGAATATGAGCATTAAAATCAGAGCTGGTTCCCATTGTGAACGGTAATTGGATTTGTTGCTGCTTGCTCATCGTTTCGCCTCCACTCATAAATACCATCATTATACACCAACCACAGTCAAATAAAAGCGTAAACAAGTTAATGCGAATGAAGCCCACTGCATCCCAAAATGCTACCATATAGGCAGGCAAAACGATTGTGAAAGCAGCTGCTATTATAACAATGTAAATAAAGGGGCGGTATTCGGATGCAGATCGTTCGTTTGGGAATTATCGGACTAGGAAATATGGGCAAGGGTCATATTGGCTACTTATTAAAAGGTGAAGTCAGTGGAGTTGAAATAACCGCAGTTAGTGATTGTGTACAAGCAAATCTTGCGTGGGCAAAAGAAAAGCTTGGCGATCAAGTCGGATTATATGAGGATCCTTATGAAATGATGGACTCTGGACTTGTTGACGGAGTGCTCATTGCAACGCCGCATTTCTCCCATCCAGAGCTTTCTATAGCTTGCTTTAAGCGTGGTCTGCATGTGCTTTGCGAGAAGCCGGCAGGTGTTTATACGAAGCAGGTTCGCGAGATGAATGATGCAGCCAGCCAAACAAATGTGAAATTCAGCATGATGTATAACCAACGGACAAACCCGATATACGTGAAGCTGAAAGAATTGATAGATAACGGCGAGCTAGGTGAAATAAGAAGAACCAATTGGATTATAACCAATTGGTATCGCTCACAAAGCTATTATGACTCCGGTACTTGGCGTGCAACTTGGGCTGGTGAAGGCGGCGGAGTGCTGCTAAACCAAGATCCGCATCAACTCGATTTGTGGCAATGGACGATCAGTATGATGCCAAAGCGCGTCCGTGCTTTCTGCTACTTCGGCAAGCATCGTGACATCGAGGTTGAGGATGATGTAACCGCATTCGTAGAGTACGAGAACGGAGCTACTGGAGTGTTCGTGACGACGACTGGCGAAGCGCCAGGCACGAACAGACTGGAAGTGAGCGGTGATCGCGGTAAAATTGTAATTGAAAATAACCAATTAACATTCTGGCGTCTAACCGTTCCTGAGCCGGAATTCAACAAGCAGTTCAAAGGCGGCTTCGGTCAGCCAGAATGTTGGAAATGTGAAATTCCGATTCATGGCAGCAACCCTGATCATAAAGGCATTACACAAAACTGGGTGAATGCGATTCTCTTCAATGAACCATTGATTGCTCCAGGTGAGGAAGGCATCAAAGGGCTTATGCTCTCGAATGCGATGCTGCTTTCGACATGGACGGATGGCTGGGTAGATTTGCCGATTGATGAGGAGTTGTTTTATAAGCATCTGCAAGAGAAAATCGCAAGCTCAGCTTATCAGAAGGAGGACTAGATCGATGAGTAATGCAGATGGCATGAAATATGCGCCAAAGGGAAAGCCGAATAGAGTAGTTGAGGATGAGCAATTCGTAATCGCCGCTGTTAGTCTTGATCACGGTCATATTTATGGCATGTGCAACGGACTAGTGGAAGCGGGCGCCACTTTAAAATGGGTATACGATGCTGACCCCGCTAAGGTTGAAGCATTTATCCGTCAATATCCGGAGGTACGGGCAGCTGAGTCGGAAGAGCAGGTGCTCTCCGATGATGAGGTGCAGCTGGTTGCAGCTGCAGCGGTAACATCGGAGCGCGGACCGCTAGGCGTTCGCGTCATGCAGAGCGGCAAACATTATTTTACCGATAAAGCGCCATTCACAACGCTTGAACAGCTCGCGGACGCTCGCGCTGCATATGCAGATACAGGTAAAAAATACGCAGTATATTACAGCGAGAGATTGCATGTGGAATGTGCGGTTTATGCGGGGCAATTGATCGAACAAGGCGCAATTGGGCGTGTTGTTCAAGTTATTGGGCTCGGGCCGCATCGTTTAAACGCTGCCTCCCGCCCATCATGGTTTTTTGAGAAGGAAAAGTATGGCGGCATTATTTGTGATATCGGATCGCATCAAATTGAACAATTTCTATATTTTACAGGCAATCAGAATGCCAATGTTGTAAACAGCAAGGTGGCCAACTATGCCAATAAGGAGTATCCAGAGCTTGAGGATTTTGGAGATATGACGCTTGTTGGCGAGAACGGGGCAACCGGCTACTTCCGTGTCGACTGGCTGACACCAAGCGGTCTTGGAACATGGGGCGACGGCCGTACTATGATTCTAGGAACAGAAGGCTACATCGAGATGAGGAAGTATATTGATATCGCTAAAGATAAGGATGGCGACCAGCTTTATTTGGTAAACGCAGATGGCGAGCAGCATATTCAGCTTCGCGGCAAAGTGGGCTTCCCTTATTTTGGCCAGCTCATTCTCGATTGCTTGAACGGCACTGAGCATGCCATGACGCAGGAGCATGCTTTCAAAGCAGCTGAGCTGTCGCTTCTTGCTCAGAAGCATGCGACAAAAGTGGAGTAGAAATGTTTGCTGCTAATGGATAGTTGCTTTTTTGCTCGTACTCAGTATAAAATAGGTGAGAATTAATAAATGGAAGGAGTGGGAATATGAGGATCAAGTGCAGGGTTACGTTAACCAATCGTGTTTTTCATATTCCCATTTCACTTTTACACTAAAGCATCTATTGCTTTAGTGTTTTTTTTATCCTATGGAGGTGTAACGGCGAATGAGATACAAGAGAGTTCTTATTAAGCTTAGCGGCGGGGCAGTTGCAGGAAATGCTGAATTCGGTTTTGAGCCTGAACGGTTAAATTACATTGCGAATGAAATTATATCCGTGGTCCGTTTAGGTGTTGAGGTGTCGCTCGTTATTGGCGGGGGGAACATATTTCGCGGCAATATGGCGGAAAGCTGGGGAATCGAAAGAGCGGAAGCAGACAACATCGGAACACTTGCAACCGTCATTAATAGTTTGATGCTTCGCGGGGTGCTGAAAGCTAAAACAGACAAAGAAGTACGCGTAATGACAGCGATACCGATTACTTCGGTCGCCGAGCCATACATCAGACTGCGTGCAATCCACCATTTGGAGCAAGGATATATCGTCATATTTGCTGGAGGCAACGGTCAACCCTACGTGACAACGGATTATCCTTCGGTACAAAGGGGCATTGAAGTCAATAGTGAGGCGCTTCTAGTTGCAAAACAAGGCGTTGATGGCATTTTTAATGCCGATCCTAAATTCGATGCCGATGCGAAGCGGTTCAAATCTCTTCATTACAATGATGTTTTGCAATATAATTTGAAGGTAATGGATCAGTCAGCCTTTATATTGGCTAGAGACTATCATTTGCCTATGCATGTGTTCAACTTCGACAAGCCCGGATCCATGAAAGAAATTTGTGAAGGCGGAAACAATGGTACCATCATTAGCGGTGAATCTGTTCTTGCCTACTAATAAATGTTGAAATAAAAAGGACTGCTTATAAAGGTACTCCCGTTAAATGAAAGCCGGGAAATGTACTTTTTAAGCAGTCCTTTGATGTTTTTAGGAGTCGGGAATTTTATAAAGACCTTATTCAACATCATAACAGAGGGGTAATTATAAGTCTATATTTTTGAATGATAATATGTAAAAATTTGATTATCTTGAATGGGAGGTACAGCATGAACCTACAATCATTATTTTCTGAACCTATTATGTCACAGTCCACTCTGGGTGGCTTTGCTAGTGACGTGTTTCTAGTCATCACGGAAGCAGGGGAATACGTAGTTCGGTCATCCGGCGTAGATGAGACGGTTGATGCTCCTTTTGTATGGGCATGCAGCAATTTGTTCGGGAAACAATTAAGCGAGACGTTTGATATGGAAATGATTAATAAATATCTCTCGCGATTGACAAGCAATATCGCTATTCCCAGTGTACTTGGCAAGGCCGTGATCGATGGAAGACAAGTGATTTCGGTTGAAAAAATAAATGGAGTTCCATTGTCTTTTCAAAATAAATCCGCGATGCTGATGGAGGATTTCGGCAGATCGATTGCGGAGATTCATGCCCACAAAGTTATGGAATGGGGTTCTCTAAACGGTTCAGTCCGGCATGAATTAACTGATTTTCCTCAGAAGCTTGCAGATGCATTGAGGGTGTTGGCAGCACGTTATTACAAGGAAAATGCAGCAATCTATGAATCTCTTGATTACTACTGTTCATTAGCTGAAAATATGCCGGTACCGACGTATGCCTCATGTATCATGCTTGATATGGACCCGAGGCAGTTTTTATCAAATGGAGAACGTGTTAGCGCAATCGTTGATACAGAAGCGTATGTGCTTGGTCCTCGTGAAATGGATTTAATAGCGATTGAATGCTCGTTGGATGAAGTGGGAGCTCATCATTTCCGCAAAGGTTATGCTGAAGTGCTTCCTTTCCCTGATTTATTACAGGTGCGTGAGTTGTACCGATATTTCTTTTGCTTGCTCGAAATTAAGGGGCCGGCCTTTGACTATCATAAATGGATGTCCTTTCCTCAACTATTCGGGAACTTTAGGAACGCAGAAGGGTCTTCTTAATTAGAGAGGTGATGAGGTGGAGCTCGAATATGTGAAGTATTTGGCAAAAGGATTTGAAACGGATGCCGTATTGATTGATTTGATGAATGCATACGGCAACGACGTTTGGAATTTTGCATTCTTTTTAATTCGGAATGCCCATGCGGCAGATGACATTTGTCAGGATGTTTTTTTGACAGTATATGAGAAGCTGCATACATTTCGAGGCGAAGCCAGTATGAAGAGCTGGCTGCTTGCCATTACACGAAACAAAACGTATAAGTACAAAAGAAGCGCCTATTTTTCTAAGGTCATTGTGATGGATTTCGTAACTAGAAGGGAAACATCCAGATCAGCGGAAGCGGAAGTTTTTGACCGGATGGAAACCAAATATATTTGGAACACCGTTATGAAGCTGCCGCTGCGCTACCGAGAAGTCCTCATACTGGAAATTCATTATCAATTATCGATGCAAGAAATGGCAAGTATGCTGCAACTAGCGGAAGGGACGGTTAAATCGAGGCTGCACCGCGCACGCAAAAAAATGGCAAGTTTACTGCAAAGTGATTCAAAAGGAGGAAACATCATATGAAGGAGCCAAAACAGTGGGAAGAAGCGCTTAGACGCTCCCCGTTTGTGAATCCTCGCTTCACTGAGCAATTGAGGGAGAAAATTGTTTTTAGGGCTAATGATAAAGCGAAGAAAAAGTTTCCTATCGCTCGTCTGGGAGCAGTGGGTGCAATCGCAGCCGTTCTTGTCTATATGTTGTTTGTCACAGATTTAAGCAAGCTGTTTACGAACCCTTCACAAATAATCGGAACAAATGGAAGCAACAGGGTAGAGGGGGCTCGAACGGAATATAGGAAGAACGGCCAAATGATATTTCAAGTATTTCCTGAAGAGAATGTGGTTGCAGGGGCAAAGCAAGGTTATGTTCTCCATTTCACGCAGCCCATTGCTGTTTTTCTAGGTAAAAACATTTCTATTGAAGGCTATCACGCACAATCGGGAAAACGGTTGACCGTTATGTCCCCTGTGACCATTACAGAGCCGAGCTCAGGGTATGAGACGTTGGAACGTTTTACAACCGGCTTTAGCCTGCCGCTGGGCGGAACATGGACATTCGAGGTCAAGCTGAATGAACAATTTTACGGTGACTTTGTTTTGGCAGTGCAGGAGCCTTCGCCATGGGTAAAAACATCTACGTTCAAATTGCCTTATACAGGCAACGATGGAATGCCTCACAACTATGTGCTTGCTGGCGAGAAAGACAAGGTTGGATTTCTTGTAGGCCCTTATCAAAATGAGCAAGGATTGATCCTCGACGAGCAGCCGATTGTTGCGGGGAAAGGAAACAAGTATATGTGGTATTTCTGGGGGAGCAAGAAGGAGCTCACGGGCAGCTTTAACGTTATGGGCGTAAAAGAAGGCACCACGCAGGAGATTGAAGTTTTCTCTGCGCGCAGTGTGGGCTCTCCGCTGAATGGGGCAGACGCGGTCATTCCATCATCGATGGTACTGCCCGAAGCCGGCATGTGGCGGCTAAACGTATACATTCAAGATAAATTATTTAGCAGTATTACTATTCAGGTGGAATCGGCGAGCTGATATTCATTATTTTAAAACGAGAAGGCTGCCATTAGGCAGCCTTTTTAGTAAACTATTTACATAAGAACGTATGTGCGGTAAATTATGGGTATGAGATCTAGGCCAGAATGGAGTGCATGCATGAAAGCGTTCATAGAGATAGAAGGAGCAAGGCTGCATAACCTCAAGGATATCGATGTTCGTATTCCAAAAAATAAGCTGACAGTCATAACAGGTGTATCGGGAAGCGGCAAATCGAGTCTTGCTTTCGATACGTTATATGAAGAAGGAAAGCGGCGCTATCTATTGTTCTCGGGTACACAGTATATGGTTGATGCGGTGTCTACTTTTGATAAAATAACGGGTTTGTCGCCTGCGGTAGCCATTGAGCAGCGTATCATCCGGCAATCCAATCCTAGAAGTACTGTAGGCACGCGGACAAAAATCGGAAATTTACTTGCCATTTTGTTTGCAACGTATGGCAAACGTGATCCTGCCTACAATGACGGGCTGCCGCTCTCCATGGAGTTGTTTCAGAGGAACTCGCCTAAGGGAATGTGTGTGAAGTGTCTTGGTACGGGAAGCCATCAGATGATTCAAGAAGAAACGATTCTTAATCCGGAAACACAAATCAAAAACGTATTTGATGGTTTTTTGGTCAAGCATCGTTTTCATAGAGGAAACTTCAAAAAGTTTTGTGAAATATACAAGATTGATATAAATGACAAAATCGGTGTTTTGCCGGAGGATGTTTTTCATTCCTTTAAGTATGGCTGCCGCAAGAGTGGATTTGCAGGTGCAGTTGTTGTTTTTACCGATATGATGAAACATATGGCTAGCAAAGTGAAGAGACATGGGGGCAAAGACAAAGAAGTGAATTTATGGGGGATTAATGCGGATTCGATCCCATGTCCCAAATGCAAAGGCACAGGTCTTGGCCTTCAGGCGATTCATACCACAATTGGCAAGAAAACGATTAAAGAGCTCGAGGATATGTACATCAATGAACTGCTTGCGTTTTTGCAAAAGCAGCACGGCAATGTATCAAGCAAAAATTTGCTGGATGAAATGGTCATGAAACTTAAGTGTATGGTCGATGTAGGGCTTCATCATCTTTCTTTATCGCGTCCAGTTCCTACTCTCTCAGGGGGCGAAATCCAGCGTTTGTTTCTGGCGTCTTTTATTATTGCGGATATGGATTCTATTATTTTTATATTCGACGAGCCTACAATTGGATTGCATAAAGTAGAGAAGGAGATGCTGATAAGCATCATTCAAGGCTTAGTGGAGCGAGGAAATACAGTCGTTGCCGTAGAGCATGATCATAAATTTATGCAAGCTGCCGATTACATTGTCGATCTTGGACCCGAAGCGGGAGTTCAAGGCGGAGAGCTTATTTTCCAAGGCAGCTACCTTGATTTTATGGCTTGTGAACGATCGCGAACAGCCCCTTATTTGAATGGCACCAAAACCTTGCATGTCAAAACACAATATAAGATAGCCGATCCAAGCAAAGCACTTAAGCTGGAGCATGCGAGTCTACATAATCTTCAGGATGTCTCCGTGACGATACCTCTTGGGCTGATGATAGGATTAGCAGGAGTATCGGGCAGCGGCAAATCCAGCCTAATCCAGCACACGCTTGTACCAAAGCTTAAGCAGTCACTCCAAAGCAAGTTTATATATGACAACGATGATACAGAGCTTGTGCTGCAAGACGAGGTGACGTTACTTGGATTCGAGCAGATTAAAAAATGTATAGTGGTGGACCAGAAGCCCATTGGAAGGAGCAAAACCTCTTGTCCAGCAACCTATACGGGCATATTTGATCGAATCCGAACTTTGTTCAGCAAAACACCTGATGCGGTGGAAAAAGGATATACAGCCGGCCTGTTTACCGTTAATTCTGAAGGAGGCTGTAGAGGCTGCAAGGGCGAAGGATTTAAAAACCACTATGTTGGCTTCGGCAACTTCATAGAGGTAGAGTGCGATATGTGCGGGGCAACAGGATTTGTTGAAGAAGCTCTAAGTGTAAGGCTTGAGGGAAAAAACATTAAGGAAATTATGATGATGAGCGTCGCAGAGGCCAGCGTTTTTTTTGGAAATGAACAATCTATGGCATATGACAAAATGATATCGGCTACGCTCAGCACGCTTGAAAGTGTAGGTATGAGTTATATTACGCTCGGCCAGAAGACGCCATCTATTTCAGGCGGTGAAGCGCAGCGGATTAAGCTCGCCAAGGAGCTGTGCAGGCAAAGCGGGAAAGATAATGTATATATTTTGGATGAACCAACGACAGGCCTTTCTTTCTCAGATACGGAGCGGCTGATGACATTGCTGCAGCAGCTCGCAGATGCTGGCAATACGATTATCATTACCGAGCATGATCCAGCTGTACTCGCCAATTGTGATTATATTATCGAAATGGGACCTGGCGGCGGAAGGGATGGGGGAGCTATTATCGCCGAGGGCATGCCGCTTGAACTAATGTCGAACCGTCATTCCATCATCGGGAAATATATAAAGCAGGTGTTGAAATGAGCTTTGAATGGCAGTTGTCCACTCCCGAGGCGGAGGGAATGGATGCTAAACTTCTAGAGCAGATAGATAATTATGTGAAGCAAAAGCGATATAGGCTCATAAACAGTGTGATCATTGTGAAAAACGGGAAACTGGTTTATGAACGTTACTTAAATAAGTGTAATGAAAATACGAGGCATTCCATTAAATCAGTATGGAAGAGTATTTTAACCATCGCTGCAGGCATCTGTTTGGACAAAGGCTTGATTAATAATCTAGATGAACCGATAGGCAATTATTTGCCCGCCTTTGCTGGTCATAACCATCATTATCATAAGCTGATTACGATTCGGCATTTGCTAACGATGTCATCAGGCATTTACTGGAATGGCGGTGTTCATTACCATTGTCCGATGATGCAGCAAATGATGCGTACGAATGACTGGCTATCGCATATCGCTGATATTGACATGCACAGTGTTCCTGGCATGAATTTTCAGTATAAGGAATGGGATGTCATGTTGTTATCAGCGGTCATAGGCAAAGCCTATGGTAGCACATCCTACGACCTCATTTATCATGAAATGTATAAACCGCTTGATATCGCCAGTGGAATTTGGCCGAGCAGTCCATGCGGCTTCTCCTATACGGTAATGAAGGGTGAAGAGCAATCGGATTTGTCTGCTAGAGATATGGCTAAGGTAGGTTTGCTGTTTTTAGGAGATGGCAGTGTTAATGGCAAACAAATTGTTTCTCCAGCGTTTGTGAAGCAAGCGATAACCCCATCCTATCCGTCCTATGGTTTTCTTTGGTGGCTAACTCAAGCTGGATATGGCTGTCGCGGATTTGGCGGGCAAGAGGTGAATGTCATTCCTGAGCATCAATTTGTATCCGTCATACAAGCAACACCTACACCATCGAGTAAATCGTATCCGGATATTCATGAGCTGTTTCTTAGCCAAGCGATTAAATAAAAGCTGCTTATGATCTGAACATTAACGGAGGATAAACCTATGAATACGGTCATTTATATGGTTAGACATGCAGAATCGCCTTTTGAATTTGGACAAGAACGAACGCGCGGGCTTTCGGAGGAGGGTTTCTTAGAAGCAAAACGTATTGCAGAGGTGCTGGGCGATATCGATATTCATTTTATGGCATCCAGCTCCTACACGAGAGCGGTGCAGACGATTCAGGAGTTAGCTGAGCGGAAAGCGATGACGATTGTACAGTATGAAGAACTGGTGGAAAGAGCGATAAAGGGTTTGGATTATAAAGCTGCGTGGGACGTTCTGTATGAAGCGATAAGGAAATCTTTTATCGATATCGATTTTGCTTTGGAGGGCGGCGAAACGACTCGAAGCGTACAACAAAGAGCGATACCCGTCATAGAGAGAATACTTGAGGAGCACCGAGGTAAAAATATTGTTTTGGGTACACATGGCAATATAATGACGATCATTATGAACCATTATGATGATAGGTTTGGATTCGATTTTTGGGATACGACCTCGAAGCCGGATATTTATAAATTAACATTTAATCTGAATAAGCTGGAGCATGTGGAAAGGATATGGACTTAAGTAAGGCGATAAGAATCCATTGAAACCAATGGTCATCCTGCAAAGGATGGCCTTTTTGTATGCTATCAATCCAAAATGTGCGTTCATTACATATATAGGATCATGTAATATAATTTTGCAACAGACCAGATATTTAGTGTTATACTCGCTATTAAATTGACAACTAATGCGGAAATTCATCAGTAACTGAGTGAAAGCGACCGCATGAAGATGGAGCGTGAGCGGATTGAAAATACTAATTGTAGACGATGAGCCAAGGCATCTCAGAGGAATGGCTAAATTAGTTAGTGCGATGCGGCCAAAAGCTGAAATATTAGTAGCGAAGGATGGGGCATCTGCTATCGCTATCATTCAACAGAATCCACCGCAAATTGTACTGACGGATATCCAGATGCCTAATATGGATGGATTGACTTTATTGAAATGGCTTGAGGATAAGGAACATCGACCGAAGGTAGTTATGGTATCGGCTTATAATTTATTTGAATATGCGCAAACCGCGCTGCGTCATGGCGCTTATGACTACTTATTGAAGCCGATTGATATAGACAAAGTGGAGGATATCTTGGGGCGGCTTGATGCACAATTAGCGGCAGAGTCTATGCAAAGTGAGGCTTCCGAAAAACTGCAGCATCGGCTTAAGCTCACCTCCTCTGCCTACCAAAACAATCTGCTTTTGTCATGGTTAAGCGGCAATCTATCGGCAGTTGAGCAAGTGGAGCTTGAAGCACTCGATATTGTGCAAGGAAGCGGTACAGTTATATTTTCTGAACTCACCATTCGGCTTGAGGAGGATAAGAGCCTCTATACGCTTGCGTTGCTGCAGCAGCTGGAGCATTTGGGGTCCTGCTACGGTCAAGCCAGTACCTTCTCCATCAATACGCTTCGTGAAGATGCATTCCAAGCAATTACTATTGTGCGTACGCCGAGCCCATTCCTTAGACGCGATGAGATTCGATTGGCATTTAGCGAACTAAACAAGGAGTGGCTGCTGTATGGCCGGCTTGTTCATGGCATGGGGACGAGCTGTTTATCATTAGTAGAGCAGCTGCCGCATGCTTACCGAACGGCTCAAACTGCATGTGAGTATAATTTCCATGATTGCTGGCAAGGAGTCCTATTTTATGATGAGCTGAACCACTCCAGCAAGTCCTTTCACTTAGATGGGGAGCGGCTTTTTGAAGCGTTGCAGGATAACGATCCAATGGCTGCCATCATGCTATGCCGATCTGCCTTTCAAGAACTGGCAGGCGAGGGCCACACGGAGCCGCAGCTTATTAAAGAGTGTGCCTCACTCACCCTTATGAAGCTTAAAAGCCGAACAAGAGATGTTGTCGAAAGAAACTTTGGAAGCGTCCTCACGAATACGGTCGTAACGGAAATACCTGCATGCGATAGTTATGGCGAGCTGCTGGCGCTCATGGAGTCTCAAATTCGTGAGCTGCACCAAGCATTACGGAACATGAAGCAAGGGAAAAACGAGATTATTATGGAGCAGTGCTTGAGCTGGATACAAGAGAATTATATGGAGGATTTGACACTAGAGATGGCAGCTGAACAGTTTGCCTTTAATTCGTCTTATTTCAGTACATTGATTAAAAGCCGTACCGGAAAGTCTTTTTCTGACCATATCACCGAGGCACGAATGCGACGGGCGAAACAATTGCTCAGAGATGGCCATTTGAAAATATATGATATAGCTGCGCAATGCGGCTATCGCGATACGAAGTATTTTTGCCGAGTGTTCAAGAAGCAGAATGGCCTATCACCGGAAGCTTATAAGCACAATTCCCTTACAACGAATAGAGACGAGATATGAATATGACATTTCGATCACGGTTGTTCATCAGCTATATCATTCTAATTGCTTTGCCGTTCCTTGTGTTAAGCACTTTATTTTATCGTACAAGCCTCAAGGTTGTGACGGAGCAAGCGCAAAAAAATGTTTATGAGATCGTCAAAAAAAATAATGAAGTCATCGATACGAAGCTCAAAGTTGTCGATCAGAACAGTTTGGCCTTGTTCGTAGACAAGGATCTGTTTCAAATTTTCAGTCAGCTGAATCCAGCAAAGGCTGAGGAGCTGCTTGCAGCGGACCGGCGCGTATCTACTATTCTCAGCAAATACTTTTCACAAAACGACGATGTTTACGCCTATCAGCTTTGGACTTCTTACTTCACCTTCGGCAATTCACAAAACATGCCGCAAGGCGATCCTACACTTTCAAATATTTACAAGCAAGCTGTGCATGCGGGTGGAAAAATGATTTGGTATCCTACCTATGATTTTACGGAGATGTTTGATCAGTCTTATCTTTCCAAGAGCATGATCGATTATCGCTATTTATATTCAGCCACGCGTTTGCTCAATTTCTCACATATGGAAGACAGTACATTAATTAAGCTGAATCCGAATGTGGAGCGTCCAGTGCTTACGATAAGCTTCAAATCGACCGTACTGGATGCCCTGTTTGAGAAGAGCATACCAGTCGGTTCCCGCTATATGGTGTTAGATTTGAACGACATGGTAGTTGCCGGCAGTGATGTGTCGCAAGTGACAAAAAGCTTCAACGAGAATTGGGTGGATTCATTCCGCATGACGGGAAGCGGTACTCAGCGAATGAAGCTGAACGGCGAGAATATGATCATATGCTTTGACCGCTCAACCGTAACCGGATGGTTGTCGATCGTAATAACGCCAGAGTCTGCATTGGTAAGCAACCTTGTGCCTGTTATTCGAACCTCAACGATTGTGTTGGCTGCTATATTGAGCGGAATTGCATTTTTATTTGCCTATTTTATATTAAGCCGCATCACAGGTCCGATTAAGAAGCTGCTCGGAGCGATGAGATCCGTTGGCGAAGGTGATTTTCAAACCCGCGTAGAAGTCAGCACGAATGACGAATTCGGCATCTTGATGCAGCGATTTAACCGGATGAATGATCGGATTCACCTGCTCGTCAAAGAAAACTATGAGATTAAGCTAAAGGAAAAGGAAGCAGAAATTCACGCGCTCAATATGCAGATGAATCCTCATTTTCTGTATAACACGCTCAATATTATGAATTGGACAGCGATTGAAAATAATCAGAAGGAGCTAAGCAAAATGCTCGTCTGTTTGTCCAATATGCTGCATTATACTTCTCGTAAGGAATGGGGCGCCGTTCATCTGTCAGAGGAAATCGAATGGATGAAAAACTACTTTTATATTATGTCTGCGCGGTTCGAAGGCAAGTTTACCGTTAACTATGAAATTGATCCGATCCTTTATGATCATAAGCTGCCTAGGCTGTTGTTTCAGCCGTTTGTTGAGAATGCTATTTTGCACGGGTTTAATCAGATGGAAGAGGGAGGAGTTATCCTCATTCGCGGCTGGGCAGACGAGGGTACACGTTTTTTTGAAATCAAGGATAATGGTCGAGGGATTAGCGAAGAGATGATCAAGGTGATTATGTACAAACATTCTTCCTCGGTCGGCATTAAAAATACGATCTCCCGTTTACAGATGTCATACGGTGATGAATACGGGATCGAGATACAGTCCGTGCCAGGATCTGGTACCAGCATTCTGATAAGACTTCCGCTCGATACCTAATAATAGTCCACCATTCCAATAATACTCGGGTTTTGAAAGCGTTATCTATCGATTACAATAAAACCATCATAGACTGCAGCTATGAGCCAATGAGATGGATAAATGAAAGGGGCTCGTTACGAATATGAGAAGACAATGGAAATCGGTTTCCGTTCTCTTGGTTGTGCTGCTTATGGCAATCAGCGTATTATCGGCTTGCACGAAGTCTGATTCGGGTAACAAAAATTCTCAGGCTGGGGCAACGAATGGCTCAAGCAACACCGAAAATACAGGTAGCGGTGAAAATGTATCCAAAGATCCGATCAAACTGCGTCTTACCGCTTGGGGCGCACCTGATGAGATCGCAGCATTTAAGAAAGCAGTCGCTAGTTTTGAGGCTAAACATACCAATATTAAGGTTGATTTCCAAGCCATTTCAGCGGATTACGATACGAAATTAACGACCATGGTAGCTGGCAACGATGAGCCGGATATTGCCATGATGGAGTCCAGCACGATCGCTTTTCCTTTAGCGGAAGAAGGAAAGTTCGTCAACCTTCAGGATTTCCTTGATAAGGATACGGAGTTGACTGTGGATAGGCTCGTTCCTAACATTATGTATTCCTCGGAGCCTGGCAATGTAGTCGGTATTGCGCCTGGACCAGAATCTTTTGCTTTATTTTATAACGAAGATGTATTTAAGGATGCAGGCTTAACACCTCCGCCAGCCAAAGCTTCTGAAGCGTGGACATGGGATCAGTTCGTAGAGGTTTCAAAGAAACTGACGATTGACAACAAAGGCAAGAATGCGACAGAAGAAGGCTTTGATCCTAAAAATATTAAACAATTCGGAGTCAACGTACCAACTTGGTGGGGCGCATACAGCAACTTCATCTATTCAAATGGCGGAGACTTCTTGTCTGAGGACGGCAAAACCTTTGCTCTGAACCAGCCTGAAGCTGTTGAAGCTATTCAGAAGATTTCCGATCTTATTAATGTTCATCATGTAGCGCCGTCACCTGTTCAAGCGAAAAATATACCAGGCACCAACGTTGCGCTGCAAACCAAAAAAGTAGCGATGGCATTTGATGGTCAATGGGCAAGCACAAGCTTGGCACAATCCAAATTTAATTTTAACGTTGGCGTGCTTCCCGTGATGAAACAGCCGATGACGACTGTCGTTTCTGGCATGTTCTCGATGTTTAAATCAACGAAACATCCGGAGGAAGCATGGGAGCTCTTGAAGGCGCTGATTGATCCAGAAGCTTCAATCGAGCTGCTAACTGCCGGCACATGGATGCCATCTCATAAAGAGTGGTACACGGATGAATCTTACCTAACCAGATGGACTGAAAACCTGCCTTCTCGCCCATCGGGCTACAAGGATGCGGTCGTTGAGATGGTATTGAGCAACAGCCATGCAACACCAACCGCTTATGTGAAAAACTTTAATAAAATTATGGATATCGTTAATCCAGCACTCGATAAAGTTTGGTTAGGCCAGCAAACCGCTCAAGAGGCAATGGATTCTATCGCTGCGAAAGCGCAAGCACAGGTTCAAGGACGTCGTGACGTACAATAACCAATTAAAGAAAGAACTATAGTCAGATTGACGGCGTTCTTCCTGAAGACCGCCGTCTTCTTAGGATAGGAGGCAAGTATGGGCATGGATATTCCTGCGCAAACCATTCCAGCAGTCAGTAAAAAAAGTCGCATAAGAGAGCGTAAGGCGTTATTCTACGGGTTATTGTTTACAGCTCCTGCCATACTAGGCTTCATCATATTTACGCTCGGTCCTATGATTGCTAGTTTGGTGCTCAGTTTAACCGATTATAGCGTGTTCAAAGATACAACCTCATTTATTGGTTTCGATAATTACGCCAAGCTGTTCTCAGGTGAAGATGATTTATTTTATAAATCACTAGGCGTTACCTTCTATTTTGTTATTCTGCGGGTACCTGCTGTCATCATCATCTCTTTTCTGCTGGCGCTGCTCCTTAATATGAATGTAAAGGGTAGATCGTTGTTCCGCACCATTATTTATTTGCCAAGTATCGTTCCAGCGGTTGCATCGTCCATGATATGGCTGTGGCTGCTAAATCCAGACCTTGGTTTAGTTAATACGGTGCTCGCATGGCTTCATTTGCCGACAAGCAACTGGTTGTTTGGCGAGAGCAGTGTTATTCCATCTGTTGTCTTGACGACGCTTTGGGGAATAGGCGGCACGGTCATTATTTTTCTAGCGGGGCTTTCGGGTATTCCGAAGCAGTACTATGAAGCCATTGATGTTGATGGCGGCGGTTGGATGCATAAGCTGCGCCATATTACGATCCCGATGGTAACGCCAACAATCTTCTTTAATACAATCATGACGATTATCGGTTCTTTCCAGGTGTTTAGCGAAGCCTACATTTTGACACAGGGCGGGCCGAATAATAAAAGTTTATTTTTCGTGTTTTATTTGTGGAGTACAGCATTCCGTGATACAGAGATGGGTTATGCATCTGCCCTGGCATGGATTCTATTTATCATTATTTTGTTCTTTACGTTTATCGTATTCAAAACCTCGAAATCTTGGGTTTACTACGAGGGGGAAAAATCATGAGAGAGTCCAAACTCAAGCTGACAGCAGGTTATGCGGCCCTTATTATTATTTCAGTTATGTTTATCATTCCGTTCGTTTGGCTGATTCGAAGCTCAGTGATGGATTTATCGCAAATTTTCGTTATGCCGCCGGAATGGATTCCTAATCCTTTTAAATGGGATAACTACGAGAGAGCGCTTACCGTGCTGCCTTTCGGACAATTTTTCAAAAATACGCTTATTATTGTGTTCAGCGTTATTATCGGAACTGTGCTGACGAGTACGATCGCAGCCTTTGGTTTCTCTCGAATTCAGTGGAAGGGCAGAGACACGATTTTTGCAATCCTCATGACCAGCATGATGCTGCCTGCTGCGGTTACGTTAATTCCAAGCTTTCTTGGATGGAAAACGCTGGGCTTCTATGATACGTTCTATCCGCTTATCGTTCCTGCGTTCTTTGGCGGAGGTATCTTTAATATATTCCTGCTTCGCCAATTCTACATGACGATTCCGCGTGACTTTGACGAGGCTGCTTTTGTTGACGGGGCTAATTATTTTCAAATTTACTGGCGTATTCTTATGCCGCTTAGCCGTTCGGCTGTTATCGTCGTTGCGCTATTTACCTTCTTAGGTTCATGGAATGACTTCATGGGGCCGCTTATCTATTTGAAGAGTGACAGCCGCTTTACGCTAGCACTTGGCTTGCAAATGTTTCAAGGCAGCTATACAGCGCAATGGGATTTGCTCATGGCGGCTTCAGCAACTGTCGTTATGCCCTGCGTGCTCGTATTTTTAATCGGCCAGCGTTATTTTCTGGAAGGCATTACGTTAACGGGATTGAAAGGATAACAATTAGCGATGAAAGGATGGTTAGACATGACATTAACGGAAACGAAGGCGATAAAAAGCTGGCAAAACGTGCCTTTTACGAAAGTTGAGATCAATGATGCTTTCTGGAGGCCGCGGCTGGAAATTCACAAAAATATTACGATGAAGGCATGTTTAGTCAAATGCGAGGAGACAGGCCGAATTGACAATTTTGCAATAGCAGGCGGACTGCTGGAAGGCAAATTTGAAGGGATGTATTATAACGACTCCGATGTGTATAAGGTGCTTGAAGGTGCCGCTTATGCACTTATGACGGATCGAGATCCAGTACTGGAAGCAGAGATCGATCGGATTATCGATCTCATAGCTGGGGCGCAGGAAGCGGATGGATATTTAAGTACGTATTACACGCTTGAAGCGCCTGATCTCAAATGGTCGGATATGGAAAAACACGAGATGTATAATGGCGGCCATCTGATTGAAGCAGCGGTTGCTTATTTCGAAGCGACAGGCAAGCGGAAGCTGCTGGATGTAGCATGCAAAATGGCTGATCATTATGATCGCGTATTTGGCCCTGGCAAGCGGCACTGGGTGGAAGGGCATGAGGAAATTGAGCTTGCGCTTGTGAAGCTTTACCGCACGACCAGCGAGAATCGTTATTGGAAGCTGGCGCTTTGGCTGCTGGAAGAACGTGGCCATGGTCATGGTAAAGGTGCCATTTGGGACAAAGAGGAATGGGGCCCTGCGTACTGCCAGGATGATGTACCCGTTCGAGATATCGAGAAGGTAACAGGACACGCTGTACGAGCGATGTATTTGTACACCGCGATGGCTGATGTCGTGCATGCATCCGGTGATCCGACGTATATTGATGCGCTGCACCGCGTTTGGTCGCATACGGTTGAAAGGAATATGTATGTGACAGGCGGCATAGGGCCATCTCAGCATAATGAAGGCTTTACACATGATTACGATCTACCGAATGAATCGGCTTACTGCGAGACCTGTGCGGCGATCGCTATGGTTTTTTGGAATCACCGGATGAACTTGTTGTTTGGCGATGCCAAATATGCCGATGTTGTAGAACGTGAGATGTACAATGGCGCTTTAGCCGGAATCTCGTTGTCTGGCGACAAATTTTTTTACGTCAATCCGCTCGCATCAAAGGGCGAGCATCACCGCGTAGATTGGTTTGGCACTTCTTGCTGCCCGACTAACCTGGTTAGATTTTTACCATCCATTGGACAATATGCTTATGCTGCTACGGATGCTGGAGTAGTCGTCAATCAATACATGAACGGGGAAACTGCTTTGGAAATAAAAGGTGGGACAACCGTCAAACTTAAGCAGACAACCGCGTATCCTTGGGATGGAAAAATCGAAGTTGTGGTAAGCTTGGATCGAGCGGAAACGTTCGAGATCCGGCTTCGTGTTCCTGGCTGGTGCAGAGGATATAAGCTATCGCTTCCAGGGGAGCAGTTGGAGCCATCGGAAGGAAAGATCGAAAATGGTTATCTCGTACTGAATCGCTGCTGGACGCCGGGAGACTCCATTGTATTAGAGCTGGATATGCCGGTTGAAGTTATTCGGTCACGGCCGGAGGTGGAGGCTAACATTGGAAGAATTGCTCTGCAGCGCGGACCTATTGTGTACTGCATGGAGCAGATTGATAATACGGAGCTATCCTATGATGAATTTTCTATTGCAGCACATGACCCGCTTTTCATTGAGCACCGAGCAGAATGGCTTGGCGGCGTGACTGTTCTCAAAGGAAAAGTGGCTGAAGGCAGCGCTTGTTTATTTGTTCCTTATTATGCTTGGGATAATCGAGATGCGGGCTTCATGCAGGTATGGATTCGTGAAAAGGAAGATCGCCATTTATATCGTTATTAAGCAGAATGCTTTAGAATAAAATAGATAGATAAGCAAAAACCCGAGAGACAAGACGCTTTTTTATAAAGTGTCTATCTTTCGGTTTTTTGTTCAGGAAGCAGTTAAAGGGAGACATAATAAATGAGTGTCGTAATCGCAACATTAGAAGATATAAATGGTTGGTTAGAGCTGGCTGCCGAGGTGGAGTACCTCTTTGGCCCAATGGTGGATGATCCAAACTTTGTTCTGGCACTAGAGAGAAATATCCATCAAAATCGCGCGTTCTGCGTGCGGGAAAATGATGGTTCGCCAGGGTGCAGCCTGTTAGGGGGACTATTGCTTTCTACATCTAATGCCCCAAGCTACAAAATCGGCTGGTTGTCTGTCTCCGCTAAAGCAAGAAATAAAGGCGTGGCATCGGCATTGCTGAATCATGTTCTAACGCTTGTTGATGTTCCTTCAGAAATAACAGTCACAACATTTGGCGATGATATTCCAGATGGGATGCCTGCACGGCGCCTTTATGAGAGATTTGGTTTCATTCCCTTGGAGGAATCGATTCCAAACGGTCCCGAAGGCGGTTCAAGGCAAAAGTTCCAATTGACGATTGCTCATCGGTAATGATGATTTCTTTAGTTGTCTAACCGTTATTACAAATCGTTGTGTACCGTTTTACCTGGATAAAACATAGCGCTCTCTACTTTCTCGTTTTCTTTCGCAGAGATGGAAGCTGCTATTAATTTAAATACTTTAGTTTTACTCCCCAAGGATGATTCATATTTTTCCAAATGCGATTTTGACAACGGTTGTTTATAGTAGCCAGGCACATATTTGTCCAGCATGCTTTGCATAGCTTTTGCAGCCTCATCTATTTCATTAACAAACTGTATTTGCCCAGAAATCATAACGCTCATATAAGAGGTATCGGTATGAGCAGGTACGGGATCAGTTAATGTTCCATATTCTTCGCTTACGGTAAAACAAGCTTCTGGATTTTGCTCGATATAGGAGATTTTCCGCCCTTCAGCAGCACCGTGAAAGTAAACAGTGTCGTTCAGCCAAGTGAAGTTTAACGGAACAACGTAAGGGATTCCATCGGCAGATAGGCCAAGGAATCCCGTTTTTGCGTTTAACAAAAAAGATTGAATTTTACCCTGATCAGTACACTCTCTTTTCTGTAATCTTACGGGAAACATAGTTAGGCACACCCTTTGTCTTTATGATAATGTAATAGTAATGAACAATTGTCCCTGTGAAAAGGGGCAGATTCCGAATATTTCATGGGGTCAGGTGCTGCATATGATAGAGATTACTCCTTTACTCGATAAGCAGGGAAAACATCCTTTATACTCGCAGCTGTATACGTATATTAAGGATCAAATTGAATCTGGATTAATGGCTGAAGGTACTAAGCTTCCATCGATTCGTGAGTTGGCGCACTATTTGAAGATTAGCAAAAACACTGTAGAAGCTGCTTATCAGCAGCTGCTTGCAGAAGGGTATGTGGATAGTAAAAGCCGTAATGGGATAAGAGTGTTGCCGCTAGAGGATGTGAATACCAATCGAGATTCAGTTCAAGTAAGATCCACTAAGGATATTAATTGGAAAAGGTATCGGTATGATTTTAACTATGGTGATATTGAATGGCATCGTTTCCCGATGAAGATATGGAAGAAATGTTTGTCGGATGGTTTAAATGGAGACCCTTATCGAATATTGGGTTATGGACATCCACAAGGAGAAGAGGAGCTTAGGGAAGAAATTGCAAAATACGTATTTCAATCTCGGGGAGTATCGTGCAGCCCGAATCAAATTATCATTTGTTCAGGAACACAACATGCCGTAAGCATGTTATTGCAGTTTTTGTCTCTAGGGGGGCAAAACATAGCTATGGAAGAACCCGGGTATAATGGCGTTAGAACGATTTTCAAAAATCATGGCTGCGAAATTACGCCCATTTCGGTCGATTCTGATGGTTTGAACATAGAAGAGCTGCAATCAAGCAATGTCAATGCAGTGTATGTGACACCATCACATCAATTTCCATTAGGCATGGTGATGTCAGTACAGAAACGAATGAAGCTGCTCCAGTGGGCAAACCAAAACGACGCTGTCATTATCGAGGATGATTACGATAGTGAGTTCCGATATGTTGGCCAGCCGATTCCCTCTCTTAAAGCATTGGACTCAGGAGAACGTGTCGTTTATTTGGGGACATTTTCGAAATCATTTTTGCCTGCGGCCCGATTAAGCTATATCGTCTTTCCAACAAACATGCTAGAAAAGCGGGATGAGATATTTTCCGTTTACAGTCAACCTGCATCACCTATCATTCAGCAGGCCGTGTTTTTGTTTATGAATCGCGGACATTTTGCTGGGCATATACGCAAAATGAGAAGACTTTATCAAGCGAAGCATAAAGCTTTAGTTGCTGCGATTTCACTATATATGGGTGATCGTGTACGTGTCATTGGGAGCAAATCAGGACTGCATTTGCTGCTTGATGTTAAGGACAGAGAAAGCGGCCAGCTGATCGAACGGGCAGCAGAAAATGGGGTAAAAGTTTATTCTCCAAATGTACATTGGATGGATAGTGAGCGCTGTCCGGCATCATTTGTATGGCTTGGATTTGGCGGAATGAGTGAGGTTGAAATTGAAGAAGGCATTCGTCTGCTAAGCCATGCTTGGTTTGGCTCAGCATAGGAGATTTATTCTAATTGCGTGTGTTATAATTTTACTAAATATACAATATTAAACTAGTGACTATTGAAATAAGAAAGGCGTGATTAGTAGAATGGCTCAGGTCAAAGTTTTTGGACTTAAGGATCAATTAAATCCGATAAAACAACAATTATCAGAAGTTATTCATTCCTGTGTAGTGGATGTATTTAAGATGCCACTCGATAAGAAGTTTCATCGTTTTTTCGCAATGGAGAAAGAAGATTTTTATTACGCTCCTGGACGGACCGAAGCGTATACGATTATCGAAATAAGCGTATTTGAAGGTCGTTCCATCGATTCCAAAAAACAGCTTATTCGTTCGCTCTTTGATCACATTCAAGCACAATTGCATATTTCTCCTGAAGATATCGAAATAACAATTTTTGAAACTCCAAAATATAACTGGGGCATTCGCGGCCTGCCAGGGGATGAACTGCAGCTCTCCTATAATGTTAATGTGTAGCGCAGAGAGAGCCCAATGATAATAGGTCGATGAATCCAAAGCAAAGGGGTCATCGGCTTTTTTTGTATAGTAATCATACACTTAGCGAGGTGCGAGGATATGATTAGTTTCACAAAGGAACAAGATGGATAGATGCAACTAATATCTCCCAATTACGTCTTTAACATTGCATTAATTTAATTGGGGGGCATTAAAATGAAACGTTTATGCTCAGTTTTACTCCTATTTGCAGTTATCGCAAGTGGTTGCAGCAAGGGGACGAGTGCAGAGATAAACACGGTTGATCAGTATCAACCAACAAATGATATCGTTATAAAATCAAACAATATGCCTAAAGAAATGCCAAGTGATTTTGATTTCATGGTGCGTTACGGATACAGCGAAGTGAACAAAAACGAAATTAATACTTTTCTAGATACAGCTACAAAGGATTTAGTAATGAACGGGACTGCGTCTGCAAAAATTGCGTTTACGACAGAAGAGATGCGCAGCATTTATGAGAAAATGAGAGAAATAAATATAATGGGAACAAAAAACTTAAAGCCTGCTGCTATAGGGTGTGAACGGACTCCTTACGGGGAAGACAGCTGGGAAGTTAGTATAAACGGGGAATCAAAGACATTTACTTGGACCGAGAAATATTGCGAGTTAACAAAGGATGCAAAACAATTGCTGGAACTGCGACAGTTCATTCATCAAATCGTTGCAGGGAAGGAAGCCTATCAGAAACTGCCAGAAGCAGAAGGCGGATATGACTGAAGGATAGAGAGAATGAACTTGAATAAAGTAGGTGGACTCGCATGTGTGCATTCGTGCAAAAAAGATTTATTGTACAGAAGCTTGGATTTAGAAAAAGAGAATTACAAACAAATCTTTTCTATGTTATGGAGAATGTACGCGTAGAACTATAATCATAAAAAGAAGGAAAATGTGCAAGTTTTCAAGCTATTGGAGCCGAACAGCAATAAACTAGTCGTGTTAAATGATAATACGGATATAGATTGTATTCGGATGGGGGGTATAATACATTCAGCTTTATAAAAAAGCAGGATATGAGATATTCCAAACAAAATTAATCAATGCTCAATTAAGATTGGTTTTTATGGAAAAACAATAAATGGGACAAAAAGCATGGTTGTTTAATTGTAATTAATACGATCTTGACGAGTTAGCGAAATATCGTTATACTCATTAAGCGTAATGATTACTATTAATTGAGTGCGCTTTTTTATTTGCTATATAATCGTAATAATTACGTTTAAACGAAAGCTTAAATTAACCGGAGGTGCCAATGATGACTGTTAAAAAACTGCCTGTAACTGTATTGAGCGGATATTTGGGCGCTGGCAAGACGACGATTATGAATCATATCCTACATAATCGCGATGGCTTGAAAGTCGCTGTTATTGTAAATGATTTAAGTGAATTGAATATAGACGCTAGTCTTATTAAAGATGGGGGCGGCTTGTCACGGACAGAAGAAAAGCTTGTCGAAATGTCCAATGGCTGTATTTGCTGCACGCTTAGGGAAGATTTGCTTAAGGAAGTAGAGAGCTTGGCGAAAGAAAATCGCTTTGATTATATTCTGATTGAATCAACGGGTGTTGGTGAGCCAGTTCCCGTAGCTCAGACCTTCTCCTATATCGATGAAGAGCAAGGAATTGATTTAACACAATATTGCAGGCTGGATTGTATGGTAACGGTCGTTGATGCTTATCGCTTCTGGCATGATTATGCATCAGGCGAAACATTGCTTGATCGCAGTCAAGCCGTTGGAGAAGACGATACACGCGAGGTAGTTGATTTGTTGATAGATCAGATCGAGTTTTGCGATGTGCTAATTTTGAACAAATGCGATCTTGTTGATGATGAGGATTTGGCGGAGCTTGAAGGGGTGCTCCGGACCATGCAGCCGCGCGCCAAATTTATTCGAACTTCCAAAGGCGAAGTTAATCCGAAAGAAATTTTGAATACGTCGTTATTTAATTTTGACGAAGCTAGTCGTTCAGCAGGGTGGATAAAGGAATTGGAAGCTCCATCACATACACCTGAAACGGAAGAGTACGGCATATCCTCCTTCGTATACGAACGTGCGAAGCCATTTCATCCGCAGCGTCTTAAAGCTTGGATGGAGCGCTGGCCAGAGGAAGTCGTTCGGGCCAAAGGTATCGTATGGCTGGCGACTCGCAACAACTATGCACAAAGCTTGAGCCAAGCAGGGCCTTCCATACAGTTTGGACCAGCTGGTCTGTGGGCTGCTGCATTGCCGGATGCGGAACGAGAAGAATTATTGCTCGAAGACCCGGAGCTGGCAAACGTATGGCACGAGGAATATGGTGATCGTGTTAACAAGTTTGTACTTATCGGCATTGCGATGAATCGTAAGCAGCTGACCGAATCGCTCGACCGCTGCTTGCTGAGAGACGAGGAGCTGCCGCTCGACTGGAACGTTTTTCTTGATGAATTTCCGAATGCAATGAATGATCAGATGAACTCAGCGATTCAATAACGGCAAGAAGCTTAATAGAATAGGAGAATTAAAGTGATATCCTTATTTAAAACGAGGAAACGGTATATTTCTTTGCTGGCGTCAGTCTTGCTATGTACGGCAATGCTTGCTGCATGCGGAAAAAATGAAAATCAAATGGTTTCGGTGAAAGGAGAAGGGGGAGAAGCCATAAAACAGATTACGGTCATACGCAATTTTAAAACAGCAAGCTTAGACCCGCATAACAGCTGGGAAACGCTGCGTGCCGGAATTGTGGAGACGCTCGTTCGTATGGATGAAAAGTTAGAGTTAAAGGCTTGGCTTGCTACAAAATGGGAAGCGATCGACGATGTAACCTGGTTGTTTACCATTCGTGAAGGGGTTACGTTTCAAGATGGTACACCACTGGATGCGGCGGCGGTAAAAGCTTCTTTTGAGCGAGGCATCGCTGCGAGTCAGGTGCTTGCAGGCTCTTTAAAGATTGAGGCGATGGAGGCGGACGGAAACGAACTAAAAATCATAACGAGCGAGCCACATCCTTCCTTGCCTTCAGAGCTGGTAAATCCGTACGCATCGGTTATAAGTGTAGCGGCGGAAGAGGGGTTGGGGACAGAAGCTTTTAATCTTGCGCCAGTGGGGACTGGGCCTTTCCAAGTGGTGAAATTTACACCGAACATTGAAGTGGAATTAAAGCGTTACGACGGCTATTGGGACGGAAAAGCGAAAGTGAACAGCGTGGTATATAAATTTAACGAGGATAGCAACGTGCGAGCGCTCGCTTTGCAATCGAAGGAAGCGGATATCGTCTATTCGGTACCTGCTGAGACTGTTTCCAGTATCGAGAAGGATAACAATCTTCACGTAGAATCTATTGCTGGATTACGGGTTCATTTCTTGTTATACAACCAACAAAAGCCTTTAATGCAAAATATTAAGGTTCGCAAAGCGATCGATCTCCTGCTTAATCGCGAAAGTGTAGCACGTGATATCATGCTGGGAAATGGGACACCCGCGAACGGCCCATTCAACTCCAGCCTGCCTTTTGGCAGTAAAGAGGCAGTTAGGGAGGCGGATTCTGCTGCAGCGCAGAAGCTGCTTATGGAAGCGGGGTTTACGCTAAACCGTGCCGGCAAAATGGAGAGCGACGGTAAGGAGCTTAACCTTGAGCTGGCAACGTACAGCGCTCGTCCAGAGCTTTCGTTAATTGCTCAGCTGCTGCAGTCCGATGCGGCAAAAATAGGGATCAACATCCATATTTCAACCGTAGAAAATGCAGATACGTATATTCGTGAAAATAAACAGTGGGACATCGTTACATATAGCAATTTGTCAGCTCCGCGCGGCGATGGCGGCTATTTTTTGAACGCGGCGCTCATGCCGGGCGGATCGTTGAATGGTACTCACTATGAGAACCGTTCCATTATCGAAGCTGTGAACAAGCTGAACGCAACGAATGATTTAGCAAGCAGAGCCCATTTTACACAAGAGGCAGTAAAGGTTGTGATGGACGAAGTGATACATTCCTATATCGTCTATCCAAATCTCATCGTTGGCGTCAATAACCGTGTTACAGGCTGGAAACCTGGTCCTGAGGAGTACTACATTATTACAAACCAGCTGGATGTGAAGTAATGCTGTATATGGTCAAAAAACGTGCGCTGCAGCTCGTATTCGTGCTCTTTTTTTTATCCTTACTAACTTTTATATTGATGAAGCTGGCACCGGGCGATCCTGTTCTCTTGATGCTTGAAGCGGATACCGTAACGGTAACGCAAGACGATGAAGAGGAGCTGCGCAAGGAGCTTGGTTTCGACAAGCCGGTTATTTTGCAATATGGCATGTGGCTGCTGCAATTAGTGCAATTAGATTTGGGTTATTCCTATATGAAAGGAAAGCCGGTGCTTGATGAAATTTTGTACCGGCTGCCTTCAACTCTACAGCTTACTGCAGGCGGTTTATTTTTTATGGTGCTTATTGCGGTTCCGCTTGGAATATGGTCTGCAAAATATCAAGGAAAACTGCCAGATCACTTTAGCCGAATCTTTTCGTTAATCGGTGCTTCGATGCCGTTATTTTGGCTGGGACTTCTACTTATCTACTTGTTTGCTAACAAGCTGCACTGGCTGCCGATGCTGGGCAAGGGCAGCATACTGCATATGATTCTTCCTTCACTTACGTTAGGAATTGGTTTAGCTGCGCAATATTCACGTTTACTGCGCGCTGGTCTTTTGGAGAGCATGTCGCAGCCTTACATTCGTTCTGCTCGTGCTAGAGGTATATCGGAATGGAGGGTAATGTCACTGCATGCGCTGCGTGCTGCCTTGCTGCCAATTATTACCGTTTGCGGGATGAGCATTGGCAGCCTGCTTGCAGGCTCTGTCGTCACAGAGACGCTATACTCTTGGCCAGGACTTGGAACGATGGCTGTATCTGCTATATTCGAGCGCGATTATCCTATTGTTCAAGGTTTTGTATTACTGATGGGCCTGCTTGTTGTCAGCGTGAATTTGCTCGTCGATATAAGCTATGGAGTTCTTGATCCGCGTATCCGTATTCGGAAGGAGAAGCCGCTGTGAGGCCGACGATAACGAATGTAAATGTTAATGAAGCTAGCTGGAAGCGAAACCGTTCCATTCGCAATCACCCGCTAACTGTTATTGGAATTGCTATGCTTACGCTCCTTGTAGTGATCGTAATGATAGAGCCGCTTATTTGGCAAAATGATCCGCTGACTGTCAATCTATCTGAGCGTCTGCTGGCGCCAAGCTGGCAGTATCCGCTCGGAACGGATCATTTGGGAAGATGTCTTTTCACTAGACTTGCTGTTGGTGCTGAGACAACATTAGGCATTGCCGCGCTAACGCTTGCCGCCGCAATGATCATTGGTATTCCAATCGGACTGCTGTCTGGTTATAAGCGCGGGCGGTTTGATATCGTCTTAATGAGAATCGTAGATGCTATCGGCGCATTTCCTGAGTTTATTTTGGCGATCGCATTTACCGGCTTTCTTGGTCCCAGCCTAAAAAACTTGATGATATCCATTGTCGTTGTCAGTTGGATTAATTACGCTCGTGTTGTTCGCGGTATTGTGTTGTCTGAGCGGGAGAAGGATTATGTGCTCGCGGCTCGGGCAGCAGGCTGCAGCAGCTGGAAATTGATTTGGCGTCATCTGCTGCCTCATATCATTTCGCCGATCATCGTACTTGCGGCACTCGACATCGGAAAAATTATTTTAATTATTGCTTCGCTCTCCTATGTAGGATTAGGCGCACAACCTCCGTCTCCGGAATGGGGGGCGATGTTGAATGACGGAAGGCCTTACTTCGAGTCGAATCCTTCGCTCATGCTTTACCCGGGACTTGCGATTATGCTCGTCGTGGCTTCATGTAATTTGATAAGTGAGGGCGTACGCGATCGGTTTGATGTTAGAAGCCATTAACAGTACTAAGCTAAGCGGAGGTGAGATGCAATGAACCAAGCCGTGTTGCAAATCGAAAATCTGTACATATGTGCAGACAAAGGCAAGGAGCATCGACTGCTTGTGAAGGATTTGACATTACAAATAAATCAAGGTGAAACATTGGCGCTGGTAGGCGAAAGCGGAAGTGGAAAAAGCGTGACTGCAAACGCTGTGCTTGGCATGCTGCCTCATCATCTTAAGATGACGGAAGGCCGTATTTTGCTCAGCGGTGAGGACATTAGCCTGTTGCCGGAAAAAAAGCGAAGGAAGCTTTGCGGCGACAAAATCGGCTTTGTCTTCCAAGATTACCAAGGAAGCTTTACTCCTTTTATCAAAATAGGCAATCAGCTTTCGGAGACATTGCGCAGCCATCGCAGCTGTACGCGCAAGGAGGCGAAGCAAGTGGTGCTAGAATGGCTTGAGCAAGCTGGGATACAGGCAGAGCGGGTTTATGAAAGTTATCCCTTTCAGCTGAGTGGCGGACAGCTTCAGCGTGCAGTGCTGGCGTCGGCGATGATGCTGGAGCCGGCTCTGCTAATCGCAGATGAGCCAACGACAGCACTGGATGTTTTGGCAGGCGAGCGTGTACTTGACTTGCTTGCCCAGATGCAGGCGCAGACGGGTTGTGCCGTTTTGCTTATTTCACATGATCTTCGAAATGTGTTAAAGCGGGCGGATACCGTCGCCGTTATGAGATATGGACAACTCCTCGACATTGATCGTACGGATGAAATAGGACATGAAGCCAGCCATCCTTATACGAGAATGCTTCTTGAAGCAAAACCGAATTTAATGGATATTGAACGTATTCATCAGAATATGGCGGCCGATGAGCTTTCATTGCGATACCCGCTGAGAGGGCTTGCGTGACAAAAATGACAAAGCTTCTGTCCGTTGCTAATTTAAGCAAAACGTATAAGGAAAACGGCACAATAGTACATGCATTACGTGATGTATCCCTTACCATTTATCAAGATGAATGTTTAGGAGTCATTGGAGAAAGCGGAAGCGGAAAAAGCACGCTTGTCCGATTGCTGCTTGCGCTCGAGCAGCCGGACAGCGGCGAGTCACTGCTCAGCGGGGTATCGTTGTTCTCCTTGAAGGGTAAGGAATTACGTGAGATGAGGAAGCATATTCAGGTTATATTTCAGGACCCGTCAGCCGCTTTGAACGAACGTTTGCCGATTTGGCGGTCTGTTATGGAACCGCTAGATAACTTCAAGGAGGTAAGGCCTTCCTTCTTGGGCAATATAGGTTTATCCCGTAAAGAAACAGCGTTAAAGCTGCTGGAGCTGGTCGGTTTGCAGGCTGAGCATTTGGATAGATACCCGCATGAACTGAGCGGCGGACAAAAACAGCGAGTTGCAATTGCACGCGGCATAAGTCTGGCGCCTAAGCTGCTCATTTGTGATGAACCAACTTCTAGCCTTGATGTAACCGTGCAGGCACAGATACTGAAGCTGCTCTCCTCACTAAAGGAAGACCTTGGCATATCATATCTCTTCATCTCGCATGATATTTCGGCTGTCAGTTTAATGAGTGATCGTATCATCATTATGAAACAAGGGCAAATCGTAGATCAATTCGCACGTGGTCAGCTGTTCAATGAGGATCGTCACGCATACACCAAGCAGCTGGCCGCAGCCTCGACTTAGCTGTTTTTATATAAGAAGCAGCCTCAGGGAAACCTTTGAGGCTGCTTCTATTTTAATATCTTTAAAGCAGCTTGCAATTATGAATTGACAGCGCTTCGGAACATTGGTACCATATTTTCATAAACGCGTGTTTACGGAAAGAGGGACTAGGATTGAGCAAGGAAATTAATAGTACGGAAATTGCTAAGCTAGCAGGTGTTTCCAGAAGCACGGTCAGCCGTGTTATTAACAATTATGCGAATGTTCCTGAGAAGACGAAGCAAAAGGTATTGAAGGTCATTCAGCAATACAATTATTACCCTAATCTATCCGCGCAGGTGCTGGCAGGCAAACGCACGCGAACGATTGGTTTGTTTATGGCCGATTCCGGGCGAGTATCCGGCGACAGCATTTCAAGCTTGCTGCTTGCGCGGGTTATTGAAAACGCTTCTTCGCATGGCTATTATGTGCTGACTCATATCGTTCACGATATGAAAGATCAGAATGAGGCTCGTACGATTAAGGAGAGCTTCTATCAGCGCAGAATCGATGGAGGCGTGTTCATTGGAGCAGCGAATCATGAACCGCTCATTGAAGAACTTATAGCCGAAGGATTTATGGTGGCAATCGTGGATCAGCACTTGCCAGGACGAACCGAATCCAATCGTATTGTGTTCAACTTTGACAACGAAACGGGTGTAGGGCAAGCGATTGATTATTTAGTCAGCTTGGGCCATAAGCGAATCGGCATGATTAACGGAGACATGAATAGATACTCAGGACCATCCAAGTGGCGCGGCTTTCAAGCAGCGATGGCAAGGCATCAATTACCGCTCGTGCAGCAGTGGATGCTGCCGGGAGATTTTAACGAATCAAGCGGCTACATGGCCATTAAGGAATTTATGAAATCCAAGATGGAGCTGCCGACAGCGATATTTGCGGCAAATGACAGCGTTGCATTCGGAGCTATTCGAGCATTGAAGGAATCCGGTATTCGTGTGCCGGAGGATGTATCGATCGTAGGTTTTGATGACCATATATTGAGTGCGCATTCCAGTCCGGCATTAACGACGATTCGGGTTGATTTTGCAGACATGATGGACAAATTAACGAAAACCTTGATTTCCAGCATTGAGAATGGCTCGGGCGACTATCAACCGGTTGCGGCAAGCACGGAGCTTGTTGTCCGTGATTCCTGTCAAAGGGCAAGGGAAGATTCATAGTTAAGACAAAAGCCTACGTAGTTAGAGGTCGTTATGATTTGCATAATGGCTTCTAATGTCAGGTTTGAACTGCATATTATTTTTTACTTTCGAATGAACACGCGTTCACGTGTTGTAGCTTTGTGAGAGGGGGAATGCGGATGTAGGTGAAGGATTTACAATGAATTGGAGCATCCGGATATTGAATAGTGATTATACGTCTTTTACAGCACTTATAACGATAAAATCAATCTACAGGGGGAAACGGGCATGGATAAAAACTTGATTGGAACACGTACAGTAACTCAAATTGGACTATTAGTTCATGATATTGATACAACGTCGCAGGCGTATGCCGATTTTTTTGGAATAGAAAAGCCGAATTGGTTTTGGACGGACACGGTAGATAAAGCACAAACGGAATACAATGGTGAATCGTCAGTGGCTCGCGCCAAGCTTGCTTTTTTTGATATGGGTTCCTTGCAGCTTGAGCTTATCGAGCCGGATGAACATCCTAGTACGTGGAGAGAGCATCTCGACAAGCATGGTGAAGGCCCGCATCACATCGCGTTTGTCGTTGACGGCATGAAAGAAATTGTAGCGTCCATGGAGAAAAACGGAATGGCATTGGTTCAAAAGGGAGAGTATACCGGCGGACGATACGCTTATATGGATACTTTTAAAAATTTGAAGATCATGCTGGAGCTTCTAGAAAACGATAAAAAGTAAATGATGCGATAACGAGCTTCCCAATATAGGCGATGAATGAACAGGAGGAATGAGCGGTATGAACATATTAATTACAGGCGCCAATCGAGGTCTTGGCTTAGCGATTGCTAGTGAAGCGTGCGAAAGAGGGCATTATGTGCTAGCTGGGGTTCGCAGCCCGGGATCATCCGCAGAGGGCTTGCAAGAGCTGCTTTCGAAATTTCCAGATCAAGTAACGATCCTGCCGCTTGATGTTACGGATGAGAATTCGGTTCGCTACGCTTCCGAGCAAGCGGAAAACCGAGTTCGCAGTCTGGATGCGGTTATAAACAGTGCAGCGATATTGCTGGGACGGGACCAGAAGCTGGAGCAGCTCGACTTGGAGCAAGTAGAGCAATCGTTCCAGACTAATCTTTTTGGTCCGATCGTCGTGCTCAAGCATTTTTTGCCTATGCTTCGTCAAGGAGAGCGGCAAAGCATCATTAATATTAGCTCGGAAGCAGGAAGCTTCACAGGCGCTTATGGCGGCGACTATTCGTATGCGCTGTCTAAGTCTGCTCTGAACATGTTCTCAGCTCAGCTGCGGAACGAGCTTGCACCGCAAGGCTTTGTTGTTCATGCGCTTCATCCCGGCTGGATCAAAACAGATATGGGAGGCGAGCAAGCGCCAGGAGATGCGACAGTATCTGCAGCTGGCATCTTGAACATCGTCGAGCGGAAAACGGAAGCAGATGCACTTTTTATTGATCATAATGGCGCTCCTATGAATTTATAAGGCAGCAAAATCAAAATTGGCGGTGACTGATGCGTATACGCAGACGTTCTTTGTATGTCATAGGCGGAATCATTATTCTTTTGTTAGTCGTGACGATATCATTTCGACTGTTATCAGGGTCAGAAGGCGGGAATACATTGAATAAGCAGCAGGAACAAGGAAATGCCCCAATAAACAATGCTGAATTGCCAATTGCAACGGAACCTGACTCGCAGCCAGAAATTAAGCAAGGAACACAAGTGAAGGTGGATCAGGTAGGCTATGGAACAGCGCATGCGAAGTTTGCCATCGTGGAGGGTGAATTGCCAAGCGGAGCGGAATTTTCGTTAGTAGACAGCAATGGCAACACGATGTTTACGGGCAGCTTATCTGAGCCGCTTGCGGATGCAGCATCACAAAAGACAGTAAGAAGAGCGGATTTCTCTAGCTTCCAAACGGCTGGAGAATATAAGCTGCTGGTAGCTGGGGCGGGCAGTTCTTATCCTTTTGTCATTGGAGATGCTCCATATCATGATGCACTCGCTACGCTGCTCAGATCCTATACATTGCAGCGTTCGGGCGTAACGATCGACGATCCGATTACGAAGCTGAAGCAGACAGCGGGGCATTTACAAGATGCGCAAGCAGAGATCTTCTTTGATGATGGGGTATCGCATAAAGGTGATCCCATAGATGTATCCGGGGGCTGGTACGACGCGGGTGATTATGGGAAATACATACCTCCTGCAGCTGTTACAGTTGCTCAGCTGCTGCTCGCATACGACATCAATCCAGAAGCATTTCCTGCGGAACAGCTTAAGTTCCCTGAAGGGTTAAAGGCTGCTAATTCCTCGCTTCCTGATATTTTGGAAGAGGTGCGTTATGAGCTGGAATGGTTGCTGCGCATGCAGCGTGCAGACGGTGCGGTTTATCATAAAGTGAGCGGCTCCGCTTGGACTGGATTTGTTACGCCAGATACGGATACACAAACTCGTTATGTATATGGTTTGTCGACGTATGGCACCGCTCAATTTGCGGGTGCAACAGCGCTGGCGTCCCGATTATATAAACCCTTCGACGAAAAATTTTCAAATCGACTGTTAGCTGCGGCTGAGAAAGCACAGAGTTACTTGAGCGCAAACGAAGCCGCTGCTTTCCGGCAGGATCCGATGCAGGATAACGGCTCTGGCGGATATGGCAAGCAAACCGATGCAGAAGAGAGGATGTGGGCACTTGCTGAGCTGTTTCGCACTACGGGAAATAGCAGTTATAGCGACGTGCTGACTAGTCGGTTTGATTATTTGTTGAAGAGCTCCCCACAGGCGGTCAACTGGGCGAATGCCCAGCTGCTTGGTCAATGGGCGTACTATCGTGCGGAGAAAGCCGATGAGCAGTGGAAGGAGCTTATTCGTACAGCAGTAATTGATCGAGCGAAGGAGCTTGTTGCAAGATCCGAAGCAGACGGCTATTTCAACCTATTGAACGCAGAGGAATACACGTGGGCATCGGTGAAATCCGGAGCTGCTTATGGCTGTATCCTTCTAATTGCAAACCTAATGAAGCCTGAAGAAGCTAGCTTCAGAGCTACTGCGCTTGAGCAGCTGCACCATGTATTTGGCCGCAGCGCAACGGGGTTTAGTTATGTGACGGGAATAGGCAGTCAATACCCGCTGGAGCCTCATCACCGCATTAATGCAGCTACTGGAGTATTGATTCCAGGTTTAGTCGTTGGAGGTCCGAATCGTTACGGAGGAGATCCTGATTTGGATGCGGTCAAGGATAGTCTTGCACCTGCCATGGCCTATTTGGACGTAAGAGGTTCTTATTCCAGCAATGAATACGCGATTGATTATAATGCTCCTGTCATTTTATTGGCCTCGTTTTTCGTTAATGAGTAATTCAATAGGAGAATAAAAAAAGGAACTGCCCTGCAAGGTCTGTATAGACCAAGCGAGGCAGTTCCTTTTGTATAGCTTATAGATATACGGCTTTGCCGGTTTTGGATGATTCATAAATCGCTTCAAGAATTTGAGAAACGACAAAAGCTTGCTCTGGTGTAACAACAGGCTCAGTGTCCTCTTCGATAGCTTTCAGCCACATTCTCATTTCGAGATCAGCATCGCTTTCTGTTTTGCCATCGTAGAAAGCAACTCCGCCTGCATTCAGATCAACCTTTGTTGCAAATAGACGGCTATGCTTCTCGCCATTAATGCGAAGGCCATCCTTCATGTCCGCGCCGCCTTCAGTACCAGACAACGTACATTTTGCTTCGTCAACTTCAAGTGTATTAAGTGCCCAGCTGGATTCAAGCACGATTGTAGCGCCGTTTTCCATAACGATCATACCAAATGCGGAATCCTCAACTGTGAACTTTGCAGGATCCCAAGGGCCCCATGCATTAGCAGCATTCTCACGTTGCGAAAGCTTGTGGTAAGAAGTACCAAGCACTACTTTTGGCTTGTAGTTGTCAAGCATCCAAAGCGTCAAATCAAGTGCGTGAGTACCGATATCGATAAGCGGTCCGCCGCCTTGTTTTTCTTCGTCAAGGAAAACGCCCCAAGTTGGAACTGCGCGGCGACGAACAGCATGCGCTTTCGCGTAGTAGATGTCACCAAGCTCACCAGCTTCACACAATTTTTTCAAGTGTTGGCTGTCTGGACGGAAACGGTTGTTGTAGCCAACAGTAAGTTTCTTGCCAGTACGGCGAGCAGCGTCAACCATACGTTGTGCATCGTGAGCTGTTTTGGCCATAGGCTTTTCTGTCATAACATGTTTGCCAGCTTCAAGCGCAGCAATGGCAATGTTTGCATGTGAATCGTTTGGCGTACATACGTGAACAACTTCAATGGAAGAATCGTTCAACAGCTCCGTGTAATCCGTGTATACTTTCGCGCCTTCTGCGCCGTATTGAGCAGCTGCGTCAATCGCACGTTGTTCAACGATATCGCAAAATGCAACGATTTCAACGTTTTTAAGTTTCTTCAAGCTTGGTAGATGTTTTCCGTTTGCAATTCCGCCACAGCCAATAATAGCAAGTTTGTATACTTTAGACATGTTATAAAGCCTCCTAGTAGTATAATGATTTTTTTCTATTGAGAAACGGTTTGACGAGCATTCCTGCGATATTCGGAAGGAGTGACGCCGAATTTCTTGCGAAATACAGCGTGTAAATAGTTGCCGCCGGCAAAGCCGGATAACTTAGCTATTTTCTCCACCGAATGCGAACTCTCGAGCAGCTCACGACATACGACAGCTAGCCTGATGTCTTCAAGAATACGGCTGAATGTATGTCCGTGATGAAGCTCCTTGAATAATCGCTGAATTTGCCGAGAGCTTAAATTAAGCTTGTCCGCAACGTCCTCAAGCGTGATGAAGCCGTCATAGTTAGCGTAAATATACTCCAAGGCGAGTCGATAACGATAAGCCTTCATATCCCGCGTTGGAAAATGCTTCTGTTCACTTGCTGTTTCATAAGCACGAACCGCTCGCATTAAAATCTGGATAACTGTCTGCTTAATGGTAGTATAGCTGCCGACAAAATTATCGTTGCAAGCTTGATACGCTTCAAGAAAGCGAGGCATCGCTTGATGAAGATCCATTGTTGGATAGAGTGGAAGCGCCTTGAGCTTCTCGATACAATTTCGCGCTTCAGCAGCTTCCCAGTCGTCATAGGAATGAACATCCTCGCCGTTATTCTGCTCGGTGCGATCAATGATATCGACATGCAGACAAAGCTCATCCATCGCTTCAAGCGGGTCTGCTTCTTGATAATGCATGATCTCAGGTCCGGTTAAATAAAGCATGCCAGGTTTTAACGCATACTCCTGGTCGCTAATAATGACCTTTCCTTTGCCCTGCGGTATGAAGTGAAATTCATATTCCGCGTGCTTATGAAATCCAATCATTCTGCCGGGAGGAAATTGCGTCAGATGGAAGCGCAGTACATGGATGTCGTAGGGTCCCCATCTGATGCACAGCTCAAGGCGTTCAAGCGCATCCTGGCGTTCATGCATGACCTCATACGGGAAGTTAGGCATGCCGATCACTCCTTGGAGTCGTTCAAATTATGTGTGTAGTATTACTCGCTCAGCTCATCGATGCGGATTGCACGGTGCTCATTAGCAGAACGGTTTGAAGCTTCCATCAGCTTTGTTAAGTCAATGGCAAGGCTTACATTTTCGTCAGCGGACGTGTTGTTCTCGATGTGCTGCACCCATTGGTCAAATGCACTTTCTCTGTTCGGCGGAATCACTTGTGCCGTCCATTGCTCAGATGATTGTGCTCCTGGTGTAGAAGTGCGAAGCAGCAGCTGGCTCTCAGGATTGCCATACAATAGCGTTCCTTCAGTTCCATGCACCTCAAGCGTAAATGGTGAATGATTGTTAACGAAGCCGGCTTCTACGATTCCGATTGCTCCAGATGGCGCGTTCAATATCGCAACTGCGTTATCTTCTACTTCTTTGCCAGTCACATAACCAAAGTGAGCAGAAACCTCTTTTGGCATTTCATTCAAGAAAAGTCTAGTCAAATACATAGGGTGGCAGCCCAAATCGATTAAAGCACCGCCGCCGCATTGCTCTAGGTTGTAGAAGTGTTCAGGCAGCCAGTTCGCTGTTGCTCCGTTATGTGAGAGACGAGCACGAACGAGTGTGATTTTTCCAAGTACGCCTTGTGACAAAATATCGCGAATCGCCAGTGTATAGCCGTCATTTAGACGAGGCAGCGATACAGTTAATTTTACATTATTTTTAGCTACTTCATCTAGTATAACATTTACTTCTTTAAGAGTCGGGGCAATAACTTTCTCTGTGAAAATATGCTTGCCGGCTTTAGCCGCTGCTACGATAACCTCTTGGTGTCTGAAAGTTGGAGCGTCAACAATAACGGCGTCAATATCATCGCGACTCAACATTTCATTAAGATCGGAATGAAAAGTAACGCCAAGCTTCTCGGCAGCTGCTTGACCGCGTTCCGCGATTTCGTCCCATACAGCAACGATTTCCGTACCAGGGTGCTCCTGAGCTTGTTTCGTATAATCCCATGCGTGTACATGCCAATAACTGATTTTACCGATTCGAATCATAGGTTCATCTCTCCCTGGGCATCTATTAGCGAATTTGCATTGCATATATAAATTTATGACAACAGCTATAATTTAACATAGTTTTATGCTTATTTTTAGTGTAATTTAATGACCAAATTTGTATGAAATTACGACAAAAATTTGTTTCGCTTAAATTCTCTTACCTATATTGCTTCCGATATTGACGCGGGGATATGCGGGTTATCTTTTTAAAGGTTTTTCCGAAGTGGGAGAAGTTATCGAAGCCAACCGCAGCGGCAATATCGGTAATGCTCCTATCGGACTCGCGAAGCAGACGCTGCGCTTCCTTCATGCGGGTCAGAGTGATGTAATCGGAGAAGGTAAAACCTGTCAGCTCCTTGAACATGCGGCTTAAATAGTAAGGACTGATGAAAAAATGTTTTGCGACCTCGTCAAGCCGAAGCGTCTCCCCAAAGTGAGCATTAATGTAGCGGATAACCTCTGAAATTTTGGCATGCATGGGAGTGGCGTGGTGCAGAGGCACTGGCTCATGCTGCTGAATATGTCTAGCTGCAGTCAGCAGAAGCTCCGTTACGGCAAACGCAGGAAACAGCTCGAAGCCAGCAGGCTGCTGTCTGATCTCTGAGAGCGTTCTACTCATTAATTGTGCTGTCGCCAGCTGCTCTTGCATAGGCATACGAATAATATGGGATTGCTGTTCAAATGGCGTCAATAAGAAGCTGGCATGTGCTCCTGCCAATTTGGTCAACATGGCATCATCAAAGTGTATGATAATTCGTTCATGAGCGGCATCGCCGGATTGCATCGTTTTGTGCAGCTCATGCTTCGAAATAAAGACGAGGTCGCCTTGCTCAACGGAATAGGAACGGTCACGTATAAAATAAATCCGCTGCCCTGACAGCATATAGTAGATTTCATAATAGTCGTGGTAGTGATTGTATTCCATCGTGTAGGGTGCTGTCCGCTTCGTATACTCAATGTACAGGTCGGTTATAGAGCCAAAGCTGTAGATGTCGGGCTGGATGCTCATTAGGGATGTACTCCTTTTGATTTTATCGCAAAATAAGCGGTGTTTGATCGAAATAGAGCAGGATATGCAGAGAATTATATCACTATCATGCAGTAATATGAAGGTAATTGGAATCGAGGAGGAATAATGAGTATGGCAAAAAAACGGTATGTATTGGTAGGCAGCGGCGGCAGGGCAGAATTTTTCTACGGTGCTCTTGCAACCGATTTCAGAGAAACGTCGCAGCTGCTCGCTTTTTGTGATATTAACCAAACTCGGATGGACTATGCGAATCGCATATTAGTTGATAAATATAACCATGAGGCTGTAAAAACGTACAAGTCAAATGAATTTGAACAAATGATTGAGCAGGAGAAGCCGGATGCGGTCATCGTTACGAGCATGGATCGGACGCATCATACGTACATTATTCGTGCGCTGGAGCTTGGCTGTGATGTCGTAACCGAGAAGCCTATGACGGTAGACGAGAAAAAATGCCAGCAAATTTTGGATGCTGTTGAACGGACGGGCCGCAATGTGCGTGTGACGTTCAACTATCGGTATGCGCCGCATCATACGAAAGCAAGAGAGCTGATTGCTAATGGTACAATCGGCAAAGTAACCTCTGTTCACTTCGAGTGGCTGCTGAATACGCAGCATGGCGCAGATTATTTCCGCAGATGGCATCGCAACAAGCAGAACAGCGGCGGTTTGCTGGTTCATAAATCGACGCATCACTTTGATCTCGTGAACTTCTGGATCGGCTCGCAGCCGGAGTCGGTATTTGCCTTTGGTGATCTCTTGTTCTATGGTCGCGAAAATGCAGAGCAACGCGGGGAGACGCAATTTTATGAGCGCGCGACGGGAAATCCGCTGGCTGAGAATGATCCATTTGCGCTGCATTTGGACAAAAATGACCATTTGAAAGCGATGTATTTGGATGCGGAGCATGAGGACGGCTACCGCCGCGATCAAAGCGTGTTCGGTGACGGCATTAATATTGAAGATACGATGGGCGTGCTTGTCCGCTACAAAAACAATGCGATCTTAACTTACTCCTTAAACGCATATTTGCCATGGGAAGGCTACCGCATCGCATTTAATGGAACAAAAGGACGCATCGAGATGAATATCGTGGAACAATCGTATGTGAATTCCGGCGGCGAGAAATCCGATGAGGGCGCGCTGAAAGAGCAGTCGATTAAAGTATTTCCAATGTTTGCAGCTCCTTATGAGGTCGAGGTAGAAGAAGGCGTTGGCGGTCATGGCGGCGGCGATCCAGTTTTGCTGAACGATCTATTTGGAACGCCTGTAGAGGACCCATTCCATAGGGCGGCGAATCATATTGATGGAGCAAGATCGATTCTAACGGGCATTGCAGCAAACCGTTCAATCCAGACGGGACTCGCAGTACAAATTGATGAGCTTGTGATATTTCATAATTAGGTTGCGGAGGAGGAAGCTGGAATGAAGCCATTTATGGACGATCATTTTTTGTTGTCAAACGAAACGGCGATTAAGCTGTATCATGATTTTGCAAAGGATATGCCGATCATTGATTACCATTGCCATTTGAGTCCGCAGCAAATTTTTGAGAATAAAAGCTTTGAGAACATTACGGAGGCATGGCTGTACGGTGACCACTACAAGTGGCGGGCAATGCGTGCGAATGGAGTAGAGGAGCGTTTTGTAACAGGCGGCGAGGGAGTAACCGATTACGAGCGCTTTGAAGCATGGGCCAAAACAGTTCCGCAAACGATCGGCAATCCGCTTTACCAATGGTCGCATTTGGAGCTTCGTCGTTATTTTGGCATTTATGAGCTTATTAATGAGAAAAATGCACCGTCCATATGGGAACAGGTTAACGCGAAGCTCGCGACAGGCCAATTTAAAGCGCGTGATTTGGTCAACATGTCCAAGGTCGAGGTCATCTGCACGACAGATGATCCTGTTGATTCGCTGGAGTATCATATCGCGATCAAAGCTTTAGATGATTTTAACGTACAGGTGCTGCCTTCCTTCAGGCCTGACAAAGCGCTGGAAATCAATCGTCCTACTTTTCTAGAATGGGTTGGCAAGCTTGAAGAGGCGGCTGCAACGACGATCGACAGCTATGATGCGCTGCTTGATGCGCTTGAGGCAAGAGTAAAGTTTTTCGCTGAGGCGGGCTGCAAAGTGTCTGACCATGCGCTGGACTACGTTGCGTATGCAGAGACAACGAAGGCTGTTGCTGCCGCTATTTTTGCCAAAGCCTTGAACAAGGAAACGGTCACCCTGGAAGAAGAGAAACAGTACAAGACGTATACGCTGCTCTTCTTGGGACGTTTGTATGCCGAGCGCGGCTGGGCGATGCAGTTCCATATCAATGCGGCTAGAAACAACAGCTCGCGCATGTTTGGCAAGCTCGGACCGGATACAGGATTTGATTCGATCAATGATAGCGACGTAGCTTACCCGCTAACGAGGCTGCTTGATGCGCTGGATATGGACGACGCGCTTCCGAAAACAATCGTTTATTCGCTAAATGCCAAGGACAATGATGTACTGGGATCCATTATTGGAAGCTTCCAAGGGGGCGGGGTGCCTGGGAAAATTCAACTTGGCTCTGCATGGTGGTTCAACGATACAAAAAATGGTATGATTGACCAAATGAATACGCTTGCCAATCAGGGACTGCTTAGCCGCTTTGTTGGCATGCTGACCGATTCCCGCAGCTTCCTCTCGTACACCAGACATGAATATTTCCGGCGTTTGCTCTGCAATTTGCTAGGTGAATGGGTCGAGAATGGCGAGGCGCCGGAAGATATGGAGCTGCTGGGTCAAATGGTTCAAAATATTTCTTATCGCAACGCGAAAGCTTACTTCGGCTTCTAGCATGCTTGAAACGTTCTACAATTCCGCTAGCTCAGCGGGGGCTGTGGGACGTTTTTTTGTATCCAAGCGATAAGCAGCCATCAAAAATTTGAGCATCTGCGGTCCGGCTATATTCGCGGCTATTCCGAATAGCTCGGAATGCACTGCTTTTCGGCATAGCAAATAAAATGCCGCGCCGCCGATGAGCTCAAAGGCAATGAACTCCTTCCATTTCCAGGCGGGAACAATGTATATTTCAAATTCTTCTTTTTTGGCAGCTCGAGTACGCAAAATGGGAGCCCTCCTGCTAATTAGGCGCATTACAACCGTAACTAGATTATGCGGAGCAGCTTATCCATCATTCGCAATGATTTCAATAAGTATAATAGGAGTGATTGTATTGAAGAAAACAGCCTTCGTAACCGGAGCAGATCGAGGAGTAGGCTTGGCCCTCGTAAAATGCTTGCTTGAGCTAGAATATGACGTTTTTGCTGGACAATATGCGGACCATGTACCGCAGCTTGATGAGTTAAAAGAAGCACATGCAGGTCGGCTGCAGGTGCTGCAGCTGGACATATCAAGTGATGAGAGTGTGGCGAGGGCGTTCGCGGCAACAGCTGCAAGGACGGATCAGCTGGATCTATTAATCAATAACGGAGCGATATTGGGAGACATTACAGCAACGGTGCTGGATCGGCTTCACTACGCGGAGATGCTTGATGTTTTCAATGTGAATACACTAGGGAGTTTGCGGATGAGCCAGACCTTTATGCCGCTCCTGCTAAAAGGAGAGTCAAAGTTTCTGCTCAATATTTCGTCGGAGGCGGGCAGCATAAGTGATTGCTACCGGGACAGCTGGTATGCGTATTGTATGTCAAAGGCAGCGCTGAACATGCAATCCAAGCTGATCCATAATGGCATTAAGCAGCTGGGTGGCCGTGTACTGGTTGTGCACCCAGGCTGGGTGCAGACGTATATGCAGGGCAAGTTAGATGCTGCAGCAACGCTTACACCTAAGCAATCGGCGTCCGCTATTCTAAAGCTAGTTGAAGCCCGCATAAGCTTGGATGCTGCGTCAGCAGATTGTGAATACGTGGATTATGCAGGCAATGCGCTGAATTGGTAGAAGCTTGAGACGCGGATTCGATTGTGCAGCTGAGGCCAGCGCAAGAGCTCACTTCAATAAACCAGCCGATTCAGCATTCGCTGGATCAGCTGGCTCGTTACGAATGAGTCATTATTTGGCAGCAAGCAGCTGACGGAAAGAGCGGCGCAGGATGAATATCATGAGATCGATATCCTTCTGCGTTACAATTAATGGAGGAACGAGCCGAATGGTCGATGAATTCAGCGCATTAATAAGCAGTCCCTCACGCATGCAAATCGCAGCAAGCTCATCCGCGGTGTTCTCAGGTACGTCAAATGCGAGCAGAAGTCCTTTGCCGCGAATATTCGCAATCGGAAATTCGTGAGAAAGATCACGAAGGCTGCCTTCTAGAAATTGGCCTTGCAGCTTAGCGTTGTTTGCCAAGTTTTGCTCCAGCAGTTCCTGAAGCACGGCATAACCTGCGGCCATGGCAAGCGGGGCTCCTGTATAGGTTCCGCCTTGATCTCCCGGCTCAAATAAATCATATTTGCTTTTTGTCAGCATCGCCGCCAACGGAAAGCCAGCACCAATGCCTTTGCCTAAGGTGATGACATCAGGCATAATACCGTAATGCTCATAGGCGAACAGCTTGCCTGTTCTGCCCATCCCCGTCTGTATTTCATCAAATATTAACAGCATGCCATACATATCGCATATTTTACGCAATCCGAACAAATACGCTTCATCTACGGAATGAACGCCGCCTTCCCCTTGCACGAGCTCGACCATAATTGCACAGGTGTTGTTCGTAACCGCAGCAAAGCAAGCATCAAGGTCATTAATAGGTACATGTTTAAAGCCCTCGACCTTAGGAGCGTATAGATCCTTCCACTTTGCTTTCCCAGTTGCAGACATCATAGCTAGCGAGCGTCCGTGGAAGCTGTTCGTTAACGTAATAATCTCATATGCTCCATTCAAATTAACAGAGCCATGTTTTCTTGCCAGCTTAATTGCACTTTCATTCGCCTCAGCACCGCTGCTTACAAAAAAAGCTTTATCCATACCGCTGACGCTGGTCAGCGTCTCGGCGAATTCAATCATTGGTTTATTATAGTAACCGGGGCTTGCATGAACAAGCGTTGAAGCCTGACGTGACAATGCCTCCTGCAATACAGCAGGGGAATGCCCCAAGCTTGCAACCGCCCAGCCGCCGACAAAATCCAAGTAACGATTTCCATCCGTATCCCACAAAAACATACCCTTGCCTTTTTCCATCACGACGCTGGGACGGTGCGCCGTAAAAAGAACCGATTTCTCCGCCGTTTCTAATAATGCCTTTGTTGCTGACTTTTCCATCTGAATCATTTACGAGCCTCCCGGTTATTCATTGTATTGCATAAATATACAACATTAAGAATAAAGATTCAACCACTTTGCTTGAATTTTCTTAAAGACAACAGAATGTAGGGAAGAGAACAACAAAAACGCAAACAATGAGGAGAGATCACGATGTGGAATGGTGATTCTTATTTAACGAAGCTATATGACGAAGCCATAGCTCGGCATCAACAGCTTCGAACTCTGCAGCTCCGAAATGAACGCAGGCCGAAGCTGAAATCAGCGCTGCGAGAGTTGGTAGGCCAGTTCGAGCCTAATCCCGCACATATACCGAAGCTGCTTGAGCGCGTTCAATGCGATGGATATGTTCGCGAACGGGTGGAGCTGTCGGCTACGCCAGAGCTGACCTTTGCCGCGTATGTGCTTATTCCGAGTGATGTGCAGGGGCCGCAGCCGAGTGTGCTGGCACTGCATGGTCATGGTTATGGGAGCAGGCAAATTGTTGGTTTGCGGCAGGATGGATCACAAGATGATGAAGACCCCGGCAGCCATCAGCATTTTGCTATTCAGCTCGTGAAACGGGGCATGGTCGTGATCGCACCAGACGTGATCGGCTTCGGCGAACGCAGGCTCCATGCCGATCTTGCGCTTAATCCAGATACGCCAAGCTCGTGCTACCGGCTGTCGACGCAGCTGATGATGCTTGGCAAGACATTGACCGGCCTGCGCGTATCAGAAGCGTTAAAAGCATTTCATTATTTGTCTACGCGCAAAGAGGTTGATGCTGATCGGATTGGCCTCATGGGTTTTTCTGGCGGAGGTTTAATTGGGTTTGTGACGGCCGTGCTGGAAGCGCGCATAAATGCAACGGTATTGACTGGCTTCGCCAGCACAGTCAAAGACAGCATCTTCGCTGTTCATCATTGCATTGATAATTACACGCCAAGTTTACTCGTTCACGCGGAGCTGCCGGAATTGATCGGATTAATTGCTCCGCGTCCATTATTTCTTGAATCTGGAGAAAATGATCCGATTTTTCCGCTGGCAGGCTTTCGGAAGGCGGAGGCAGAGATTCAGGCCATTTATGAGGCGGATGGAGCTGGTGACAAGCTTTTAACGGACGTATTTCCGGGCAAGCATGAAATAAGCGGCCGACTGGCTTACGATTGGTTGAAGCAAACGTTATCGCCTTAAATTACGTCGTATATTGCTTGCGAAACTTCGTAGGCGGCAACCCGATTTGCTGCGTAAAGCAATTGGAGAAGTAGGGAACATTTTCAAATCCAACATATTGTGCGATTTCTACGATCGGCCATTCTGTTTTGAGCAGCATCAGCTTGGCTTGCTCAAGCCGATATTTGGACAAATAGTCGATAGGTGTCATGCCATACACCTGCTTCATGCAGCGGGTAATGTAGTTATAGTGAAAATTGAGAGCTTCAGCCATCGTTTTGCTTGAAATTTCAAATCGATAATTATTTTTTATATAAGCCTCCGCTTTCTCAGCTAGAGTGACAATGGGGCTTGTATAGCTGTCATTTTGCCGCAGGTCCATCATGCGCAGCAGCTCCTCGAATGTCTGCTGCTGCGTCCAGAATGCACTCGACTGACGCTCTCCTCCAGCTTTGTTCAGCGTACGCATTAAGCGAAACGCTTGCTCTGGATAGGGGAGCGTCCATGCTTTCTGCAGGTGAAGGGAGTAAGGCGAAGTTAAGAAACGATTGTAATGCTCTTCTTGGTTAATGCCCGAGTGATCGAGCTCCGTTTGCTGCCATTCCCCCACCGCTTGAAAATGAACCCAGTAAAAGCGTGTTTTTTCCTCGGAAGGTTTTACGGAATAGTGATAGCGGTCAGGCAGCAGAAGCAAGGTTTGACCATCTGTTAATTGCCAGTTCCGCTCATCCTCGCCTATAAATAAGCAGCCATGTTCTACGATAAGAAGATCAAATACGCCTAGCTGCTTCCGGCTCGGATGCTGATCGCCCCGTTCGTGATTCGTAACGCCGCTCTCTAAGTAATAAGGAAGCGGAGGGGCTGCAAAATAAATATGCTCCGATGCTGCTATCATAATCAATTACACTCCCTGCTTGTGTGAAATTTTATAAGTATTTAGTTATTTTCGTTTGTATTTAAGTTTTATTTTAACCCATAAAATAGAGATCAGCAGTATGAAAGTTATTCATTTCGGAAGAGGGGTTTTAATAAATGGAGCAAACCGCAAGCAGGGACCATGCCAAACCCGTATCACTTAAGCAGATCAAAATTCAAGATTCATTTTGGAATTATTATATTAATCTAGTTAGGGATGTTGTTGTACCCTATCAATGGGATGCTATAAATGATCAAGTAGAGGGAGCCGAACGAAGCGGAGCGGTTCGTAATTTTAAAATTGCGGCAGGTTTAGAAAAAGGGGATTTTTACGGCTTCGTATTTCAAGATACCGATGTAGCCAAATGGCTGGAGGCGGTCGCTTATTTGCTTGAGACAAAGCCAGATACTGGCCTAGAGCAAATTGCTGACGAAATGATCGACATTATTGAAAAGGCGCAGCAGCCTGACGGTTATTTGAATACCTTCTATACGATTAAAGAGCCGGGCAAGAAGTGGACAAACTTGACGGAGTGCCATGAGCTTTATACCGCAGGCCATATGATCGAGGCTGGAGTAGCTTACTATAAAGCAACAGGCAAGAAGAAGCTGCTTGAAATTGTATGCCGCATCGCAGATGATATTGCTGTCGTGTTTGGTGATGGACCAGGTCAAATTGCAGGATATGACGGTCATCAAGAAATTGAGCTGGCGCTTGTGAAGTTATATGAAGCGACAGGTGATCGCAAATATTTGGAGCTAAGCAGCTACTTTATTGATAAACGCGGCCAGCAGCCCAGCTTCTTCGAAGCAGAGGCTGACCGCAGGGGCAGAACTTCGCATTGGAGCAATAATAAAATTCATATTGAAGCGGATTATTTCCAAGCGCATTTGCCTGTTCGTGAGCAAGAAACGGCGGTTGGCCATGCGGTACGTGTCGTTTATATGCTTGCGGGTATGGCGGATGTTGCACGCGAAACGGGCGACGAGTCTTTGCTTGAGGCATGCCGCAGATTGTGGGACAATATAGCCTCCAAGCAGATGTACATTACTGGCGGTATTGGATCTATGGCGCAGGGCGAAGCTTTTTCATTCGATTACGATCTGCCAAATGATACGGTATATTCAGAAACTTGTGCATCGATCGGCCTCATTTTCTTCGCTCATCGCATGCTTCAGCTCGAGCCTAACAGCCGCTATGCGGATGTTATGGAGCGTGCTTTGTACAATACCGTTATTGCAGGCATGTCGCGCGACGGCAGACATTTCTTCTACGTAAATCCGCTGGAGGTAACGCCGGATGTATGTGAAGGAAGAAACAAAAACTTTAACCATGTGAAGCCTGTCCGCCAAGAGTGGTTCGGCTGTGCCTGCTGTCCGCCGAATATTGCGCGCTTGCTTGCCTCGCTTGGCGAATATTTGTATTCCACAAAAGGTAATACCATTTATTCGCATTTGTATATCGGCGGAGAAATGGAGCTTTCATTAGGAGATACAAAAATCAAGCTTCATCAGCAATCCAATATGCCTTGGGCAGGGTCAGCACGTTTTGAGGTGACACTCGGCGAGCCGGCAGTATTCACTTTGGCGCTGCGTATACCAGACTGGTCTTCCAATGCAGCGGTACTCATAAACGGAGAAGCCTTTTCCCTTGCGAATCAAATCGTGGACGGCTATGCGCGAATTGAGCGGGAGTGGAAGTCCGGCGATGTTGTGGAGCTTGCACTCGATATGCCTATATTACGAGTAAGAAGCCATCCGCTAGTGAAGCAAAATGCTGGTAAGGTAGCGCTGCAGCGCGGACCGCTCGTCTATTGCCTAGAGGAGGCGGACAATGGGAAGCAGCTTCAGCAGCTGCTTCTGCCGCAGGATGCCAAGCTGGAGGAAACGTTTGAACAACATCTGATTGGCGGCATCCAAGTCATTAAGGCGCAGGCACTGAAGCTTCAATTCGAGGATTGGGGCACTCAGCTTTACCGCACCAACACAGATGCAGCTCTTGAGCAGACGGATGTTACGTTTATTCCCTATTACGCATGGGCGAATCGCGGCAAAGGCGAGATGGCGGTATGGGTGAAGGAACGTCTATAGGCCGTTAGCATTCCATCATTTTTGAACTGAAACGATCAAAATAATTTGGCGATTGCTTACCGAAATTAATTCGGAAGCAATCGCCTTTTTTGTATTGCAAAATATATAGTTTATAGGGTTGACACTATACTTTTTACATTGTGCAGTTTATTTTTTGAAATTACAATTTAATTAAATATGAATACGCTTTATTTCATCTTTTTATTCAATTACATGTCATAATAAATCTGAAGGGGTGCACCTATAAAATGATAAAAATACAAAATGTTGTGGATGGTTTATTGGCCCCTGTAACTCCAATTGCAGGCAGTGTGGATACGCTAAAGTTTGGAAATCCTCAAACGGAAGTCAAGGGCATTGTTGTTGCGTTTATGGCAACGCAGCAGGTGCTGGAAAGGTCAGTCGAAATGGGTGCGAACCTCATTATTACGCATGAAGGAACCTTCTTCAGCCACCATGATGCCAAGGAATCTACTTACGTGAATGATCCTATTTATAAGGCTAAAAGCCGATTCATTGAAGAATCAGGTTTGGCGATTTATCGCTTCCACGATTATTGGCATCGGTACGAGCCAGACGGCATTATGGAGGGGCTTATTCATGCCTTGGATTGGAATGATTATGTGACGGAGCATTTGCCCGCCGCATCAATCGTTGCCGTTCAACCGATGAAGCTCGAGCAAGTAATCGAGCATATCAAAAAAAAGCTGGGAATCCGTTATGTGCGTGCAGTAGGGGATTTATCCACGAGTTGCAGCCGGATTGGATTGTTGGCCGGCTACAGAGGCGGGGGGGACAACGCAATTCCTTTATTTGCAAACTATAAGCTGGACTTGATCATATACGGCGAAGGCCCGGAGTGGGAGACGCCAGAGTATGTAAGGGATGCCGTCCACCTAGGCAGGCACCAAGCACTGGTTGTTCTAGGACATTCCGAAAGCGAGCAGCCAGGTATGAAACTGCTGGCTGATCGGCTTCGCCATAAATATTCCACTATTCCTGTTCATTACTTGCCTGTAGATCCGGTTTTTAAAGTGGTCTAACCCCCAATAAGAGGAGGAATTTGATGCATTTACATCGTGCAATTCTGGTTGATGACGAACCATTTACCCGCAAAGGCTTAATGAAGCTTATCGATTGGGAAACCTGCGGCTTTCAGATTGTAGGGGAGGCTGACAATGGCGAGGATGCGCTTGAGCTGATCAAGCGTGTGCAGCCAGAGCTTGTCATAACGGATATTCGTATGCCGGTTATAGATGGGCTTGAGCTCATTCGATGCGTCATGCTGGAAAATATTGCAGTACCTTATTTTATTATCATAAGCGGCTACAATGACTTCAATTATGCCCAGCAAGCGATGCGTTATGGCGTTCATGACTTCGTTGTTAAACCGGTCGATGAGATTGAATTCGCCGCTACGTTGAGCAAATTAAAAGATAAATTAATACTGCAGCAAGAGGAACAGGCTAGAAATGAACGGCTTCTGGGCGGTGAAATGATTAAATCACTCATTCTTGGTGAAGCGAGCGAGGCGTCCATTGCAGAATGGGAGCAGCGTTTGAATCTGAGTAAAGCTGATCGTTTATATTATTTGCTTGCTGAGCTGAATGATAACTACAACTGGCATCCGTATGAGGAGAAAGTTTCCTACGCGCACTTCAAGGAGCTCGTTCAACAAGAGCTTACGCGTATAACTTCTGCAGATCAGCCAATTTGCTTAAATGAGCATCGCAATCGCATCGGGATTTTGCTGCCTAGTTATTTACTGGCAAGATGGGGTGGAGATATTGAGCGATTGTTAACGGCCTTTCGAGATGCGCTGGATGCACATTTGGGAAAAGGCGTATTTCTTTACGCAGGTTCTGCTGTTCAACATTTGTCGGAGATCCGAGAATCGTACAAGACCGCCAAGGAAGCCAGTTTATACAAATATATAAACGAGGACAATCGCATCGTTAGCTTCGATCAAAAAAAGCTGGAGAGGCTCAATTATATCGGGTTTGATCCTGCTGAATTTAATTTATTTATGGAGCAAATGGAAGAGCTGCAGCTGGAGGCAGTGAAAACAATTGTTGATAAATGGTTTATTGATTTTCGCGAGAAACGATATGCTCCAGAAGCGGTTAAAATGAACATTCAGCTATGCTTGATGGGAATTTTGAAAACGATCCGCAATATGGAGGGGGATGAAAACTCCTTGCATACACTGGCACCGCTCCTAAACTGGCATGATTCTAATTTATCGCTCGGTGAACTGAAAAAACTGTTTTATGCATTTATCGAAGAGAGTCAGCAAAGTATTGCAGAGCTTAGGAAGGAACAGCTGAAGAGTGATATTCAAAAAATTAAAAGCTATATTGAAGCTAATTATTCGCAAAATATCAGCTTGAAGAGCATTGCTGCGTTATTTTATGTCAATCCGGTCTATTTAGGCCAATTATTTAAAAAGACATACCGCGTCTATTTTAATGAATTTTTACTCCAGCTTAGGGTGAATGAGGCTAAAAAGCTGCTTAGACAATCGCGCACGATGCGCATATATGAGATTGCAGAGAAAATTGGCTTCAGCAATGCAGATTATTTTGTTACGCAATTCGAGAAGATCGAGCATATGACTCCTACAGAATACCGAAATAAGCTTTTGTAGGCGTAGTTACTTAAACCATCCGTTTGCACAAGAAAAGGAGAATATCCGTGAAGCTGAGCCTAAGTCTCAACAATGTTCGTCTGCGGAATAAGTTGCTCATCCTTTATATCTTTTCGGTGTTTCTTCCAATCGTATTAACCAACGTTATTTTTTATAATGTGACGACGGATAATGTGAGAAATCAACGGATGAAGGATATTACACGAGCAGTAGAACAGATCAACAACGAATTCCGCGCCGAAGTCGAGGATGCCGTGACCATTTCAGCTGTGTTTTATACCGATTACAACTTAAACGAAATTTTAGAAACGGACTATCAAGAGCCGGCTGCTTATGTTGAAGCTTATGATACGTATTTCCGGAGAATTTTGAATAGCTATACTCCTGTTTATGCCTCCATTCAAAGCATAAAAATTTTCGTAGAAAATCCTACGATGCTGCATTCAGGCGGCGTTGGTTATTTATCAAACGAAATTAAGCAGTCTGATTGGTATCAATTGCTGAAGGAAAGGAACAATTCTTACCCTATTTTCATCAGAACGCAGCAGGAGGATTTATATCTGAAAAGCGATGGCGCGGACAGGCGGAATACATTCAGCATTATCCGTGAAATGAATTATTTTGAATCCAAAAATAAATGGCAAAAGTATTTGAAAATTGATTTGAAAACGAGCACGATTGACCAAATATTTCGAAATCAAAACCTGCAGGGCAACATTTATTTAATTGATGATAAAGGTCATGTGGAGTATACGACAGACCCTGAGGTGGACTGGAGCGGAAAACCGGTATCGTTTGATGAATTGGTTTTTCCAAAGGATTCCATCCAATTTCCTTCAACGAATTCTTATGTGAGTTATTTGGAAAATTGGCGCATTGTAGGGACGATTTCGGAGGAAGAGGTGCTGAAGGACGTAAGACAGTCTAGAGAATTTGTTTTTGTGCTGGCCTGTTTAAATATTTTCATCCCAACGCTGATTATATTATGGATTTCACGTTCACTGCATGAGCGGTTGGTTCGTATTTTGCAGCATATGAAAAAAGTGAAGAACCAAAACTTCGATACGATTAAGCAGGGTGAATCCTTGGATGAAATCGGACAATTAACGAGCGAATTCAATCGGATGACGATACAAGTGAAAAGCTTGATTGATGATGTTTATATCGCGGACATTCAGACCAAAACATTAGAGCTCGAACGGAGGAAAGCGCAGCTGAATGCACTGCAAAGCCAAATCAATCCTCATTTTCTATTTAATGCGCTGGAAACGATTCGAATGCGAAGCTTGATTAAGGACGAGATGGAGACGGCCAAGATCATTCATAATATGGCGAAAATATTTAGAACCTCGCTCACTTGGGGCAAGGACCGCGTCATGGTTAGTGAGGAAATTGAATTTATATTGTGTTTCCTCGAAATTCAGAAATACCGCTTTGAAGATCGGATGAATTATCACATTCATGTAGATCCTTCTGCAAAAGAGTGCATGGTGCCCAAAATGATGTTTTTGCCTTTCGTAGAAAATGCCAGCATCCATGGAATTGAGCCTCTAAGACATGGAGGCAGCATTCAGGTGCAGGTTGAACGCGAGGCGGACACGTTAATTTTCTCGATCCGAGATAATGGAATTGGCATGAATGAACAAAAAGTAAAACAGTTTTATGGCTATTTGGAAAGCGACGAAGAGTTGGGCGAGAGAATTGGCGTTCAAAACGTTATTTACCGCTTGAAGCTGATTTATGGTGACCGTTTTCAACTATTAATTGAGAGTGAGCCTGGACAAGGCACATTTATTCGGGTTGCTGTTCCTGTAGAAATATGAGGTGCCCGTAAAAAGAATATCGTATATGTTTTTTAAAGTTTGAACTATAGTTTATTGGGTAAACAAAGTATTTTGAATTACTTATAATGAAAGTGCTTACAAAATAAGTTGCACTCGAAAGGGGCTGGGGAAAGTGAAAAAGAAAATATTATTGACTTGTATGACTGCCTTTATGATCTTTACTGCTGCATGCTCGAACAGCGGCAATGGCGGAGAAGCAAAGAAAGCAGACAGCACGAACACTCCAACCGAACAAGCTAAAGATGGGGAAGAAAAAAAGCCGGTTGAGAAAGTAACCTTCTCTTATTTCAACGGTGTAGCAGCGGCCAAGGATACGAACACCAATGAAACGACAATCGGCAAAATTTTAGAAGATCAAACGGGTGTAAACTTTAAAATCGAGCATTTGGTTGGCGATTTGAACACGAAGGTTGGAACGATGATCGCATCCAACGCTTATCCGGATGTTATGATTCCGGATGCTGCAATAGACAAAATTCTTGAAGCAGGTGCGTTTATTGCATTGGACGACCTAATTGAAGAACATGGTCCGAATATTAAGCGTGTATACGGTAAATATTTCAATCAAATGAAAGCAGCGGATGGTAAAATTTATTTCCTGCCGTTTTCAAATACGGTTGGCGAGTACATTCCAGATCCGAATATAAACCAAGGTGCTTTCTGGGTTCAAAGACGTGTTTTGAAAGAAGCCGGTTATCCGAAAATTACGACTCTTGATGCTTACATGGATTTAGTCAAAAATTTTGTAGACAAGCATAAAGACGAAGATTTGACGGGAATCGTTTCTTTGACGCATGACTGGAGATTTTTCGCTACAGCTAACCCGCCGAACCATTTGGCAGGTTACCCGAATGATGGAAACGTCATCGTGGATATGAACACATTTGAAGCAAAAACATATGCAGCAGATGACAACACGAAACGTTGGTTGCAGAAGCTGAATGATATGAATGCTGGCGGTTATTTCGATAAAGCATCTTTCGTAGACAATTACGATCAATATTTGGCGAAATTAACTTCGCATAAGGTAGTAGGTTTCTTTGATTACGGCTGGCAGTTTGCTAATGCGCAAAATGCGCTCAAGGACGCTGCTAAACAAGATCCAACACAGGATGATTTCGTATACTTCCCGCTTCCTGTTACTTTTGACGGTCAAAAGGATCAATATCTGGATCCTCCAGGCTTTGTTAAAAACCGTGGTATGGGTATTACTGTAAGCGCGAAAGACCCGGTTCGCATTATTCAATATTTGGATAATTTGTTGACAGACGAGAACCAAATTCTTCAAAAATGGGGCATTAAAGGGGAAACGTACGAAATAAACGATAAAGGCCGGATGTACCGTACAGCGGAACAAATCGCCAAAATTGATGAAGCTTTCAACGAAAAATTTGGATTTAAATATTATTCTTGGAACTGGCCGCTATACAACAACGGCTCGTCCCTGCCGGATGGAAACTCCGTAGCACCAGGAATGCAAGCAGAAGTATTTCAAATGAGCTTAACCAATGAAGATAAAACTATTCTCGAGAAGTATGGCGTGAAAACGTATTCGGAAATGTTCGCAGCACCGGACGATCGTCCATGGTACCCTGCTTGGGGCATTCCGAAGGAGCAAGGCTCTCCACAGCAAATTTGGGAAACGAAAAAAGATGAGCTTACGAAAAAATATTTCCCTAAGCTTGTCCTTGCAAAATCAGCAGACTTTGAAAAAGTATGGACTGAGTACACCAATGCATTTAGCAAGCTCGATACGGCTGCTTACGAGAAATGGACAACAGATGAAGTGAAGAAATTGATCGAAGCATCCAAGCAATAATATAGAAGGAACGGTGAAAGGCCGGCTTGCGCATGCAAAATGCCGGCCTTTCTTCAAATATAAGAATTTATAAGTTTATTAGCTTATAAAAGGCTTATATTTCTCCGTCAAAGCTGCTTCAGCGTCCAGAGGTCGCCGAAGACGTCTTTGCTTGCTATCCAGCATCATTCAGTCCGGAAGGAGAGATTCAAGATGGAACATAAGCCCGATATGTCATCGTCAAACCTGGTGCTGCCTAAGAAGCCGTCGGGACTGAAGAATTTTGCGAAAAAGCTCATTGAGCAGCGCGTGCTTGTTCTTATGTCTGTACCGTTTCTAGCGTGGTTGTTTATTTTTAAATATATGCCTCTATGGGGGTGGACGATCGCCTTCCAAGCTTATAAGCCAGCCAAAAGCTTCAGTGAGCAGAAATGGATTGGGTTTGATCATTTTAAATTTTTGTTCGAAGACGAACGGTTTATTCGTGTCTTGAGAAATACGTTGGCGATGAGCGGAATCAATCTGGTTCTCGGCTTCGTTACGGCAATAACTCTTGCATTGTTATTAAATGAGGTTCGCAAGGTTGCTTTCAAACGCATTGTTCAAACGGTCAGTTATTTGCCCCATTTCATTTCTTGGGTAGTTGCGGCAAGCATTATTCAAACAACGTTATCTCCAGATGGCATCATCAATCAAATGCTGCTTTGGACCGGCTTTGTGGAAAAAGGCGAGGAAATATTATTTCTCGGTATACCCGAGCAATTTTGGACCATTTTTGGAGCAAGCTCTGTATGGAAAGATGTAGGCTGGAATACAATCGTCTACCTAGCGGCAATGACGATGATTGACCCTGCGCAATATGAAGCAGCAGAGATGGATGGAGCAGGCCGAATTAAACGGATGTGGTATGTAACGCTTCCGGGTATCAAACCGGTTATTATCGTATTGCTCATTATGAATATCGGGTATTTGCTTGAATCGGGCTTCGAGCCGCAGTATTTGCTGGGGAACGGCATGAACGTCGATTTTTCCGAAAACCTTGACATATTTGTTCTTAAATACGGGATTGCGCAAGGCAACTACTCGCTATCGATTGCAGCGGGCATGTTTAAAACAATTATCAGCTTTATTTTATTGTTCGCAGCGAACAATCTTGCAAAACGTATGGGCGAGTCCAGACTGTTTTAAAGGGAGGGGTACAACATGAATCATTCGGCATCAGAAGCTGTGCCAAACAAACCAAGCCGCATCCGCTCATCACGCGGCGATCTCATATTTGATATTTGCAATTATATATTTCTTACCTTGCTGATGGTTGTTACTTTATATCCTTTCTTGAATACAGCCGCCGTATCACTTAACAATGCGACGGATTCGATTAAGGGCGGCATTTATTTACTGCCAAGGATATGGACGCTGGACAATTACGCCTATGTACTAAAAGAAGCAACGATATTCCATGCGACGCTGATTTCCATCCTTCGAACGGTGATTGGTACAATAGCTACTGTCTTTTGTTCAGCGATGGTGGCTTACACGATTACTCGACAAGAGTATGTGCTTAGGAAATTCGTTACAATTGCGTTCATCTTGACGATGTATTTTAACGGTGGGCTCATTCCAAACTTTTTATTGATTCGTGATTTGGGTTTGCTTGACAACTTCTGGGTATACATCTTCCCAGGTTTAATTGGTGTATTTAACTTAATCATTATTCGTTCCTTTATTGAAGGGCTGCCTGAGAGCATTTTGGAGTCTGCTAGAATAGACGGAGCCGGCGATTTTAAAATGTTTTACAGTATCGTCCTGCCGCTTTGCATTCCTGTACTCGCGACTGTAGCGCTTTTCTCAGCGGTGTATCAGTGGAACCAGTGGTTTGATGTGTTCTTGTACAATTCATCAAATATCGATCTCAGTACGCTGCAGTATGAGCTGCAAAAAATTCTTCAGAACTCCAATGCTTCCTTGACGACGAAGTCGGCAGCCGATGCTTTCTCAGGTGCGGCTAATTCAGGAGCTAATTCAGTGACCCCGGTTGCGGTTCGGGCAACGATGACAATTGTGGCTTCCTTGCCGATCATTATGGTGTATCCGTTTCTACAGAAATACTTTGTAAAAGGTATGACCGTAGGCGGCGTGAAAGGTTAATAGACAGGGGGAAATACGATGAGCAGCAATGCAGCTAGTTCTATTCCTAAGCTATATGAAGCATTCAAAGATTCATTTGATATAGGCGCAGCGGTCAATCCGCGCACGATTGTTCAGGCTCGCGATCTCATTGCCACACATTTTAACAGCTTGACTGCTGAGAATGAAATGAAATTTGTTAGCTTGCACCCTTCCGAAGCTACCTATACGTTCGAAGAAGCAGACAAAATTGTCGCATTTGCAAGAGAGCATGGGAAAAAAATGCGAGGGCATACACTGGTTTGGCATAATCAGACATCCGATTGGCTGTTTGAAGAAGCGGATGGAAGCCCGGTTAGCGGCGAGAAGCTTTTGGATCGATTGAAATCGCATATTCATACCGTTGTTGGCCGTTATAAAGATGATATTTATGCATGGGATGTCGTAAATGAAGTCATTTCTGACGAAGGCGCAGCTATGCTGCGTCCAACCAAATGGCTGGATATCGCCGGAGTGGACTATATAGCCAAAGCGTTTGAATTCACACATGAAGCAGATCCTAAAGCTCAGCTTTTCTACAATGATTATAATGAGTCGAACCCTCTGAAACGCGATAAAATCTATCAATTGGTTAAATCGCTGCTAGAGCAGGATGTCCCGATTCATGGCGTTGGCCTTCAAGCGCATTGGAGCTTATATAATCCTCATTTAGATGAAATAAGGGCTGCTATCGAGAAGTACGCTTCACTTGGCCTAAGACTGCAATTAACAGAGCTTGATATATCGATGTTCCGCCATGATGATGTACGAACCGACTTAGCAAAGCCTACTGAAGAAATGCTGGAGCTGCAGGAGAAACGATATGAGGCTGTCTTTCATTTGCTGACGGAATATCGCAATCATATTGATGCGGTTACGTTCTGGGGAGCGGCGGATGATTATACGTGGCTCAGTGATTTTCCTGTACGTGGACGGAAAAATTGGCCAATGCTATTTGATGAGAACCATGAGCCAAAAGGTTCGTTCTGGCGCGTCATGAAGCAGCACTCATCTCTCTGAGCCAGCTTACAAGGAGGCACGTTAATAAATGGACAGTCACACGTATAAGGCTTGGCTGAATCCTCAGCGGATAGAGGATTTGCATTTGAAAAAGGAGTATTCAGCTCTTTTTGGTCAGATCGTCTTTAGTGGCGTAGCGACCGGCGTTTTGGAAACGGCAATCAAAGAGCTGCAGCATGGTATTCATGCCTTAATCGGCATAATCCCGGCAGTAAAGGAGCGGGCTGAGCCTGCGACGGCTGGCTTTCTTCATATTATGGTGGACTCCGTATTGATGGATTCTGATAGATGGGAGCCGTCCAAAGCGGGATATATGATTCGGTACAGCTCTCAGCAAGGCCATGGCAACTTATCTCTTGTCGGCGGATCAGATACAGCCGTATTATATGGTGTGTTTCATTTGCTGCGTCTATTAGGCGCCGGTAAGCCAGTGAAAGAACTGAATGCTGAGGAATCTCCAGCCATGTCGCTTCGAATGATTAATCAGTGGGATAATGCTGACGGTTCGGTAGAGCGAGGGTATGCGGGACAGTCTATATTTTATCAAAACGGAGAAATAACGAGTGATTTTAATCGAATAAACGATTATGCGAGAATGCTCGCATCCGTTGGCCTCAATGCGATTTCTATCAATAATGTGAATGTTCATGAGGTTGAAACGATGTTCATCACAGAGGAAAAGCTTCCTGTTGTTGCGGTTATTGCAGACATTTTCCGCAGGTACGGAATTACGCTGTTTCTGAGTGTTAACTTTGCTGCTCCTCTGCAAATCGGAGGTCTGGCTACTGCGGATCCGCTGGATGCTGGTGTGCAGCAGTGGTGGAAGGAAACAGCTGAACGGATTTACGCGTTCATTCCTGACTTCGGTGGTTTTGTCGTGAAGGCAGATTCTGAGCATCGGCCCGGGCCATTTGCTTATGGACGCGACCATGCAGATGGAGCGAATATGCTGGCTGAAGCGCTGGAAGCTCACGATGGCATCGTCATTTGGCGCTGCTTCGTTTATGACTGCATGCAGGATTGGCGTGATCGGAAGATCGATCGAGCACGTGCTGCATTTGACCATTTTAAACCGCTCGATGGTCGTTTTCGGAGTAATGTCATTCTACAAATTAAGAATGGACCGATGGACTTTCAGGTTCGTGAGCCCGTATCCCCATTGTTTGGCGCGATGAAGAAAACGAACCAGATGATGGAGTTCCAGATCACTCAAGAATATACCGGCCAACAGAAGCATCTTTGCTATCTCGTCCCGCAGTGGAAGCAGGTAATGGATTTCGATACCTATGCGGAAGGTGCATCGACTGAAGTTAAGCGAGTGGTGGATGGCACATTGTACGGCATGAAATATAGCGGAATTGCAGCGGTGAGCAATATTGGGAATGAAGAGAGCTGGACAGGGCATATTCTCGCACAAGCCAATCTTTACGGATATGGCCGGCTGGTGTGGAACCCGGCTTTAACAGCCGAGGAGATTTCGCACGAGTGGATAGCCGCAACGTTTGGCAATGATGCTGAGATAGCTTTAGCAATCGGTGACATGCTGATGAAGTCGTGGCTGTTATATGAAAGCTATACGGCGCCGCTTGGCGTAGGCTGGATGATCACGCCTAACCATCATTTTGGTCCGGATGTCGATGGCTACGAGTATTCAAGATGGGGAACCTACCATTTTGCAGATCGTGACGGTATCGGCGTTGACCGAACGCAGGCGAGCGGAACAGGATATACCGCACAGTATAATGAACCAAACCGTTCGCAGTATGATAGTTTGGACACTTGTCCAGACGAGCTGCTGCTATTTTTCCACCATGTCCCTTATACCCATGTGCTCCATTCTGGCAAGACGGTCATTCAGCATATCTACGATACCCATTTTGAGGGTGCGGAGGAAGCCGATCAGATGTTGCGGGATTGGGCTGGTTTGGCCGATAAAATCGATGAAGCAAGGTTTGCGCATATCGCTGAGCGATTAGCCTTTCAAGCTGCTCATGCCAAACATTGGCGCGATGTGATCAATACGTATTTCTATCGTAAATCGGGCATTGCCGATGCGGCTGGTCGGAAAATATTTTAATTGGTTTACATGCGAGGTGGAGATTTGTCCACCTCGTTTTTTGTTTGACGGTGGAATAGAGAGTAGAGGGGCGGCTCCAATGGTGGGGGAGTAACTCATCGATGGGAGCGTTTAAGAGCATATAGGTTCTTAAAGCGGCGTGTCAGGCTTCGAATGCAGGCTGTAAGAACGTATACGTTCCTACATGCTCCAAAAGTAGGGGAGTAACTCATCAATGGGAGAGTTTAAGAGCATATAGGTTCTTAAAGTGGCGTGTCAGGCTTGGTTTGCGGGCTGTAAGAACGCATATGTTCCTATATGCTCCACAAAGCAGCCCTTTACCGTGTTGGTAGAGGGCTGTTTTTGTCTATAGATAAAACCTTTACAAATGATGAAAGCTTTGCAATCATAAAGTAATGGGATTTTATTGGAAATTGCGATGAGGAGTGAAGCTATGAATGTCATGAGAGGATCAGATTGGTTAGCTGCTGCAATGAAGTTAAGCGTAATATCTGCTTTTGTTGTATTGTTAAGCGCTTGCAGCAATACAGTTAAAGTCGAGCATATCGAGGCATTTAGCATAGAAATTTTTTCAGAGAAAAACAAAGATGGCTTTTATGAACAGGCAGGCTTTAAGAAGGTGAACTCTATTACTGCTTTGGCAGAAAATAAAAATTATACAAGCTCTGAAATCAAAATGGTCGTGGATTATTATGATCTGGATGGAAAATACGTTAAATCAGAAATCGTACATTCGAAATTCAGCAAGTCCCATATCACGATGGTTGAAGATGAAGATGATCGAAAAAAAGAGCTTCAGGAGCCATCAACCATTATCATCCCTGATGACAATTTACAAAATTTTCGATCCAGTGCTCTATCAGACGATGAGAAAAAGCAGATTAAACAACATGTATTAAATCTATTAGATAGATTATAAGTACAGGATAATCGAATATGGAGGAACTGCGAATGATTTCATTAAAAAATAAGATAGCTATCGTTACAGGAGCGAGCAGATCAACGGGAATTGGAACAGCGATTTGCCGTTCGCTTGCACGCTTAGGTGCAGACATTTTCTTTACGCATTGGCATGCTTTTGATGAAACGGAAGGCAATGGGGGAGAGAAGGACTGGCCTGAGCAGCTGTGTAAGGAATTAGAAGACTTAGGCGTGAGGGCAAGTCATATGGAAGCGGATTTTACCAATGTGGAAACACCTGCCCTTATAATGGAACAAGTAGAAAGGTCGTTAGGACACGCGACGATTTTAATTAACAATGCCACCTATTGCGTACCTTCCAATTACAAAAGCTTGAATATCAGTATATTGGACCAACATTATGCAGTTAATAACCGAGGGCCGATATTGTTAAGCACAGAGTTTGCGAGCAGATTTGAGAAAAACCAAGTTAAAGGGACATCGGGCAGAATTATTTTTATGGTTTCAAAAGGGCCCGATCCTAATAATTTGGCTTACATTGCAACAAAAGGCGCATTGATTGGGCTAATCGAGCCGCTATCTGTAGGGTTGGCTCCGCTTCAAATTACAGTGAATGGGTTTGATCCAGGCCCCACCGATTCTGGCTGGATGGATGAGCAGATGAAAGCTGGCTTTTTGCCAATGTTCCCTATGGGACGCATCGGTTTGCCGGAGGATGCAGCTAAAGCAATTAGCTTCTTGGCGAGTGACGAATCGCAGTGGATAACCGGGCAAGTCATAAAATCTGAAGGTGGTTTTTTAGGTAAATAGTTGATTTTGTCCTTTCTCATCCTACATACACATGATAAAAGAAATCTATATAGTTTATAAAATCATTGAAATATAATTTATCGATAGTCATGATACAATGCCGTTAAGTGGGAAAATGGAGGGATGGCATTGTTGAACAAACCTATTTTGACTGAGCAATTTATGATGTTCGCGACGAGGGAATGCAAAGGCTCAAGCCGTTTGTATGAACAGCTATCATTAGCCATTGCAGATGATGATGAAATGCTTCAGATGGCTTCTTATTGCAGAGAAGGCCAGCCAGTACCCAATCTTTTTTTTGCTGCGGTTCAGTACTTGCTTCGCAAAGAGAGCAGCCACGAACTGCAAAAGTTTTATGGCAGCTTAGTTAACGATCCGAGAGATGCAGCAGAGGCATTTCCTTTTTTTAAACACTTTTGCCTTCAGCATAAAAACAAAATTGTTCAACTGCTCCAAAGCAAGCTAGTACAAACGAATGAGGTTAGACGCTGTGCTTACTTGTATCCTGCTTTTTGTTATATGTATCAAAAAACGAACAAACCATTAGCAATCATTGAAATCGGCACAAGTGCGGGGCTGCAGCTTTTTTGGGATAAGTATAGTTATCAATACAACAATAGTGAAACCTATGGAAATATAGATGCTGAACTGGTACTGCACTCGGAAGTTCGTGGAGACATTGCCTTGCATCTCCTAAAACAAAGTCCGCCAGTGATTGCAAGGATAGGAATAGATTTGCACGTTAATAATCTGGAAGAGGAAGACGATTATCTTTGGTTAAAGTCGTTGATTTGGCCTGAGCATAATGAGCGGATTGTGAATTTTGACAAAGCAGCTTCTTTATTAAAAGGGCAGCAGATGGAGTTGTTTCAGGGGAATGGCGTGAAACGACTTGCAGAAATGGTTGCTAAAATAACGGAGGATTGTGTTATTGGTGTGTTTCACACCCATGTAGCGAACCAAATGACTCATGACGACAAAGTTGAATTAACAGACAGCATTAGGAGAATAGGGCAACAAAGAGATATATTTCACCTCTACAATAATATGTGGGACCCAAATCTTCATCTTGATTATTATTTGGAGGGCAAGGAGCAAAAGGAAACGTTAGCGGAAACAGATGGTCATGGCCGTTGGTTTCGGTGGATGCTTTGATCCTACACCGTTCATTGTGGATTTAACGAAAGAGCATAATTTCAGCGCGCAGGGATAGAGGTCGAGAGATTTATGAAATGGGATGCGGGTGCTTACACCATTGCATGGAAAGCACAAAAGATTGTACTGCTTCCGAAGGAATATGCGCTGCTGCATTTCATGTACAGCCATGCAGGGCAAACGCTGTCGCGCGAACAGCTGCTAGACAACGTCTGGCCAATGGAGGCGCCGGTAGATCGTACGGTAGATGATCACATTTACCGGCTGCGGCGCAAGCTTGCACATTGGTCGCCGACTATTCAGATCGATACGGTACGTGGACTCGGTTATCGACTGCTGCTGAAGCAGGAAGGCCTGAATGACAACCCTCTAATCGAGCTGCCTTCGTTTACGGAGGAGCTAAGCGGAATTGTCAGCACTTATTTGCGCTATGGAAGAGGAGATGCGCTCCTCATGCTGACTAGAAATGAGCAAGTATTAGGCTTTAAGGTGGATCCAACCTTAAAGCTTTTATTTCGCGTAATGGAAGGCGATGTACGTTTTATTGTGCGGGAGGAGGCGGGCTCATTTGCAGATCGTGCCTTCCTTTTGCTGTACTTAAATCAGTTTATTGACCCGCAGGACAACCGTGAGTATGTGGAGATCGTTCGCAGGCAACAGGTGCTGGCGCAGATATGGCAAAACGAGCTCGAAACGATGTCGATCATCAGCATGCTGATGGATTGGGGAGAGTTCGAGGCTGCCAAGGAAAAGCTGGATTTGCTTAAAGCAGAAGTGAAGCGAAATAATTGGGAAGGGCTCATCCCCTACACAGCTAATCTAGAGCTGGAATTTGTGCTGCGCGCTGAGCTATGGTCAGAAGTGAATTCGGCTGCAGAGGTTGTTGAGGCGAAGCTCAAACAGTTTCCTTATCAACGCGAGGAGGGGCATTACCTTGTTTTGAAGGGGATAGCGCTTTATCGTTCGAACAGAAAATCCGGCTTGTCCTTTATTGAACAGGGATTCTCGCTGCTGAAGCAGTCGCATTTTTTAGCCAATCTGTTAAACAGCTATCACACCCTTCTTATCATAACCAAGGTGCATGGCTGGGGAGCAGACCGGGATTACTTTGTAAAGGAATGGAGCCGGTTAACGGCACAGATTGGGCTGGATGATATTGCAAAACAGGTAAAGGAGCAGCTTCAAGCTGAGCTGAAACCTTACTAATAATTCTCTAGTAAATCTTTATTCATGCTCTGATATTGCTCTGATAATTGCCCGGTATTGTTTGATCTATCAACTCATACCGGAGGTTATCAAGATGGAAAATGCAAAAACGAATGATCCGATTTGGCGCCCGCTGCGGGCAAAAAGCTTCCGCCAGCTGTTTATTGGCCAGCTGTTGTCCGACCTTGCGAATTGGCTTGATTTTATAGCGCTTAGCGCATTAATTGTTTATGCATGGAATCACGGCTCTATGGCAGTTGCCGCTTTATCGATCTGTGTCGGTTTGCCTTATGTCATTGTGGGACCGTTGATGAGTGTGCGTCTAAGTTATATTTCTGGAAAAAGCTTGTTAATCGGATGCGATCTATTGCGATTTGTATTCGTGCTGGCGATGGCTTGGGCGCCGTCGCTTCCTATTCTCCTGCTATTGGTATTGCTTAAGCACAGCATGAGTGCTGTTTTTGATCCGGTTAGGCAAAGCGCTGTGAAACGAATCGTTGACCGGCATTTGCTGGCGCAGGCCTCTTCACTCAGCCAAATGTCTGTTAATTTGACGAAGGTGTTGGGACCTATGATAGGCGGAGCAATAACGGCATGGCTCGGAGCAACGGTTCCATTTATCATAAGCGCTATATTGTATGCACTGTCAGCTCTCATGCTCAGTTTTATCCCGTCTTGGAGAGGACAGAAGGAGCAAGCGGCAAAGCCATCCAGCGGATTAAGGGTTGCATGGGAGCATGTGATGCGCAGGCCGCTCCTAAGGGCGGTCATTCTATATGCTGCTTCTTTGTTTTTCCTTATCTTTTTGTATGATGGTTTGTTCGTTTTGCTGGCGAAGGAATCGGGAATGGCTGAGAATTTATTCGGACTGCTCATTGGCGCGGTTGGTGCAGGCAGTGTTGCCGGCGCTTTACTGGCAGGACAATGGAGCGGGTGGAAGCAGCGGCCGCTTACCCATATGACGAAAGCGGGTATCGTAACTGGATTTCTCGTTATTGCGGTAGGAATTAGCGGAATGGGCATATTCCAAGCGGAGCTCGCTTTGTGGCTGCCGTTATGTGCGGCGCTTGGCTTTTGCAGCGCACAAAGCGCGGTGCCGTTTGGCTATGTGCTGCAAATAGAGACGACGGATGAAACGGTTGGTCCTGTGTTTGCGTTAGCGAATGCTTTTCAGACGAGCTCTATGCTCATTGCACCGGTAATAGGGGCGATGATGGCTGCGTGGTGGAGTGTCGGCAGTGTATTCCTCGGTGTTGGGGTAGCTACAACAGGAGTAGCGGCTATTTGCCTTTTTTACAGTGAGATGAAGGTAAATAAGCAGCGGCTAGAGGAGAAAGCATTTTGAAAATATCCCGAACTTTCGTTGTCATTCCAAAACTTAAATTTGACACAATGCATTGCTCGTATTTATCTTCAATAATGATAAGCTGGAGATATCTACTATTCAGGGGTACAACGATGCTCAAAAAAACAGGTTTAGCTGCTTTGTATGCCAGTATTGCTTTTCTTATTTATCGTTATGGCGATGTGATTTTGACGTGGTTTCAGCAAGCGGATCATGTGCCGCTCGTCGTCATTATGGCAACGCTCGTCGCACTTTTTCCTGTCATCCCGTATCCCGTAATCGGCGGGCTCATTGGTGCTGCTCTTGGCCCAGTGTTAGGCGCGGCAGTGACTTGGACGGGCTCAGCGGCAGCATCCATTGTGATGTTTCTGTTTATCCGCTATGGCTATCAAGAGTGGGGGAAGAAATTTCTCTATCGTTATCCAAGCATCGGAAAACTAACGGTGATGTTTGAGCAGAATGCTTTTCTGACGATTATGTTTGCTCGGCTCATTCCGTTCATTCCATCCATTGCAGTTAATATGTACTCGGCGCTAAGCCGTGTTTCCTTTACCGTTTATGCGATCGCCTCATCGATTGGCAAAATTCCAGCGATGCTGTTGTTCGCCACGATCGGTGACACGCTTATGACGGACCCAAGAAACGTATTTGTTACCGTCTTAGTATACGGCTTGTTTATGGCGGTATCTCTTTATGTTTATCGAAGGTGGAAGCTTCAGTAGATTTCTTCTAAAACAACAAACGGCCTCTTTGCAGATGATGCGCGCGGAGGTCGTTTTTTTTGTTGTACACTCTTTTCGAAAATAAAATGCTCCTGCTATTCCAAAATGTTTAAAATGTTCTTTTTATGTTCGTAAATGTATGTTATTATAAAAACGAACAATAACAAACATTAGCGTAGCTTGCGAGGCGAGTCTAACGCAAATAACTTTTAGGAGGCTTTTATCCAATGGAAGTACGCCATACTACGAATCCTACTGATGTGAAGCAATATGATACGGAACGTCTGCGCAGCGAGTTTTTGATCGAAAGCTTGTTTGAGCAAGATCAATTAAAAATGACATATACGCATTATGACAGAATGGTTGTAGGCGGAGCATTGCCTGTGAACGAGACGCTTGAGCTGGAGGATGCTGCAACACTAAAAACCGAATATTTCTTGGAGCGCCGCGAGGTTGGCTTCTTGAATATTGGCGGACCTGCTTCGATTTCCGTTGATGGGGAAGTATACGAGCTGAATAAGCTCGACGTGCTGTATGTTGGCAAGGGCAAACGTCAGGTGCTGCTTTCAAGTGTCGATAAAGCGAACCCTGCGAAGCTTTATTTCTGTTCCGCGCTTGCGCATGCTGAAATTGCAACACGCAAGATGACGATGGAGGAAGCGAATCCGACTCATCTTGGTTCGCAGGAGACTTCCAATGAACGTATTCTTTATAAATATATTCACGCAGACGGCATCCAAAGCTGTCAGCTTATGCTTGGTGTAACGAGCTTGAAGACGGGAAGCGTCTGGAATACGATGCCTTCGCATGTCCATGACCGCCGCATGGAAGCCTACTTGTACTTCGATATGAATGCTGATGCTCGCGTATTCCATATGATGGGCGAGCCTTCGCAGACGAGACATCTTGTTGTTGCCAACGACCAAGCAATTCTTTCACCGCCATGGTCGATCCACTCAGGAGTGGGCACAAGCAATTATACATTCTGCTGGTCGATGGCTGGAGAGAACTACACATTTACAGATATGGACGCCGTACCTGCAAGCGAGCTAAAATAGAAACATTCGCTACAGGGGGTGCACTATGCTTGCTGCCGAACGGCATCGTAAGATTATAGATAAATTGGAGCAGCTTGGCGCGGTCAAAGTTTCCGAGCTAAGCGAGCTGTTTCAAGTAACGGAGAAAACGGTTCGTGAAGATCTAGAGAAGCTGGAAGAAAAAGGATTGCTGAAACGGATCCATGGTGGAGCCGTGCCCCAGCAGGGAGGCGAGGATAGCCTATACCCGCTGCAATTCCCAAATAGTAAGCATCAACAGGAGAAAGCGGCAATCGCAGCGCTAGCTCTCTCCTGTATTGAGCCTAATGATATTATTGCGCTTGATGCGGGAAGTACAACGCTCGAAATGGCAAAGCGGCTGCCTAACATGCCCATTACTGTGCTTACAAACGATCTGCTTATCATTCGTGAATTGACTGCTAAGGATCAGGTAAGGCTCGTTATTCCCGGAGGCTACCGGCATAACAATTTACTTATCGGCGCAGAATCGCAGGAATGGATTAAAAGACTGAATGTACACAAGCTGTTTCTTTCCACAACCGGCATTCATATGGAATATGGGCTTACCATATTCACAGAAGAATTGACGAAGCTGAAGAAGCTGTATATGGAAAATGCCAAGGTCGTCTACTGCCTTGCCGATCATAGCAAATTCGATAAGGGTGCACTAATAACGTTTGCTGGTTTGCATGAAATTGACTATATCATCACAGATGAAGGTATAGATGCGGACGTTGTGGCGAGGTATGAGTCACAAAATATAAAAATGATGAAAGCAGCGCTTTCGGAAAATGGGAAGCGTACTAAAGGTAGGAGCTGAGCCGATGAGTTTGTTTGATTTGACGGGTAAAACAGCTGTCGTCACAGGTGCAGGGCGCGGACTTGGAGAAGCGATTGCGCTTGGATTAGCACGAGCGGGTGCGGATATCGCGCTTGTCACGAACCAAACGCCTGCTGACAAAACGGCAGCAGCGATAAGAGAGCTTGGACGCAAAGCGATTACAATTCAGACCGATATTGCTGACCGAACGAAGCTTGCTGGAATTGTTGATCGTACAGTTGAAGAACTGGGACGCATCGATATTTTGGTCAACAACGCGGGTATCATTCGCCGGACGCCAGCTGCAGAGCATAGCTACGAGGACTGGCAGGATGTACTCGACGTTAACTTGAATTCTGTATTTCTCCTTTCCCAGCTGGCTGGGAAACATATGATTGAACAGGGCTCAGGGAAAATTATTAACATTGCGTCGATGCTAACCTTCCAAGGCGGAATTAATGTTCCGGGCTATACGTCCAGCAAACATGCCGTTGCCGGTCTTACCAAAGCGCTTGCCAGCGAATGGGCAGCTAAAGGCTTGCAGGTAAATGCGATAGCCCCAGGCTACATGAGTACAGACAACACCGAAGCGCTTCGCGAGGATCCTGTTCGCAGTGCTCAAATTTTGCAGCGCATACCAGCGGGACGCTGGGGGACATCGCAGGATTTGATTGGACCAGCGGTGTTCCTAGCCTCTTCAGCTTCTGATTATATGAACGGCCATATCTTGGCTGTTGATGGCGGTTGGCTGGTTAGGTAATTGTATAAAAAACCAATAAGGCTTTCCTTTTGCAGCGCAGGCTGCTTGGAGGAAAGTCTTTTTTTGATATTATAATGATTTCCATTGTATGGTTATTATTTTGCGTGTATAGTTATTCGTGATCCTAAAAAATGCGATCAACAATTGAAATAAGTGGAAATAGGTGCTCTTGCGGTATAGCTTGAGCTTAAAAGGGAAGTCCGGTGCAAAACCGGCGCGGTCCCGCCACTGTAACAGAGGAGTCTAAGCGCTAACGCCACTGATCTAAACCGGTTGGGAAGGCAAGCTTACGATGATGATTCTGGAGCCAGGAGACCTGCCTATTTGAACGACACTGATTTTACCTACGGGAGATAGGGAGGTGTTAAGACAGAACCGTTGTTTATTAAAACGCCGGGCGTCTTTACCTTTGCTTCTTTAAGGTAACGACGCTCTTTTTTGTGCTTTTATTTCATGATAATTACATTTATTAGGAGGAAATATGAACGTGAGCAAACTGCAAAACAGTGTACTTGGATATCCGCGTATCGGCGAAAATCGGGAATGGAAAAAAGCGCTTGAAGCTTTTTGGAAAGGTGATTTGGACGAAACGGTATTCCTTCAAACGCTTGAAAGCATTCGCCTTAACAACCTGAAGCTGCAAAAGGATAAAGGAATTTCTTTAATCCCTGTTAATGATTTTACGTTGTATGATCAAATGCTGGATACTGCAGCGATGTTTGGCCTTGTGCCAGAGCGTTTTTCCTACGATGGAGGTCCTGTTCCCGTACAGACCTACTACGCAATGGCGAGAGGGACACAGGAAGCACAAGCCTGCGAGATGACCAAATGGTTTAATACCAACTATCACTATATCGTGCCGGAACTTGCGGGTGCTGCACCGGTACTGACGGAAAACCGTCCGCTGATTGCATACCGCGAAGCCAAAGAAAAGCTTGGCATTGAAGGTAAACCTGTCATTATCGGTCTATACACCTTCCTCAAGCTGTCGAAGGGCTACGATGCCAAGCAGCTTCCGCAGCTTATTGAGCAGTTTATACCGCTTTATGCTCAGCTGCTTAAGGAGCTTGAGCAAGAAGGCGTACAATGGGTGCAAATCGATGAGCCCATCCTTGTTACTTCGATTTCTGAGGAAGAGATGCAATGGGTTGAATCTATTTATGCAAGGCTGAACCAAGCAGCACCAGCGCTTAACATCATGCTTCAAACGTATTTTGAAGCGGTTGAGCATTATGAAGCTGTAGTTGCTCTGCCGGTACAAGCGATCGGTTTGGATTTCGTTCATGGCTTAGTGCAAAACTTGAAGTCGCTGGAGCAATTTGGTTATCCGAAGGATAAGCTCGCTGGTATCGGACTTGTAGATGGACGCAACATTTGGCGCTCAGACTATAAGCAAAAGCTCGAATTGCTGCAAAAGCTTTCGGCATACATTCCAGCTGAGCGCACGATCATTCAATCGTCATGCAGCCTGCTGCATGTGCCGGTAACGGCAAAAAACGAAACCAATCTGCCAGTAGAGCTGCGTGAGGCGCTTGCATTCGCGGAAGAAAAGCTGGATGAAATCGTGTGGCTAAGTGAAACAGCGACTGTAAATGCGGCGGACATCTCAGAACTGCGCAAGCTTGAGCTTAAGCTTAACGGCGAGCGGATTCATCATTTATCCATTTCTCCTGCCCGCAATCGTCAAGCTGCTGATGCAGCAGTGGTATCGGCGCATCCTTCAACGAGGCAGAATCCATTTGCGGAGAGACAAAAGCTGCAGCAGCAAAAGTGGAATTTGCCGTTCCTTCCAACAACGACAATAGGCAGCTTCCCGCAAACGCTGGATGTACGTCAAGCAAGGCAAAAATGGAGAAAAAACGAGCTCAGCTCACAGGACTACTCTTCCTTTATCAACGATAAAATTAAAAATTGGATTGAAATCCAGGAAGAGCTTAACATTGACGTCCTCGTTCACGGTGAATTTGAGCGTACGGACATGGTCGAATTTTTCGGAGAGAAGCTCGATGGTTTCGCATTTACAAAAGGCGGCTGGGTTCAATCGTATGGTTCCCGCTGCGTAAAGCCGCCGGTCATTTATGGCGATGTTGTATTTACTGAACCAATGACAGTAACCGAAAGCGTGTATGCGCAGTCGCTGACAAGCCGTCCGGTAAAAGGGATGCTGACGGGTCCGATTACGATTTTGAACTGGTCATTTGTCCGCAACGATATCACACGCGAGCAGGTCGCATACCAAATTGCGCTTGCACTCTCAGAGGAAGTAAAGGCGCTTGAGACTGCAGGCATCGAAATGATCCAGGTTGATGAGCCAGCTTTGCGAGAAGGCTTGCCGCTTAAACGCAGTGATTGGGATGCTTATTTAAAATGGGGCGTGCATGCGTTCCGTCTATCGACTTCAGCTGTGCGTGACACAACACAAATTCATACACATATGTGTTATTGTGAGTTCCATGATATTATCGATTCCATTCTTGCGCTGGATGCGGATGTCATCTCCATTGAAACCTCGCGCAGCCATGGCGAGCTGATTCATAGCTTTGAGGAGAACACCTATGACCAAGGCATTGGCTTGGGCGTTTACGACATTCACAGCCCGCGTGTACCGTCCGTGGAAGAAATGGTCAGCATGATCGAGCGCGCCATTAAAGTGCTAGATCCTACGCTCTTCTGGATCAATCCGGACTGCGGCTTAAAAACACGCGGAATGGAGGAAACGGTTGCTTCACTGCGCAACATGATGCTGGCTACTTACCAAGTCAGAGAGCAGCGTGCTGCATTAGCGAAGGTTTAAACCCTAAATACAATAAGACAGTCCAGAACTAGGTTATCTGTTCTGGACTGCCTTTTTTTTTCTTATGAACGAAATTAATCCAAAGAGATGTAGGAGACGGAACGTTGACGCAAAACAGACTCTTCATGGTCGTTGCTGTACGGGGCTGCATCGGCGGATTGTGCTAGGACATGCTTGACGGCGGAGACGAATAAGTCGAGAACGCGCCCATCCTGATCCGTTTTGTCATAGTGATACTGGTTAAGAGGTGGTAGAGGAATGCTGCCGATAAAAGACTGAAGCAGGTCGCTCCATCGTTCTAAGTCAATGGGCTCTTCTGTGTCGCTGGCAAATAGTTCACTCCAGCCGAAGCCTTGATTGCTTGTTAAACGAAGACATACCCGGTGGCCTGCAGAATCGACGGCAAGAGCAGGAATGACGAATAGCTCGATTCGTGTGACAGATAAATAAGGGGTCTGTTCCGTAAAAAGATGCAGATTTCGTGCACAATTTGTCAACATATACATCTCTCCTTTATTCGCTTACGAGGTTAGCTGTCGGATTCGGGCTAGAGAGAAAGCCCTACCAGGGTTACAAATCCCTGGATTCACCCCTTGCGAATCGATTTCGATCGATCGCGATGGTTCCCCCGCTTTTTCATTCGAAAAATTCAGCGTAAATAGTTTACTCTTAATTATACCCTTCATTAGCGCATCTGTAAATCAGAACTGCTTAAAATAACGATGCATAGGAGACAGCTTGTTTAAATAAAGTATGCTCTTCACGGTCATATTCACAGTTTGGAAAAGTGTAATGATTGGATTCTATATGCAAAGCAGCAGCTGCAAACAAATGATATATACGCTCGTCCTTCATCATTGGATCTGTTTGAATAACCAAAGGAGAAGTAAGAGGAAGAGTGCCGATGAACCTCAGCAGCATACTGCTCCATCTGATCCAGTCGCGAGGCTTCTCGGATTTTTTAATAAACAGCTCGCTCCAGCCATGACCATTAGCAGTGGAGAGCCTTAGGCAAACACGGTAACCATTCGATTCAAGCAAGGAAGCCGGCAGCACAAACATTTGAATTCGTTTAATTTCAAACAAGGCAGCTGATTGATTTTCTAAGCTTGGCAAGGGTACTTCAACTGGTGTAGACATCAATGAGATCTCTCCTCGATTTGAATAATTCACCGACAATACTCAGCCATATTGGCTTGCCGTCTATGGTAAACCCGAAATGAAATATTGTAAAACTGTGGTATATCGTGAAAAGGCAGCCATATGCCAAATTAAAAGAAATCCATTCGTTATGCCAGTAAAAAAAGGGTAATTCTTCGAAATACTCGTTTATTCTCTTCCATTCTCGATTATAGAGAAATCTGATTATTCACGCATAAAATCGTTAGAAAGGGAATGAACACTATTTTTGAAAACAAGAGTAAAACTGAGAAATAGTGAGATATCGAGAGATCGAAATGAATGTAAGCGTTGCGAATCGCTCTGCAAGGCTGAAATTGGCTAAATTAGGCAGCAGACTGCCTTTACAGTATTTATAGCGAGGAGTAATATTCGATACAGGATTTATAAATAAGTTTCGATTTACTGATCGCTGAGTTTCCGTGAAAGCGGAAGCGGGGGAACCAATAATGACGCGATGCGCCTGTTCGATGTGAGAGTCGAACAAACGCAGAGCAGGGGTGAATCTTTGACAGGTGCCATGGATACCGGTCAAAGTAGGGCGACTCTCACCGCCCGAATCCGACAGCTAACCTCGTAAGCGTGGACCGAGAGAGGAATGATGAAGCTTGTGATCGATTAACTTCGACCGCAGAGTGTCATAGACCTCTGTGGTTTTTTGTGCCCAAAAAAGTTTAATTTGCTACAAAATGTAAGAAAACGCTGAGTCCTGCAGCAGCAGGAACGGGGGAACCAACGAACGATTCGTGTGCAATCACGACTTCGCTTCATGGGGTGAATCGCTTGAAAATGATCAAGCGTAGGGCAACTCTCAAGGCCCGAATCCGACAGCTAACCTCGTAAGTGTACTCGAGAGAGGCAACAGCCATCGTGCTTCCCGCGGCTTATTCTGCTGCGGGCAAAGAAGCCGCGGGAAAAGTTCCTCTTATCCCAAGGCTTCTTTTTTGTTGCCTTTTTTACCATATGGAGGAGAATTCGGTTGCAGGAAGAGCATATTATTGTTGCTGGTCTAAACGAGGCTGGCCAATCATTCATACGAACTTTGCAGTTTCATCAATTAAAATTTATCGTTTTGACCAATAGCAAACAGGAAGAAAAACAGCTTCGCAAGCAGGGTATCAGCAATGTTTTGTACATCAATTCGAATGATCGTCAAAGCTGGAATGTTCCTTCGATGACCATTAGCGAGGTATTTATATTCGAGAGCAGCTTGGCGCTTAGCTGCCGCTTTGTACAGTGCTGCAGAGCTTGGACCTCAAAGTCCATTTACGTCATCACACAGCAGTGGAATCCAAGGGCTATTTACAAGGGGCTCGGAGCGGATCATATCGTATTCTCTCATACCGGTGAAGTCGGTTTTCTATTAAGCAGCAAATAATGCAGGAGGGGTTTACATGCAGGATTTTTATATGTTCGGGGCGTTGTTAGCTAGCTTCGGTTTATTTTACGGATTTTTAACTTGGTGCTCCAGTGTTATTGAGAAAACAGGGGGCGAAGGCCAATGACTCTCATAGCGATAGCGGCTGTATTTGTTTTCGTTTATCTGATTTATGCGTTAATTCATCCGGAGAAGTTTTAATAGAGGGGGATTTACAAGATGGATATTTTACAATTGCTTATCGTCATTGCCGTTCTTGTATTGTTAGTTAAGCCGCTTGGTACTTACGTCTATCATGTGTTCTCAAATGAACACAATCGGTTAGACAAAGTATTCGGAGGGACGGAGCGATTTATATTTAAGCTTATTGGTCTCAAAAAAAGAGAGGGCATGAGCTGGAAGATATACGCACTCAGCTTTGTTGCAACCAATTTAATTTTAGTTGCTTTCAGCTATTTGATATTGCGGTTCCAAAATGCGCTGCCGTTTAATCCAAATGGCATGGCAGCCATGGAGCCTACACTGACTTTCAATACAGTCATCAGCTTTATTACCAATACGAATCTTCAGCATTACAGCGGGGAAAGCGCCTTATCTTATTTCTCCCAAATGGCGGTCATCATGATGATGATGTTCACGTCAGCGGCGACGGGCTTCTCGGTTGCCATCGCGTTTGTTCGTGGGATTACGAGTAAAGGAACGACGATCGGCAACTTTTTCGAGGATTTTGTAAAAGCACACACAAGAATTTTTCTTCCGATTTCCTTTATTATCACGCTAGTGCTTGTCGCTCTTCAGGTGCCGCAAACACTTGATCCAACATTTACAATTAAAACGCTTGAGGGAGCCATGCAGCAAATTGCAATCGGTCCTGTAGCTTCGCTTGAATCCATCAAACATTTGGGCACAAACGGCGGCGGTTTTTTTGGAGTGAACTCGGCTCATCCATTTGAAAACCCAAATCCATTAACGAATGTGATTCAAATCTTGTCGATGTGGGCGCTGCCGGCTTCGCTGCCTTATGCATTTGGGCTTTTTGCTAAAAACAAAAAGCAGGGCTGGGTTGTATTCTCCGCCATGATGTGTCTGTTTCTAGTGTTTCTAAGCCTTGCTTACACATCGGAGAAAACAGGCAATCCTGCTATGAGCGCACTAGGAATCGACGCTACTCAAGGAAGCATGGAAGGCAAGGAAGTAAGGTTCGGTATCGCGCAATCGGCACTGTTCACAACGGTAACAGCTGCTGCGACAACGGGTACCGTCAACAATATGCATGACACGCTTACACCGCTTGGCGGCTTGGTCCCGCTTGCTGAAATGATGCTTAATGTCGTATTTGGAGGCAAGGGAGTAGGGCTTATCAATATGCTCATGTACGCCATACTAGCTGTGTTTATATGCGGGCTGATGGTTGGGCGAACGCCAGAGTTTCTGGGACGAAAAGTAGAGCCGCGAGAAATGAAACTGATAGCGATAGCGATTCTAGTTCATCCCTTCATTATATTGGTGCCCACCGCCATCGCTTTTATGACGGATTTGGGTCACGGAGCGATTACGAATCCCGGATTCCACGGCATTAGCCAGGTGCTTTACGAATATACGTCATCGGCAGCGAACAATGGCTCCGGCTTTGAGGGATTAGGCGACAATACGCCGTTCTGGAATATTAGTACTGGGCTAGTCATGCTGACCGGCCGTTATATTTCGATGATTGCGATGCTTGCGGTTGCAGGTTCTCTTGTTCGCAAGCAGCCTGTTCCAGAAACAATCGGGACGTTCCGTACAGATAATGGACTTTTCACTATATTACTAATTGGTACTGTTCTTTTAATTGGTGCATTAACCTTCTTGCCGGTCATCGTGCTTGGGCCGGTTGCAGAATATTTGACACTCCGCTAACGGATGAGGTGAACGATAATGAATAAAAATAAGAAGAATAATTTGCTGTCGGGAGATGCGGTTAAACATGCCGTCATCGATAGCTTTGTGAAATTAAATCCAGCTACGATGATGAAAAATCCAGTTATGTTTGTTGTCGAGGTAGGGACGGTTATCGTTCTGCTGATGACTATTTTTCCAAATTACTTTAATTCTCAAGAACGCATAGGCTTTAATATTACCGTGTTTTTCATCCTGCTTTTCACGCTGCTGTTCGCTAACTTTGCTGAAGCCATTGCAGAGGGCAGGGGCAAGGCACAGGCCAATTCGCTCAAAAAATCTAAGCAGGAAATGAGCGCCAATAAGCTCGTCGGCAGCTCTATTGTAGTCGTATCATCAACGGAGCTTCGCAAAGGCGATATTTTCATCGTATCCCAAGGTGAGATGATTCCTGGTGATGGCGAGGTCATTGAAGGGCTGGCTTCCGTAGATGAATCAGCGATTACAGGTGAATCGGCGCCAGTTATTAAAGAAGCTGGAGGAGATTTCAGCTCGGTTACAGGCGGTACAAGGGTTGTGAGTGACAAAATTAAAGTGCGCATGACGAGTGACCCTGGGGAGTCATTCATCGATCGGATGATTGCCCTTGTTGAAGGAGCGAAACGTCAGAAGACGCCTAATGAAATTGCGCTCAATACACTTTTGACTAGCTTAACGATTATTTTCTTAATTGTAGTCGTTACGTTGGCACCAATCGCTGACTATTTGGGTATCCACTTAGAAATTCCAGTATTAATCGCGCTGCTCGTATGTTTGATTCCGACGACCATCGGCGGATTATTATCAGCAATCGGCATTGCTGGGATGGATAGAGTAACTCAGTTTAATGTACTGGCTATGTCAGGTAAGGCTGTTGAAGCAGCAGGCGACATTAATACGATGATTTTGGATAAAACAGGAACGATCACGTTCGGCAACCGGATGGCAAGCGAGCTTGTCCCTGTCGGAGGCAGCAATCTTCAAGCTTTATCGGGTTGGGCGGCTATTAGCTCGCTTAAGGATGAAACGCCTGAAGGCCGATCTGTGCTTGAATGGATGAAGAAGCAGGGCTCAAGCTATGATGCTTCACTTGCGGAAGGCGGCGAATTTATTGAATTCAAAGCAGAGACGCGAATGAGCGGTATTGATCTGGCAAACGGCCGCCGAGTTCGGAAGGGCTCTGTCGATGCGGTTCGGAAGTGGGTAGCTTCTCAGGGGGGAACCATCCCGTCCGATTTAGAAAATATTTCGAATACGATTGCTACATTAGGCGGTACACCGCTCGCAGTAGCTGTTGATAACCAAATCTTTGGTGTTATCTATTTGAAGGATACCGTTAAGCCAGGAATGAAGGAAAGATTCGATCAGCTGCGTGAAATGGGCATCAAAACGATTATGTGTACGGGAGACAATCCGCTTACTGCAGCAACCATCGCACATGAAGCGGGAGTCGACGATTTTATTGCGGAGAGCAGGCCGGAAGATAAAATAGCGGTTATACGCCGTGAACAAGCCGAAGGAAAAATGGTTGCGATGACTGGTGACGGTACAAACGATGCTCCTGCACTTGCCCAAGCGGATGTGGGTCTTGCTATGAACAGCGGGACGATTGCTGCAAAAGAAGCTGCCAATATGGTTGACTTGGATTCGGACCCTTCCAAAATTATTGAAGTCATTGCTATCGGCAAGCAGCTGCTTATGACAAGAGGGGCACTGACGACTTTTAGTATCGCTAATGATATCGCCAAATATTTTGCAATCATTCCAGCGATGTTCATGCTTGCCATTCCCGAGATGGGCGTTCTAAATATTATGAATTTAGGTTCTCCATTGTCTGCTATACTGTCGGCGCTTATTTTTAACGCCATTATTATTCCTCTGCTTATCCCGCTTGCCATTAAAGGCGTAGCGTACAAACCGATGAGCGGAGCCAAATTGCTTAGCCGCAACGTATTCATTTATGGTCTGGGCGGTGTCATTGTTCCGTTCGTTGGCATTAAACTCATCGACTTTGCAGTGCATTTATGGATTTAATATAACCATACACGAAAGAAGGCTTACCTATATGAATGAACAAGCGAAAAACGCTTCACGATTTCAGTTGTCGTCTTTAATGATACCTTTACGAATCAGCATCATATTTATGATTATTTGCGGCATTATTTATCCGCTTGCAAGCACGGGAGCAGCTCAGCTGCTGTTCCCTAAGCAAGCGAATGGTAGCCTTATAAAGGATAGCTCCGGCCAAGTCGTTGGTTCAGAGCTGATCGGCCAAAGCTTTGTTGATCCGAAATGGTTTCAAGGACGTGTATCAAGCATTGACTATAATGCTGCCGGTTCTGGATCGAATAATTTTGGACCATCCAATCCAGCTTTAATCGAAAGAACCAAAGCTTCGATTGAAGCTTGGAAGGCACAAAATCCAGATGTACCGGTTTCCCAGCTGCCGATCGCTTTAATTACGAACTCGGGCTCAGGCCTTGATCCGCATATTACGCCACAGTCGGCTGATGTACAGATCGCAAGAATCAGCAAGCTGACCGGCGTATCGCCAGCAGAGCTTGAGCAATTGGTTAAATCAAATACGGAAGGACGCGATTTAGGCGTTTTCGGTGACGAACGGGTTAATGTGTTGAAGCTGAATATCGCATTGTCAAAAATGTTGGGGGAATAGCCATATGGCTCCACTGAAAAAGAAAACGCCAGAGGAGCTGCTGCTCTCCATCGCAAAGCTGCATCAAGGACGTCTGAAAATACTCATTGGAGCGGTAAGCGGTTCAGGCAAAACGTATCATATGCTGCGAGAAGGAACAGAGCTGAAGCGAGATGGCATTGATGTTGTTCTTTGCGCGGTTCCTAGGCCGCAGAGTCCGGAGACGCTCGAATTGATTGAACCTTTCGAGCGTGTGCCAAGCATTCATTGGGAGAAGGATGGTGCTGAGCAAAAGGATCTTGATCTGGATGCTTTGGTTAAGAGGGACGCTGAGGTGCTGCTCATCGATGGGCTAGCCCATCGCAATCGAGAAGATGCAAAGTTTCAAACGCGGCTAGAAGATATTATTTTTTTGCTTGGCAAGGGCATAAGCGTTATTACGACAATCAATGTGTATGAGCTCGAGGGTGTAGATCAGGCTGTTCTCAAATGGACGGGGATTCGTCCGAGCTGCACCGTTCCTGCTCATACGCTTGAGCTTGCTGATGAGGTTAGGCTGATTGATGTATCGCCTGAAACGATGCTAAAGCGGTTTGAGGATGGAACGCTTGGCGTAAAGCCCGATCCTGCAATTTCCCTGCGGGGAAATCTTGCGGTGCTGCGAGAGCTGTCGCTGCGGCTCGTCGCAGAGGGAGTCAATGAGTCGCTGGAGAAGCATCGGGAGGAGATGGGGCTCACGGGTCCGTCGGGTGCTTCCGAGCGTATTCTGGTTACCGCACAATATCATTGGAACGGCTCTTTATATGTAAGAAGAGGACAGCAAATTGCCCGCAGGCTTAATGGAGATGTCGTAGTCGTTTCCTTTAAAGAGCCGCAAAAAAAACTGACCAAGGAAGAGCATGCTTTTAAAGCTTCAATAAAGAAGCTTACCGTTAAAGTAGGGGGTACATTTGAGGAGCTGCCGTTGCAAAGCCGCCGTCGTTTGCCGTCCGCTCTAGTAAGGTATGCGGAGGAGCACCAGGTTACTCGCATCGTTATGGGCCATTCCAAGCAGAGCAGATGGCAGCAGCTCAAACAGGGCTCGATTGTTGACAGCGTACTGCGCAAGCTGAGGCAGATCGATTTATTTCTTATGGCAGACCGCTCAGAGCAAGAAGGCGAGCGGATTTTGCCTGTTAAGCAAAGAAGTGATTCGCGAAAAGCGTTGTTTCGAAGGTTCAGCCCAGATGAGCGCGAGCAGCAAATGGAATCCATCAGAAGAGGCAGCTTCAATCTGTATATCGGGGCGGCGCCAGGCGTCGGTAAGACGTATCGGATGCTTGCTGAAGCGAACATGATGTATCAGAAAGGTATAGATGTCGTTATTGGCATCGTGGAAACACATGGGCGCGAGGATACATTGAAGCAGATTGGAGAGCTGCCGATTATCGCTAGGCAAACGATTCAATATCGAGGTACTCAGCTCGAAGAGATGGATGTTGAAGCGATAGTTAGCAAAAATCCCGATGTTGTGCTGGTGGATGAGTTAGCTCATACGAATGTGCCGGGCAGCTTGAGGAAGAAGCGTTATGAGGATGTCATTTATTTGCTGCAGAAGGGAATATCGGTTGTTTCGACGATGAATGTACAGCATATTGAAAGCTTGAATGACGCCATCGAACAGGTTACTGGCGTTCGTGTTAGAGAAACGGTACCCGATGCGATCATAAGGCTGGCAGATCAAGTAGAGCTGATCGACGTGACACCGCAAATGCTGCAGCAGCGTATGAGAGATGGGAAAATATATGCCAAAGCTAAAGTGGAACAAGCGCTTGGTGCTTTTTTCACGACGGGCAATTTAATTGCGCTGCGAGAGCTTGCCCTTCGCGAGCTTGCTGATGATGTGGATGAACGGCTTGAAGCATGGGATCGCAATCAGACGCTGCGTGGAACGCTGCGCCGAAGAGAGGTCATCTTTGTTGGCATCGATATTCTCGCGGACGCAGAGCGGCTTATTCGGCGGGGCTTCCGCATTGCGTATCGGCTGAAGGCGCAGTGGCATGTGCATCATGTGCAGGATGGCGCACCTTGGACAGACGAGGCGATCAATAAGCGTGATCTGTTGATGAAGCTGACCGAGAGGCTTGGCGGAGTATTTGAAATGTCCAAAGCGGAGAGCAGGGAGCATATTGCGGGTACACTTCTAACGGCAGCCAATCGCATCAAAGCAACGCAGCTTATCGTCGGGCAGCCTAGCAAAAAGGCATGGTATGCAAGCTTTCGCGGCAATATCGTCCGTGAATTGCTGCAATCCGGCCGTCATATGGATATGCTCATTGTGGCGAACCGGATTACGGATAAACATTAGAAAAAGGGATTATCTAGTCAGCGCTTAAACCCCGCTGAGCAGATAATCCCTTTTATGCTTGTAGGCTGGATTAGACTTTGGTTATCGGTTCAATCCAGTCTTGAGACCACACTTGTATTTCACGGATAATCGGCTCAAGAGCAAGGCCTTTTTCCGTTAATGAATATTCTATGCGTACAGGTATTTCAGGGTAAACATGTCTATCGACAATACCTTCATTCTCAAGCTCTTTGAAACGTTCTGACAGCAATCTGCCGCTGATCGGAAGGGCGGATTGAACGGCGCAGAAGCGCTGCGGGCCGGACAAAAGCTGGAATATGATAAGGCCGGTCCAACGCTTGCTTATAAGTTCCATTCCCTTCTGAAAACGGGGACAAAGGTTAGATTGATCCATGCGCATCACCTCTTTTTACTTCTAATAAGTATAACTCCAATATCTTATTTATACAAGCACACTTGGATATTGTTAATTACTTGACTATCTTTAGTTATAAAATTATAATTAGTTACAAATAGTAAGTGAATTTAAGGAGGTACCGCAATGAATCCTTTATTTCTAGCGCATGGATCACCGATGCTCGCTGTCGAGCAAAATGAATATAGCGAATTTCTGAAACAAACAGGTGCCAGTCTAAAGCCGGATGCGATCGTTATTTTCACAGCGCATTGGGAGACGGATATCGTTACGATTTCATCCAAGGATGATGAATATGAAACGATTTATGACTTTTATGGTTTTCCTGATGAGCTCTACCAGATCAAATATGCTGCTAAAGGCTCAGTAAGAGTCGCTGAGCATGTTGGCCATTTGCTGAGCGAAAATAATATTCAGGTAGCATATGATAATGAAAGAGGACTGGATCATGGCTCATGGACGATGCTGAAGCATATGTTCCCGAAGGTAGATATTCCTGTCGTTCAGATTTCTGTAAATCCATATCGTGCTCCAGAGGAGCAGTTCCGAATTGGCGAGGCGCTGCGCAGCTTGAGCTCACAAAATATTTTGCTCATTGGCAGCGGCGTGACCGTTCATAATCTTCGTGCTGTAAACTGGGGACAGAAGGAGCCGGAGAGCTGGGCTGTCCAGTTTGATGATTGGCTAATAGAGAAAATGAATAAGCACGATACAAATTCGCTATTTCAGTATGAACAGCTTGCTCCGCATGCTAAAATGGCAGTACCCCGTGCAGAACATTTTGTTCCATTATATATAGCTTTAGGAAGCGGCAGCCAGGAGTCAGCTCCAAAGGTCATTTATCGAAGCTATGAATTTGGTACGCTAAGCTACTTATGCATGCAATTTTAATTGCGTATACTTTTAGAGAAGGTGAACTAGCATGATTAAACCTAATATAGCAGCACTTATTAAAAACAAACTAAAACGAACGCAAAGCGGCAATGATGACATTTATGTGATCGGTCCTGTGAAGCTTCCCGTCGACCTTGACGGAGAAACTAAGATTTTTCATTGGTATAGCTGGCTCCGCAAAGAAGCAGGCGAGGAGCTGTCTCCCGAGCAGCTCGTTGATGATTTAAATCGTTTCTCTTATGCGGATCTGCAGCAATCAAGCGTTCTCGTATATGGCGATTTTGAAAATAATGAAGACGCGCTAATTCGAATGCACAGCATCTGTCATACAGGCGATATCTTCGGAAGCGCAAGATGTGATTGCGGTTTTCAGTTAAAGCAATCGATGCGGATCATAATAGAGCATGGTACGGGGGCGCTCTTTTATTTAGCCAATCACGAGGGCCGTGGAATCGGTTTGTTCAGTAAAGCGATTGCCTACCTGCTTCAAGAGGATGGGCTCGATACGGTTGATGCGAATACAGAGCTTGGTTTCGCAGATGATTCACGCGATTATAGTGATGCAATTGCTGTACTGAAGCTGCTGCGGAAGCACCCGGTATCGATTATCACCAACAATCCGCGGAAAGTGGATGCACTGCGCAAATCTGGCATGAACGTGGCGGGAAGAGTGCCATTATGGGGCAATTCCTCTACTTATAATGAAAAATATATCCAAACGAAAATGAAGCGATCGGGTCATTATGGACAAGAGCCTCAAACGCTTGTTAAATAATTTATTTGTGAAAGCAGCCAAAGAAGCCGGTTTCTTCGTTAATTCGTTGAGACGGCTTTTTTGTCTGAACATTGGTCATAATAGTCAAAGTAGATGTCCTATCGCTGGCCTAGAAGGTGTTTGCAGAGTAGACAAAACTGCTTCTAAATTAACCATAAAACGACAAAATTATTTTGCGTTCCTCTTTCTTTTCAAGTATGATGAGATAAAATGAACTCATGTTCACATCAAAGGAGTAACAAAGCATGCAATCAAAAACAAGCCACTGTAAAATTGTTGACTGCACGATCCGTGATGGCGGACTCGTAAATAATTGGGATTTTAGTGTCGAGTTCGTTCAGCATTTGTACCAAAGCTTGAACGAAGCCGGCGTCGATTATATGGAAATCGGCTACAAAAACTCTCCAAAACTGCTTAAGGGTGCTGAAAGTGCAGGACCTTGGCGTTTTCTAAATGATGATTTCTTGAAAAAAGTTATCCCTAACAAAGGAAATACGAAGCTTTCCGCACTTGTTGATATCGGTCGTGTTGACGAGAACGACATTTTGCCGCGCAGCGAGAGCTTGCTTGATCTGATTCGCGTTGCTTGCTACATCCAAGATGTAGATAAAGCGCTTGAGCTGGTTAAAGTATTCCATGATCGCGGATACGAAACGACAATTAACATTATGGCTCTCTCTAACGTAATGGAGAACCAGCTTATTGAAGCCTTCCAGCTTATCAATGAGAGCGTTGTTGACGTTGTTTACGTCGTTGACTCCTACGGCAGCTTGAAGCCAAGCGATATGAGCTACCTCGTTGACAAGTTCCGTCAGCATTTGCCTAACAAACGTCTAGGCGTTCACGCACACAACAATTTGCAGCTTGCATTTGCTAACACGCTGCTAGCAGCAGAACATGGCGTTGAGCTGCTTGATGCATCTGTTTATGGCATGGGCCGCGCAGCGGGCAACTGCAACACGGAGCTATTGGTATCCGAGCTTCAAAACACGAAATACAACATCCGTCCTGTCCTTGATATGATCGAGAAGTACATGGTTCCGCTTCGCGAGAAGGAAGAATGGGGTTACATCATTCCTTACATGATTACAGGTATTTTGGATGAGCATCCACGTTCCGCTATGGCGCTTCGTGATTCTGCAGACAAAGATAAAGGCGTAGAGTTTTATGATCGCCTTACAACGCCTGAAATTGCTCACGGCAAATAATAATAAACCAAAAGAAGCTAAGGCAAGTCATTAACATGACTTATCTTAGCTTCTTTTTTTGTGTGAATTATGTTTCAAGCAGCTCGCCATCACCCCGAACAGCAGCAGCTTGATGAGGCTCATTCGGATGAAAATAGCCTTTGCCTCGGAAGGTTTGCCCACTGCTGGCGACAGCAGTAAGCTCAATTCTGATATCCTCATTTCTGCCAAACCATGCTAATAGCTCACGGTCGCCAACGCCATTTATATCAACGTACCATAATCGATCCCCATACTCCGTAACTCGAATGAGCTCAGCGGAAGTAAAAGAAAGCTGAATCGTCTTTTGCTGATAAGTCATTTCAAATGCGATTAATTCGAATGTTTCCAAGGTGAAGTCCTCCTGAATAATTGCTTCATGCAGTCGATCATGGGACTCGCAGCATGTCTGTTAACGATTGTAATGTTACTGGCTTATTAATGCAACATTATACTTCCAATAATCGTCAGATTAGGAAACGTAAATATAAATAAAAGGGGCTGAAAGAATGAAAGTGGGTCATTCTCTCAACAAGGCAATTAGACAAAGAAAAAGTTGGATCTTCTCGATTACCGTTGTGTTGCTTTCCCTGTTTCTTGTATTAAGCGCGTGCTCTTCCTCTAAGAATGATGCCTCGTACAGTGGTAACCGAGACATGGAATACAGAAGCAATTCGACGAGCGACGCTCCGAGCAAAGGAGAAGAAACTACAAGTGGTGGGGATCGAAAATCCATTAGTGTGGAGCCTCTAAGACAAAAAGAGGGGGGCAAACGCGGGTATTCAAATCCAGACAAAATAGAGCAGGCCGGGCAACTAACTGCTGGCGAATGGGATGATATAGCTGCTTGGGAACGCTTTGGCAATTTACTCAACTCGCAAGAAGGGGATAGCAGCAAGCGGGTATGGCAGTTCTGGAATTTCAACCGCCTTGAGGTTATCGTCACAGCTGGAGGCAAAGCAGTGTCTGATGCACAGGTAGAACTGTACTCAGGCAAGAAGGCGATATGGAAGGCGCGTACAAACACGGAGGGCAGAGCTTATGTGTATGCAGGTCTATTTGAGAGTGATACGGCGAACTTAGGCCGTTATACCGTTAAAGTGCAATCGGGTCAAGAAAGCAAGACGACGCAGGAGATGGACATCCCACAGCAAGGCAGCATTAAAGTTGATTTAAGTAAAAGTACAGCGCTGTCAGATCAGGTAGACATCATGTTTGTTGTGGATACGACAGGCTCCATGGAAGATGAGCTGAATTACTTGGAAGCGGAGCTTAAGGATGTTGTGAAGCGAGTGTCCGATGAGCATGCGAATCAGCTTGGTATTCGTATCAGCGCAAACTTTTACAAAGATAAGCATGATGATTATATCGTCAAGCCGTATCCATTCACGACGGACATAAATAAAGTGATAGATCAATTTAGCAAACAAAAGGCGGATGGGGGCGGAGATTATCCCGAGGCTGTTGATCAGGCGCTGCGCGATGCGCTTCATGAGCATGAGTGGAGCAAGGATGCTAGAGCGCGTCTGCTGTTTCTCGTTCTAGACGCACCGCCTCATGATGAGCCACAGGTTATCGACGAGATAAAGCAGCTTACAAAGGATGCGGCAGAACAAGGCGTTAGAATTATACCTGTAGCTTCTAGCGGAGTGAGTGCAGAGACGGAATATTTGATGCGTTTCATGGCAACAGCGACGGGCGGCACGTATTTGTTTTTAACCGATGACAGCGGTATCGGCAGTGATCACCTAGAGCCGGCAGTAGGCGAATATGAGGTTAAGCTGCTCAATGATTTGCTTGTTGAAGTCATTAATCGTTATGTTCAGCAGTAGTTTTCTTCATTATAAAAAGGGCAATTCCTTAGCAGCCAAAGCTGGTTGAGGGATTGCCCTTTATTTGAATCTGTAAAGTCACATTTATAACTAAGAAGCTCTTAAAGGAGCATGCAGATACCTAGTCAGGAAGGCATGTTAATAAAGCTTGCCTTGACGATACAGCACGGTTGAAAGCTTCATAACCGCGTGATTATAACAATTTTGGCGGAGCGGCAAAGGATCGCCGAAGAAAGCGGGCAGAATGCCGTTTAACGTTGTTTGCATTTTCTCATACAACATCTTATACACCTGTTCCTCCGTGAAAAATTGTGTTTCTCTCCCTTGCAGCCATTCGAAATAGGAGACGATAACACCGCCGGCGTTTGCAAGGATGTCGGGAATAATGATGGTGCCCTTTGCAGTCAGCACCTCATCAGCCTCGCCTGTGACAGGTGCATTCGCACCTTCTACAATGATGCGGGCTTTTACTTGATCGACGTTGTCCTTGCGAACTTGCTCCTCAAGTGCAGCAAGAATAAGCACATCTACATCTAAATAAAGGACTTCTTCGCGGCCAAGAATTTGGGCTTTCATATCAAGCTCAGACAATGCGGCTTCGTCCGAAGGCAAATCACCTTGGTGAAGCGATGCGTATTCAAGCAAAGAAGGGACAGAGAGACCGTCTGGATTGTACAACGTGACGTTGCGATCGCTTACAGCTACTACTTTATTGTTTAAATAAGAGCATTTATAAGCTTCCATTGCAGCGACTGAACCAACGTTGCCGAAGCCTTGAACGGCAATCGACAGCGGCTTGTCCGCATGCGCTAACGCGGTTTGCACAAACGGGTTTGTGCTGCCGGCGAGCCAGCTGCTTTGCTCTTTAAGAAAGTCATGAAGCATATAACGGAAAGTGAAATAAACGCCTTTTCCGGTTGCTTCTCTGCGGCCTAAAGATCCGCCATTAATGACGCTTTTGCCGGTGAAGCTGCCTAGGTAAGGGTGACCGGGATGAATGCTTTTGTATTCGGCCATCATCCAGTCCATTTCACGCTCGCCGGTTCCCATATCAGGGGCTGGAATATCTTTGTCAGGCCCGAGCACGTCACTGAAATATTGCACATATTTTTTGCAAATCAGATAAAGCTCTTTAGCGGAATAGGAACGTGGATTAATAACGACTCCACCTTTACCGCCGCCGAAAGGCACTTCGTGAAGCGCGTTTTTGAGCGTCATTAGCGCAGCTAGATTCGTTACTTCATCTTCGCTTACAGATTCGTGAAACCGAATGCCGCCTTTGTAAGGCCCGAGTGTATCGTTGTGCTGAATGCGATAGGCCGGAATTCGAACGACATTGCCGTTATCTACCGTAATGCGCAAAAAGGCTTTATGAACTTTATTTGGCGTGGACAGAATAGCAGCAAGTGAAAGGAAAGCTTGCTCACGCGATTGATCTTGTAAACTTGGTAAAAAAGCAGGGTCTCCCATTAATGCGTTTAAGGATTGCTGTACGATGGCTCCTGTTTGGCTTGCCATAACTAAACGACCTCCTATGTATTCAGGAATGAGATTCTTTCAAGCCGCAGCGTATAATTGTCAATCGATATGAGGCAGATACGCTAGCACTTGAACTCTAACTGTAACATATTGGAACGTTATAAGCCAAAACTAGGGAAAGCTTGATGTGCGTATGGTTACAAAATCATAGGGATTCAGCTTCGAATCCACTCTGATTAAGCTGGGTAACAGGAAAAGTTCCCGTTATATTAGCGATTAAACGCTTTACAACACAAATAACAGGAAAAACTCCAGCTTATTTTGATGCAAATGACTCATTAGTGGTCTTTTGCAGAAATTAACGGGAGTTTTTCCATTTCAGCATCATTGCAGCAGCATTTGAACGAGTTTAACAGAAGAAATTCCTGTTAGAATAAACAATTGACGGCCTTGCGTGATCAAGTTAATTTGAGCAATAACGATCCGTGTGGAGGTAGAGAGAATGACAGCTCGTTCAAGCTCCCGAGATTCTCGCGTGTCCAAATATTGCGTACGAGCGGAGCATCGGCTAAACCAAGCTGCGCAAGCGTCACGGCAACCGTATCCTCTTGATCACTCGCATTAAACAAAGCAACGTACAATGCATCATCGCCCTGTGCTGTCCATGCAATACGGTCCTGTTCTCGATATAGCTGGCGTGCGCCGCGTCCATTCCGATGAAGGGATAATACTTCCTCATTTGTGAGCAATGACAGCGTCCATTCGTCGTTGTCCCGCATTTCACCGCCAAACATAAGCGGCGATCGGAAAATAGCCCATAGCGACATCATCGTTACCTGCTCGTCCCGTGTAAATCTTGTCCAACGATCACTGCCTCCTCCATCCACAGAACGAATGCCCAAATGCCCCAGCGGCAGCATATCACAATCAGGCCATGCTCCATCCCGAGCATGCGGCGCCCACTTCTCGCAGCGCTCAAACATCTCATATAGCAGGTGCCACAAATCCCAGTAATCATCTGTCATTCGCCACATATTCGCATGCTCTGCAAGCACACCCGCATGTTCGAGAGGAGCAGGACCAGGCGATAGGCTAAGCACTATCGGTCTGCCGCATTGTTCTATTGCGTGATGAATAAGCTTGATTTCATCCAAATGAATGCCGTAAATTCTGGAAGCAGCAATATCATCCACTTTAACGAAATCGACACCCCATGAAGCGTATAAATCAAATAACGAATTATAATATTGCTGTGCGCCTTCTTTGGAAGCATCAACGCCATACATGTCTGTGTTCCACGGGCAGATCGAATTCGGGTGTGCAATCTGGCGAGCGGTTATGCTTGTTCCAAGCAGGCTGGCGTCTGCATGAACGGCTTGACGAGGAATGCCCCTCATAATATGGATACCGAATTTTAGCCCGAGTGAATGAACATAATCAGCTAGAGATTTGAAGCCTTGACCGTTCGCAGCGGATGGAAATCGGTTAGCTGCGGGCTGCAAGCGGGAATACTCATCCATTTCAAGTGGAACGAAAGGACGATATTGGGATGAATTTGCCCCGGGTTCATACCACTGAATATCAACAATGACATATTCCCAGCCATAATCTCGCAGATGTTCGGCCATATATGCCGCATTTCCGCGAACCTCGTCTTCTCTCACACTTGCGCCATAGCAGTCCCAGCTATTCCAGCCCATAGGCGGAGTTGCTGCATAGTGATGATGTTTGGAAGTTGTATACATTTGATTTCGTCCTCTCTTATCGTAATATTGCTCTATACGACAATCGTAAAACGAAACGTTAGTCGATGACTAGCGTAATTTATTGCGTTGATATGTAAAATATTGCTCTTCAATCGAACTGCAAACGATCGATTGAAGGAAGCTCCTTGGCTAAGCGGAAATCAGCAGGAGGGAAGCCGACGCGGCTTCGAAATACTTTACTAAAGTAGCTGCCGCTCGAGTAACCAACCGTATGAGCGATTTCTTCGACCGTGAGGCTGCTGCTTCTAAGCAGCTGAACAGCTTTCTCGATTCGGAGCTTCGTTACAAAGTCCATTGGTGACATGCCTGTCGTCTTCATGAACATTCGCGTAAAATAATATTTAGATAATCCAGCCGCAGCAGCGACATCATCTAAGCTTTGCAAACGATGGAATTCAGCTTCCATATAAGCAGCTGCCTGCTTAATTTGCTGCGGCCAATTCATTTTCTCCTGCTGCTGCAGCGTGCTTGATTGCAGCAGTTCCATCATAAGACGATAAATAAGAGATGATGCTTGGTAGCTGTTCTGAATACGATTGCTGCGAGCCTCTGCATATAAATGTTGAAGGCTGCGAACGACTGCGCTTGCAGGCTCAAATGTTGGTGTGGCACCGACGGCATGCAGCAGCTCAGACCACAGCGCTTGCATATGCTGCTGGCGGAATAATACAAAATAAAAAGTCCAATGGTCGCTCGACTGCGGCAAGCAATAATGATGATCTCCAGGGATTTCTACAAGGAAAGCATTGCCTGTATAGAGATCATGTGTTTCATCCCCGAGCCTGAATTGACCGAAGCCGGAGACGGTGTATTGGAGCAAGTACAGCGGGCCGTCAATTCGTTTCATCCCGTCCCAGTAGTAGTCAGTCTCTGTTACCTCTTGATAGCCAGTTGCAAATAACTGATAGATGGGGAGCTGCGGCGGGTCTTGAAACCGATAACCATATACACCGTAGGGCTGATTCATCATCACTTGGAATAATCACCTCGAAGGAAGACGGATTTTCAATCTATTATTTCATGATGGAAGGTGCTCGAGAAGAGATGCGGCAAATACCTGTTTTTATTTACGGTTCGTTACTGCCTGGTCAAAGCAATCATCATTTTGTTTCATCTTTTGTGCAATCGAGTCGGCCAGGAGAGATTGCGGGAAGGCTGGTGGATTGCGGTGAATATCCAGCGGCCGTTCGAGATGCTATTGCTAAAGAGTGCAATAGTATTATAAGCGGTCAATGGATAGTCGTCGATAGAGAAGGACTTGCATCCATGGATGCGCTCGAGCAATTTTATGGTCACGAAGAGCAAAATGATTATGAAAGGGTATGGGTTGCTGACGCCAAGGACAAGCTTGTTTCAGGCTGGGTGTACGTTTGGGAATCCGATAGAGGCTGCCCAGCTATCGCGGAGGGTTACTGGCCACTATTTTTCGCTCGTAAAATAAGGGGCATTTTATAAAAAAAGACATAGCCTCTGTGAATTGCGCAGGAGCCATGCCGTTGATTACGCCTTAATATGCTGTTTAGGCTTTATCTTTTTCATTATCTGCGTCTGCTGCATAAGCAATTAATGCGACTTCTGAGCCATAAGTTTTAGTCAATTGCTGCTCCAGCTTGCGAATGGCATCGAGCGCATCGCTTTGGTTGTTTAATTCAGCGAGATGATAATCCTTGTCCATCATTAGGGTTCACGTCCTTAGATTCATGGTTTTAATAGTAGAATGGGCTTTAAAGCAGGTTGCTATACGTATTTGCTTAACCGCGCTGCAATTGTTCTTTTTAGAGCGGTCGAGTACACTAAAACAGTATGACATAAAGGGATGTGACATCTATGGGAAAATATTTGCTCCAACACAAACAAATGACGTCCGGCAGATGGGCGAAATATATGGCAATGGTACTATTGTTTCTCCTGATCGCTGCTGCTGCTTTGTGGGTATCGCCGCCGCAGGCTTTTGCACAGCTGTATTCGGGAATGGAAGAAACAAATTTTGACCCTCACAAGCAGGTTGGCCATAATCATTCGGATGGAGCTCATTCAGAAGCTGGAATTACCGTTTCGCAGGCTTTATTTTATACGGTTAGAGCTATTTATTATGCTGCATTTATGTTCGCTGCTGGATTAATGCTTTGGTCCATAACACTGCCAAAGGATGCGGATTCCAGTCTGAGCAAGCTCGTGCAAAAATGGAGCATCTATTCGCTTAGAGGATTGCTGCTTGCGGTTTTACTATTCGTTTTTGTTCATGCGAGTCAATTAATGAAGGGATATGACGGCGGTAATTCGAATGAATGGGTCCGCTTGCTGACGGAGACGTCCACCGGACAATCATGGCTTGCACTGATCGTACTTTCACTGCTTGGATTTACTGTTCTACGATTGCATGATTCATTCAAAATGATTTGGGCTCTGCTGCTTATTGCGGTTGAAAGCTTTAATGGGCATGTGAATGCACTCCCAAGCAATACGTTTGCTATTGTGTTCGACTTCATACATATCGTCTGCTCTACTTTGTGGGCTGGCGGATTAATGCTGCTATTGTTATTGTGGCGGACAGATCGCAAGGAGGCAGGAAGATTCGCCGAGCGATTTACGAAGGTAGCATGGCTGACAATCGTGCTGCTAACGATAAGTGGAATTGGCATGACGGCACTTCTTCTGCCAAGCTGGCGCTATTTGTTTTATACAAGCTGGGGGTTCATGCTGCTTGCCAAATCAGGATTGGTACTGATTGTTGCTTGTGTTGGATTTCTGCTGCATAGGCGAGCCAAACAGCAAAAGCTGCCGAGCGGCAAGCTGCTGAAGCTGGATGGACTTTTGATGGCTTTGGTGCTGATTCTTGCAAGCATCTTTACTTATGTAAGTCCGGTTCCCGATACAGAGCCGTTATCCTATCATAAAATGGGTGAAACGCTCCATTACACGGTAATCATAACGCCAAATGGACCTGGTCCAAATGACGTAAAATTAAAAATCTGGCTGCCTAAGACGCTTGGTTCGCCGGCATCTGTACAATTTCTGCTTCGTACGCCGGACAATCCGAAGAAAGCGGATATCAACGTTCCAGTGCGCGGCGCCAGCGGGGAAAATTATTTAGCTTTCCCAGGGTTTTTAGAAACGGATTATGAATCCGATAAGTTCGAGCTGCCTACACGCGGGGCATGGGAAGCAGAACTGATCATTACGGACCAGACCGGCGCAGTAACGAAGCAGTTGATTCCGTTTCGGAATGACTAATGGGGAGAAAGGGAGCTGAGCAGATGTCGTATAAATGGCTGAAATGGCTAATTTTATGGATTCCGACGGTCGCTATCGGGCTATGGGAATATTTGCGCCACGCACTGCTGCTCCCGTTCATTTCGATGGATCTCGGCAATTTGCTCGCGCCTGTTTTTGTTTTTATTATTTCGCTGACGCTGCTCCGTGCGTTATTCGCTAAGCTGGAGCAAACGCAAGAGACGCTGCAGCGCGAGCGTATTGTTAAGGCGGCTCTTGAGGAACGTGAGCAGCTTGCGCGCGAGCTTCATGATGGCATATCACAATCGTTGTTTATGCTATCGGTTAAGCTGGACAAGCTGGAGCGGGCGGAGTCCGCTTCTGATGCACAGCAAACGACGGATCAGATTAGAAAAACCGTGAGGCATGTATATGATGATGTCAGGCAATCTATTGCCAATTTACACGATGCGCCTTTACCAGCCGATATGTCATGGATGCAAAGCATCCATCATTTAACCGTTGAGATGGAACAGACCTCCGGCATTCAAACAACAGTGGAGTGGCATGTACAGGACGGCTTGTTGTCCTATAAGCAGAAGGTCGAATTACTGGCTATTATGCGCGAGGCTCTTATGAACGTACAGAAGCATGCGAAAGCAAAACAAATTGTCATTCAAGGTGAAGGAGTCGGAAGCTCCGATAAGACGCCAAATACTTTCCGCTGCTCCATTCTCGATGATGGTATAGGGGCTGAGAAGGAGAAGCTTCACGGCAAAGGCAAGTATGGGGTCAAAATGATGCAGGAGCGAGCAGCTGCGATGGGCTGGACGATGACGGTACAGCAGACGAAACCGCAGGGCACAAAAGTTGAAATCATCGGAAGGAGTGATGCCAAATGACGGATAAAACGGCTAAGGTACGCGTTTTTTTAGTAGATGACCATCCCCACGGCCGGGAAGGCATACGCGATATAGTATTAAGCGATGACTCATTTGAAGTAATAGGGGAAGCGGCAAGCGGCGAGGAGGCAATCGCTGCGATCGAAGAATTGCAGCCCGATTTGGTGCTTATGGACATTAATATGCCTGGCATTGGCGGACTCGAAGCGACGCAGCGGCTGAAGCTGCTCATGCCCTCATTAAAAATTGTCATGGTTACGGTCTCCGATGACATTACTAATTTATTCGAAGCGATTAAGCGAGGAGCGCAAGGTTATTTGCTCAAAAATCTTGCGCCATCCTCATGGATGGAATATTTGCGAGCGATATCTTTAGATGAAGCACCGATGTCGAAGGAGCTTGCCTTTCGCATGCTGCAGGAATTTTCGAAAATGAAGCCGCAGGAGACCAAGCATCTTGTGAATAAACCTCAAACGCTGGACAAGAATGCGTCTATTATTACGACTCCGCTTACCGATCGGGAGAAAGAAGTGCTTGAGCGGGTGGCAACAGGCGCTTCCAATCGTGAGATTGCAGGCGAGCTGTGCTTGTCGGAGCATACGGTAAAAAACCATCTGAAAAATATTTTGCAAAAGCTTCATCTCGCTAATCGCGTACAGTTGACGATTTACGCCTTTGAGCAGGGGCTTGTTGAACGTTAAAACTTTTGCTGAAGATGCACTTCAAACTATTCGACAAAAATAGCAGGATTCCAACAAGATTCGTAGAACTACTAGATTCATATCTTGCTTAGTTTCTGCTTGGATAGGTCAGATTCAATTTGGGGGGTAGTAAATGTCGAACGATTGGCAATTTCCCATCGATCGTGAAATTAAGCTGTACAATCGGCTGGATGAGCTTCAGCGTCTGAATGAAGGGCTTGAACAAATCGGTGCCGAGGCGGGCTGGTCTGAACGCGCAGTTCTCGACTTGTCTCTAGCATGCGAGGAGCTTGTCATTAACATTGTAAACTACGGCTTCCCATCTGGGGGAGAGCATTATATTGACGTCATTATTCAAGCTTCTCCAACCAGCGTTGAAGTGAAAATAGAAGACGGGGGCGTTCCCTTTAATCCGCTGCAGGAGGCTGATCCTAGAGCACTATTAGAGCTCGAGCTGGAGGATCGTCCGATTGGCGGCTTGGGTATTTTTTTTGTGAAAAGGTTAATGGATGACATTCATTATGAATATGCGGGCGGTTTGAATCGCTTCCGCATGCGCAAGCATTTCGTACTTAATAGCAATGGCGATAAGCGGGAGGAAGCAGACATATGAACATTCAGGCAACGGAGTTAAATGGCATTACGATTATTCCACTAGAGGGAAGATTGGATGGAAATAACGCGACGATAGCGGAGCAAGCGTTCTTGAAACTATTTGCAGAAGGCAAGCAGCAATTTATTTTTGATTTTACGAATCTGCAATACATAAGCAGTGCGGGACTGCGCGTTATACTGGTGGCGGCTAAGAAGCTTAGAGCCTCTAAAGGACAGATGGTTTGCGCATGTCTCGGCGAGCAAGTCTATGATGTATTTGAAATGTCGGGTTTTACAACGATATTGGATATGGCGAAGACACGGGAAGAAGCGCTAGTCAAACTGGGAGCAGGGGCTTAACGATGGTTCAGCTGAAGCTAGAGAGGCGGTAACGGTCTTGTCAGTACTCTACTTAATATTCGGAGCTGCGGGCCTTGGCGCTGCGGCATATTTATTCGTTTGCAATCGTCGTCTTACCGCAAAGCTGAGGCGTGCGGAAATGCTGTTTGATTTAAGCACGCAGGTTCATTCCTCGCTGCATCAGCCGGAGCTAATAAATTCGGTAAATGCAGCAGCGAAGCAGCTTATATTCGCAGAAGAGGCAGCGGTTGGTCTGGTCGATGACTGGGATTCGCAAGATAATGAGCTTACAAAAACCATGGACCATAGCGTCGGTGATAAAGTAAGCGTGCCGATGATGGCGAGAGGCCGCAAGGTGGGTGTTCTGGAAGCAACCGCTAAGATCGGCGGAGCTCGATTTAGTAGGGCAGATCATGAGACGCTTACTCAGTTCGCAAGGCCGCTGGCATTGGCACTGGATAATGCTAGACTCTATGAAGCGCTTGAGGAGTCGGTGGGGGAGCTGCAAATGGCAACGGCACTCAAGGATCGCCTTGAGAATGAACTGCAAATTGCCGGCAGCATTCAGCTCAGCTTTCTTCCTACTACAATGCCTTCCGCAAATGAACCTTTTGACGTTTGTGCACTGTTGAAGTCAGCGAAAGAGGTAGGAGGCGACTTCTACAACTTTTTCAAAATAGACGAGGAGCATCTGTTTTTCACACTAGGTGACGTGTCGGATAAAGGAATACCGGCTGCGCTGTTCATGGCGATGACGCTTTCGTTAATTAAAGGGAAAATGAATGCGAAGCTGTCGCCAGGCGAGCTGCTGGAAATGGTCAACGATGAGCTTTGTACGGACAATGCGCAGCTATTCGCAACGATCATATGCGGCGTGCTTAACATTGCGACTGGCGAGGTTGTGCTTAGTGATGGCGGGCATTGTACTCCTTACATTGTCAAAGCGGACGGTTCCGTTCTGCCGATTAAGCTCCCCAAAGGCATCCCGCTTGGTTCTTTCCCTGAATTCACTTATCGGAATCAGACCATCGAGCTTGAGCATGGCGATCGTTTTGTCCTCTACACCGATGGTATTACCGAGGCCGAGAACGAACGGCAAGAGCAGTATTCCACTAGTCGTTTACAAAATTTCTTATCTCAAACGTCCGGTTATTCTAGCGCTGAAATCATCGATGCGCTGCTGATGGACGTGTTCATGTTCGCGGACGGAGCTCCACAATCCGACGATATTGCGGTACTTTGCCTCATGCGCCGATAAGCGTAATGCATTCATATAAGGGTGAACCATCATGCGATTTTATGAAACAGGATTTGATTATTTACGTGACGAGCTCGCTTTGCTGGAACAAGGGCTGCGAGTTCTTCTTGCAGATTTTGAGAGCAAGGAAATCGATGGTCAAACGCCAATGTCAATGCGCGGCCTCGTCGTTAACGCTATCGATATAGAACGTTCGTTTCTAGGAAACGAGTCTTTACAGGAAGAAGATGCATTAGCTTCGTTTAGACAATTTCGCGTAGAGGCGGAACGACAGTTTTCACAGCACATCCATGACAGCGTAAGCGAGGGAGCAAGGCTCCCGTTCGCTTATTTGTCATGGACTCTTCGTCTTTCGACATGGGAAAAACGCTGCGTTATGTTATGCCTTGCAGCTGAGCTTGATTCACGTTATGAAAGCTGGTTTGGCTATTTGAATGACGACGTTACGCTGCGGGTGCCTACTGCGGAGCTTGCGCTGCGATTGTTAGGAGATTCGAAAGAAGAGTTTTATCATGCTCGTTCGCTGCTCGCAGGTTATTCGACCCTTGGCAGATTTGTGCTGAGATCAGGCAGAGCGGCAGTACCCGCTGAGAGAAGCGTGCTGAAGCAGCCGCTGCGCATGGACGCCCGTATTATCTCGTTTCTGCTGGATACTGAAAAGCTGGATTCCAGAATTGAAGAAGTTTGTACCTTATACGATGGGGCGAGGTCAGCTCCAGAGCTGGCGTTTAATTGCGAGCTTCAAGACATGCTGCTGCAAATTGTGCAAAGGGAACGATCCTTCAAGGGAGACAAATCATTCACTCAAGATGATGAGAATGAGCAGTATGAAATACCGTTTATTCAGTTAAGCGGACCTTCGGGCGCCGGCAAAAAGCTGCATGCCAGACATCTGGCTCAGTCTTTGGAGCAGCCGCTGCTGCTTGTCAAGCTAGACAAGCTTGCTAAGGATGAAGATGCGATGGCGGAGCAGTTGAACAATATTGTACGTGAATTGCTCTTATCTGTAGCTGTCTTATGCTTCGATGAGGGGGAGGGAGAAAGAAGCGCATCTGAGGGCTGGCCTCATCAGCAGGAACGGGTTCGCAAGGCGCTTGCTAACTATATAGAATTATCAAGGCTCCCTGTCGTATTATGGCTGACGCGTGTAGAAAGGCGCGCCTCACAGCTGCCGCTTCCAGCGTTTTCTGCATTAACGAGCCATACTGTGCATGTTCCTAACGCAGAAGTGCGATTGCAGCTCTGGCAGCGCTGCAGCGATGAAAGAGCGGATCGTAGTCTGCTCAGACACTTAGCCGATAAGTATGCTTTTACAGCTGGGCAGATCGAGCGAATGAGCAAACAAGCAGATCGCCTAGCTTACCTTAACAAGCACGAGTTCCCTACACTTGATGATTATGCCCATGCCTCGCGAACACAGGTTCAGCATCGTTTGTCCGAGCTCGCGGAGAAGCAGCGGCTCGTTCGGCGATGGGATGATTTGATATTGCCAGAGGAGCCGCTGGAGCTTCTTAAGGATGCCTGCAGCAGGCATAAGCATAGCGAAACGGTGTTTAATCGATGGGGCTTTGGTCATAAGCTGCCTTATGGTCGAGGCTTAAGCATGTTGTTTGCTGGGCCTCCTGGCACGGGCAAAACGATGGCAGCCGAGGTCGTTGCGGGAGAGATGGGTCTAGAGCTTTACCGTATTGATCTGTCACGCGTTGTGAGCAAATATATCGGAGAAACGGAAAAAAACTTGAGAGAGCTGTTCGCTGAAGCGGAAAGCAGCGGCGCTGTCCTGTTTTTTGATGAAGGAGACTCCTTGTTCGGCAAACGAACGGAAGTAAAAGATTCTAATGATAGATTCGCGAATATGGAGGCATCCTATCTTCTGCAGCGCATTGAAAGCTTTGAGGGTATCTCGATTCTAGCAACCAATTTGCTGCAAAATATGGACGAAGCCTTTTTGCGAAGAATGCAGGTAATCGTTAACTTTCCATTTCCGGATGCAGCCCATCGGGAGCAAATTTTCCGTTCGCTGCTGCCTAAGGATGCGCCGCTTGATCCTGACCTTGATCTGTCATTTCTAGCAGCGCGCATCGATGCTTCAGGCGGTCATATTAAAAATATTGTCCTGTCTGCTGCGTTTATGGCTGCCTCGGAGCAAGCTTCAATCAGCATGAGGCATATGGTCCGTGCGACACGCCAAGAGCTCCATAAGATGGGGAAAATTGTCGTGAAAGAATCGTTTGAACCGTATAACTAGCAAGTTTTTCTCAATAATTTGTTGTAAAATGTAGTAATTTTACTGAATTTGGTTCGCGGAGTCAGGAAAATTGACATAAATTGAGTAATTTTGCGTAGTCAATTGGTAGTAGAGAAGCTATAATAGAAATCGAATACCATTTTGATTTTTTTGGGAGTGATAGGCTGATGGGTGGATATACGGTTATTGCGGATTTGGAAGCCAGCATGCTGCGCTTGCTACGTGATCATCTTACGCCTGACCCTGTGCCGCGTCCCGAGTTGATCGGAATGGCTTCGCCCCGGGATGCAGGCGATCTAGCTCTTTCCTTGTTTTTGTTCAACGTTAAGGAAAATGGCGAATCTCGCCGGACGGGCATGGTGGATCGTGGAGGCGTGCTTCAGTACCCGCCGCAGGCGCTTGATTTTTATTTTTTGATGACAGCGCATTCGAGTGCGAATCGATTAACGCGTGCATTGGACGAGCATCGGATATTAGGTCGTGCAATGCAGGTCTTTTATGATAACGCCGTACTCAGCGGTACATATCTTGAAGGCACGCTTGCTGAAGGAAACGGTGCGATAAGGATGAGTCTAGTCAGCATGGAAGGCGAAGATTTACTGAAGCTTTGGCAGTTCGGCGATACGCCGTACAAGCTTTCTGTCGTCTATCGCGTAGGCCCAGTCATGCTCGATTCGAATCGTGTGAAGCCGGTTTCGCGAGTTGTCGAGCGTCATATCGTGCTTGAGGAAAAGGACGGTGGCTAATATGTCACACCATCGTTCAACGAGGGTAACTCGCTGCTCGCTTGTTGTATCGCCAGTTGACGTATGGACAAGAAGGCTGCTTGCACCTTCAGCGTTATCCGTTTCACTTGAGGGCATTCATAAGAAACCCATTCGGAAGCCTGACGGGACCTTTCTGTTTCTTGACCTTCCCTCTGGCAGCTATGTGCTCTCCGTTACCTCACCTGTATTTATACCCTACAGGAAACAGATTGAAACCGCTTCTATTTCAAAATTATACCCAATGATTACAGTACCGCTTTTGCCTGGTCCCAAATATGCTTATCCTGCAGATTCGACAGCTGTCACCTTTGAGTTATGTGATGCCGCTAGCAGACCTTGTGCTGATGCTGAGGTTTGGGCTTACATATGCGAGGATGCCGCAGCACGAGGTAGAATTATGCAAGATTCGCTGCTTGCTGGTGCAGATACAGCAGCAGTGGGGCAGTTGCAGGGGCAGACGGTTGCAGGCGAGAGCTTGCTGCTTCGCGGTCAAGGCAATGAGGAGCTTGTGCGTGTAGCTGAGATTTTGCCCGGCAATGTACTGCGATTCGAGCAGCCATTGAAGGAAAACTATCGAAGAGGCGCGCTATTATTGCCTGCTGTTCAAACGAGCAGTGCAAATAACGGTATCGTTATTCTTCCATTCCGCGGCATACTGCCCACCAGCTTTCCTATTAAAGTGTTTGCAATGAATGAACATGGCAGCGCTGCGACCGAGTTGACGGCGCAAGCGGGTGAAGTAGTATCAGCGCAGACTTTAATCCTTCAGTAGGATTAACTATTCTGACGCATTCCAATTGGTCTTGGGGTTGACGCGGGAGAAATATGCCTGCCATTACCTAATACATAAATAGATTCAGAGAGGAGATCACACATGGCTGAGTATTTATCGCCAGGCGTCTATGTGGAGGAATTCGAGAGCGGCGCCAAACCACTGGAAGGTGTTAGTACGAGCACAGCGGGCTTTATTGGGCTTGCTGCTCGCGGACCAGTCGAGGGTTTACCGCAGCTTATTACAAGTCCAGCTGATTTTGGACGTGTATATGGTTCCTATTTATCTGAAAATGCTTTTGGCTCATACCGTTTTCTTGCGCATGCGGTTAATCAGTTTTTCACAAACGGAGGCTCCCGCTGCTTCATTTCCCGGGTAGCGCCGTCAGATGCCAAAACAGCCTCTAACGAAGCTCAGAAGGATGCGGTTCTCTCCATTACCGCCAAAAATCCAGGCGCTTGGGGCAATCAAATTCGTGCTGTTGTTGTACCTGCAAGCAAAGCAAAAACACCGATCTTTGAAGCAAGCGAAGGCAATCGTTACCGCGTGAAAAACGCTGCTGGCTTTTATGCTGGGGATGTGGTCGCTTTTACAAATGGTACAGAGAAGCAGTACAACCGCATCATTTCTGTTCATGATCAAGTGATTGAGCTTGCAGAAGCACTTAGCGGCGATGTAGTGGATACGGCTCTAGTTCCAACTAAGGTACTAAGCTCCTCGGAGTTTACGATTAACGTGCTTTACGGAACAGAGTCGGAAACCTACGAGAAAGCATCGCTAAATCCAGAGGCTCCAAACTATGTGGAGAAGCTGGTATCCCGCTCGAATATCGTAAGTGTACAAGTACTAAAGGCATCGGAAGAGAGCGTTGCTCCGCTGGAGCAAATTGCTGGTTCTGAGCTTGCCGTATTTGAAATTCTGCTTGCGGGCGGCAGTGATGGTTCTGCTGCAAGCTTGTCGGCTGCTGATTTTATCGGCGAAGACTTTGGTCCAGGCAGAAGAACTGGTATCCAGTCGTTTATCGACAACGATGTTGTCAGCATCATGGCGATTCCAGGTGTAACCGATCCTAACGTACAACTGTCGCTGGTTGCTCATTGTGAAAGCTTGGGAAGCCGCTTTGCGATTCTTGATCTTCCTCGCGAAGTAACGAAGGTACAGGATGTGCTTGCTCATCGTGATTTGTTCGATTCAAGCTATTGCGCACTGTATAATCCATGGCTGCAAGTGTTTGACCCGCTCGACAAACGCAATATTTTCATCCCGCCATCTGGTACAATCGCTGGGGTATATGCTCGTTCTGACACGACACGCGGCGTACAAAAGGCACCTGCCAACGAAACGCTTCGCGGTGTAGTAGGCCTAGACGTTCAATACAACAATGGCGAGCAGGATATTCTTAACCCAGCAGGCGTCAACTTGATTCGTGCTTTTACAGGCCAAGGCATTCGCGTATGGGGCGCTCGTACATGTTCATCCAATACACTTTGGAAATATATCAACGTACGCCGCTTATTCATTTTCATCGAAGGTTCGATCATGAATGGATCAAGCTGGGTTGTATTTGAACCCAATACCGAGCAGCTATGGGCCCGGGTTCAGCGCACGATTGACGCATTCTTAACTCGTGTATGGCGTGACGGAGCATTGTCCGGTACAAGCCCGTCTGAAGCATTTTATATTGAAATTGGACGTTCAACGATGACACAGGATGACATCGACAATGGACGATTGATTTGTGTAATCGGCGTAGCGCCGGTGAAACCAGCTGAATTCGTCGTATTCCGCATCACGCAAAAAACAGGTTCGGAATAGTCATTAGCTTCCATATCGAATAACGGAAGGGGATCCACATGCCAGGAGATCGTATTGATCCATATCGCAATTTTAGATTTCGTGTAGAAGTAGAAGGTCTTGAGCAAGCAGGATTTAGCGAGGTTTCCGGTTTTGAGGCAACCTTTGATGTGGTCGAATACCGCGAGGGCAACGAGGTTATTACACCTCGCAAGCTTCCAGGCTTAATCAAGTACGGCAACATTTCACTGAAATGGGGCACGACTGAATCGATGGAGCTGTATGATTGGCTTCAAGAATGCGCCGAAGGAACGATTGAGCGCAAAACGATTACGATCATCGCGCTTGACGAAGAAGGCGAAGACGTGGCTACTTGGCAGGTTATCGAAGCTTGGCCTGTTAAATATACTGCGCCTACCTTCAATGGTACCGGCAATGATATTGCGCTAGAGCTGATTGAATTCGCTCATGAGGGTTTAACTCGCACCGCATAGAAATGAGTAATTAAAGCTGGTTTATGGCGAACAAGGGAGGTCAGCAGGCGAGAAATCGTTTGCTCCTCTCTTGTTTTCCGCTTTTCTAGAAATTGATTCTATTTTACATATTGGAGTGATGACCGGATGGCGTTTCAAACGGAATATGAATTTGAATTGCCTCGCGGCTACGTGGATGATCAAGGCAATCTCCACCGCCGGGGTGTTATGCGGCTTGCTACGGCAGCTGATGAAATTTTACCGATGAAGGACCCGCGCGTACAATCCAATCCTAGTTATTTGACCGTTATTTTGATGGCTAGAGTGGTAACGAAGCTTGGGGACGTTAGGCATATTGATACGAAGCTGATTGAGAAGCTGTTTACGGCAGATCTTGCTTATTTGCAAAATCTATATCGTCAGATTAATGACTTAGAGGCGCCTAAGGTGCTTACCGCTTGTCCGAAATGTGACCACGAGTTCGAGGTGGCTGTCGATTTTTTGTCCTTAACGGAAGCTCTCTCTTAGGTTATCCGGTTGACCGGCTGTACGAGGAGGTAGGCTTCGTCGCGTATTATTTTCATTGGTCGCATGACGAAATTATGAGCATGGAGCATGCAGAACGCAGGCGCTGGTGCGATGAAATTTCCAAAATAAATCGCAAGATGAACGATGAATCAGATAGCGGTAAGAAAAATATTTTCGACGTTTTTGGAAAGAGGTGACGCGGCGCTATGGCAGTCATGAAGGGGCAAGAGAAAGGTCGCTTTCACGATGTAGCTACCACATTCAAGTTTTGGGTGGAGCTCGATGACATTTTTGTTGCTGGGTTCTCTGAGGTTTCGGGACTTGAGGCAGAAACAGAAATTGAGGAATACCGTGAAGGCGGAGTGAACGGCTATGTTCATAAGCTGCCGATGGGCGTTCGGTTCCCAAATCTCGTGCTGCGCAAGGGCATGACCAAATCGCCTGCTCTTTGGAGCTGGTACGAAAGCACAATAGATGGAACGATTGACCGCAAAACGGGTGCGATTGTGCTGCAATCTGCTGACGGAACAGAATTTGGGCGCTGGAGCTTCTTTGATGCTTATCCGGTGAGGTGGACCGGGCCGCATCTGAATGCGAGCACGAGTGACATTGCGGTTGAAACGATAGAAATTATTCATAGCGGTTTATATGGTGATTTTCAGAAGTAGGGTTGTGCATGTAGTTAAACGTTAATGAATCATAAATTGCAAGTTGAACGGGAATAGGAGGATGCACCGGTATGAAACGAATTTTGGACCGTATKGGCAAAGCTGCGACAAAGCAATCAACGTCGGTTCAGCCGTTTGCCGGAGGCATCTTGAATAAATATAAGACAGGCACAGGACGCAAAACATTTGAGCGGGTGGCTTTGTCGCATGTGATCAAAAATGAACCGACCATTACCCAGCAAACGCTGCATGTTCAAGTTTTAGCCCCTAAAGCAGCAGCACCGAATGTCGGCAACAATAAAAAGGCCCTTCCAAGTCCAGAGCGCAAGCCTGAGCGCATCATGATGCGCGAGCGAGTAACGGTAGAGCGGGAAACGATCGTATTCAGAGATGTGACACATATTATCAAAGAACTAAGAACGATAAGAGAAATAGCAATAGCACAGCCTGTTCAAGGGAAAGAAACGAATGAAGGAGCACTCCACAAAACAGGCATTACGAAGCCGTTAGATGAGATTGTTAACAGCAGTATAATTACGAACAGAGTCAAGCATGACCATTCCAAACGAATAATCCCGCATGTTTCGCAGCTGCCTACTCAACCATTGAAGGCAGAGCAGCAGGCGGATTACTATAAATGGCTGCAAGCCAAGCTTCAACCCGGTATTGTCATTCAATCGCTTCGCAAGCTGGATAACCTTAATAAGCCGCTGGCGAAGGATCGAGCTCAGCTTAAGTCTAACCTCAAGCAGGCTAACGATTCTGGCGCATCATTGAGCAAGGCGCCTTTGCAGCTTACGAATGCACGCAGAGCAGTTGTTTCACAGGAGCAGCGGGAAGCGGGTAAGCAGAGCGCTGCTGCGGGCAAGGTTCTAAGCGAGGCTGGGAAGAGAACCGAAGCGGTGAAGCTGGAGCAGCGGGAAGCGGAGAAGAGAAGCGCCGCTGCGGGTAAGGTTATGAGCGAGGCTGGGAAGAGAGCCGAAGCGGTGAAGCTGGAGCAGCGGGAAGCGGAGAAGAGAAGCGCCGCTGCGGGTAAGGTTATGAGCGAGGCCGGGAAGAGAGCCGAAGCGGTGAAGCTGGAGCAGCGGGAAGCGGATAAGAGAAGCGCCGCTGCGGGCAAGGTTATGAGCGAGGCTGGGAAGAGAGCCGAAGCGGTTAAGCTGGAGCAGCGGGAAGCGGGTAAGCAGAGCGCCGCTGCGGGCAAGGTTCTAAGCGAGGCTGGGAAGAGAGCCGAAGCGGTGAAGCTGGAGCAGCGGGAGGCGGGTAAGCAGAGCGCCGCTGCGGGCAAGGTTCTAAGCGAGGCAGGGAAGAGAGCCGAAGCGGTGAAGCTGGAGCAGCGGGAGGCGGAGAAGAGAAGCGCCGCTGCGGGCAAGGTTCAAAGCGAGGCTGGGAAGAGAGCCGAAGCGGTGAAGCTGGAGCAGCGGGAGGCGGAGACGAGAAGCGCCGCTGCGGGCAAGGTTCAAAGCGAGGCTTGGAAGAGAGCCGAAGCAGTGAAGCTGGAGCAGCGGGAGGCGGAGAAGAGAAGCGCCGCTGCGGGCAAGGTTCTAAGCGAGGCTGGGAAGAGAGCCGAAGCGGTGAAGCTGGAGCAGCTAGAGACAGCGACACACATGTTCCGTACGCTCTCGAGTAGACAGGATGATGATGTGTTACCGCAAGAAGATCGTGCAAAAGGAAAAAAACAGCTAGAGCTAAAGCATCGTAATCATCAAAAACATATCTCCGAGCAAACGGAGATGTCGCAAGAAGCAGCACCAAATGGCAAGGATGCGGATGTACAATCAAATGTCTCCGCGAAAAAAACGAATCAACTGAATCGTTTGGCAATGCCAGATGCAGAAACAGAAGCTGCCGCTATCCAATCAAGTATCAAGGTAACCGCTAGCAAGATAACAGATGTTAATCGAAATAGGCTTCAGCTACTAGTATTGCAGCGCAAGCCGCAGCTTTTGAACGAATTAACTGAACGGAGCAGCAAATCAGCGATTGCTGCCAAACGTCTCATTCATCGAGCGAATCGTTCACAGTCGGATCAGCCACGAGAGGTAGATAATGATTCAACTGTAAATCTGAATAATAGCAGCATGATTAATCCAGTCGTGCCTTCCCATAAAAAAGAGATAAAAGCTAATGCAGCTGCTGTTTCACCGAATGTAAGCAGCCGGAAGCATAATGAAACAAAACCTAGCAATGCTGCTACTTCCATACATGTAGCACATGCGGCACAAGCAGGGATATTAGCTGATTTATCTCAAAGATTTATACCTTCAAAAACATTATCAAATGCTCTAGCAGAAGCAGTAAGAATAAGGAACCGGATTATGGCCTCGAGGCCTGCCCAGATGGTTTTGCGACGTTTTGAACAGAGACCGCCTGCGCAGAGCGTAGAGTCAGTGTTAAAGCAGGATGCAAGCAAGACATCCGAAGCTTCCGCCCTGAACAAGCCGCCAACTCAGCTCAACTATAAGCATAAAGCTGCAACGGATCATAATCCGGAAGGGATTATACGTGCTCAAAGCCGCCGTGCTATTTTACATAAACGAACAATCGTACCAGAATCGCAAACCTTAACTCATGATGCGAATTTCATTCAAGGCGCTTCTGCTCGTGCCAGTCGAACAGACGCGAGTGCGACATCAGAGAATTTGTCTAAAATGGCAGAATTGAAGCCAAGCGAAGAGGCTGGTTTAAATACGGGCTTGGCATCTGTTACCGTTCGCGGACAATTAATTGCGAGAGCTGCGAATAATAAGAAGACGTTATTGAAAAACGGAGCATCACTGTCGCATAAGCGGCGAATGACAGCGGCAAATCATGAAGCGAGCATCAGCGCTACACTTCAGAATGCAATACAAGGGAAAAGAAAAGGGACAACAATGCCTAGTCCTTTTCCTTATGCTAATGCTGGAGCAAAAGTAGATTCAGCTTCTCCTTTAGTTAGAAGAACGGTTCATCGTTTTGCTGCTGAATGGCTCCCATCTGAAGCGATTAAAACCTCAGCAAATGGGGTTGAAAACAATAATATTAGGCAAGCATCCACTTCATTAGTGCGAAGGCTAGCGGAGCAGCAGGCTTCTCCAAACACAAAGCCAAGCGCTAGCGCGGAAGCGAAACAAAAGCCGATCGAATCAAGACTAGTTCAGCGGCAAGTCCGTAAAAATAGCAGCACCTCGGTAAATGAAATAGAAAAAACATATGGCGCTGAATCATTAAATGATGTGGCGAGTAAAGCATCGCAACCATTGTCTAACCGCTTTGAAATGTCAGCCGAAGCATCGGAATCAGCGAAAGCTTCCGCATCCATGCGCGCGTATCCAACACTAAGCGTGCACAAGCAGACAGAATCAGGAGACATGAAGCTGGCAGCTCCTGCTCTCCCTATTGGCGAGAGAAATAACCGCAGCGCACAAACCAATCCTGTACATCTTCAAACGGTAATGTCATCTTTCTTGAATATCGGATCCAGAGCAGGAGTGACTCCATTCCGAACGATACAAAGACAGTCTGGCTTCGACAATCCTGCTGCAAAAGCATTCAAAGAAAACAAGCCGATGCTTAGCGGACTAACATCGGTTGTCCAAGCAGGCTTCGAGCCTAGTTCCGTTCAATCTAGCGGCTCAATAGGCGATCAAGTAAGGCTTAGTTATACAGCAGCTGCCCGTCATCGTAATACAGCTGGCCAAGCTGCATCTAGCGGAGTAGAGACGAGTGCTGCTTCATTTGTTGAACGAGGCGAGATGCCAACACTTTCGCATCATAAACCAAGTGGGCCCGCTGCACAGGAGCCGCCGCGTCAGGTGAAGGTGGAAGCGCCTCGCGAGCTGGACCCTGTGCAGCTGCAGAAGATGATTATGAAAATGCCGCAGCTGCATCCAGAAGCGATTGCGGATCAAGTATATAAGGCGTTGGAGCGAAAGATGAAGCTGGAGCAGCGAAGAAGAGGCTTCTAGAATGAACAGATTTGGAGGGGACATCGAATGGCATTAAGCAAAGCGCAGTTTTGGATCTTTCGAGCGAAAGAAACCGAGAAGGTAGACGTGCTTTTTAACCCGACTGATTATGAGATGGAATCCGGAAATCAATATGCGGAGAAGGAGATTGCGGGGCTGCAAACCCCGCTCTCCCAATTTACGAGCGGTGAGCGGACAACATTGAAGCTGAATTTGTTTTTTGATACGTATGAAGCGGGCATTGACGTTCGTACCTATACTTCCAAAATCGTGGGCATTCTCGATGTTGACTCGGATTTGCATACGCCGCCGACCTGTAAGTTCATTTGGGGCTCGCTTGATTTTAAAGGAGTTATTACGAGCATTACGCAGAAATACACGATGTTTCTGGAAACCGGCGTCCCGGTTAGGGCATCCTTAACGGTCGATATGCTGAGCTCGCAAACGATGAAGGAACAATACCAAGAAATTCCGCGTCAATCTGCCGACCGTACGAAGCAAAAGACGGTCAAGCAAGGGGATCAGCTGTGGTCAATAGCGGCTGAGGAATACGAGGACCCGGGAGCATGGCGCCATATCGCCGAAGCGAATGGGATTGATAACCCCCGTATGCTGTTATCCGGAAGAAGCTTGACGATTCCGAGATTGGAGTGAAAACGTGGCTGCAAACTCCTTTGAGGATTTGGAATCCAAATATGGTGATTTTAGCGCACCTGAGGTTGATATTTTAATAGAGGGTCAATTGATCAAGCTTTCGAACATGGCCGTAGAATGGGTTGATGTCGAGCAAACGACGGACGCACAGGCGGATATCGCCAGATTTTCGATTTCTAATGGCTATATATGGAGCGAATCCCGCATGCAATGGGTAGGCACAACGATTGCGGTAGGCAAGAAGGTGCAAATCAAGCTTGGTTACGCAGATAAAAAATCGCTTGTATTTGATGGAATCATGACAGGTTATACCATTGATTATCCTTCAAACGGCAGCCCAAGCATTGTCGTAACGGCGATGGACCGCTCTTTTCTCATGATGAAGACGTCACACTCCAAGGTGTGGAACCAAATGAAGGACAGCGACGTTGTTCGGCAAATTGCCGGAAATTATGGTTTGTCTGTCGATTTGGACGATACGGGCGTTACCAAAAAAACGATTGAGCAAATCGGGGTAAGCGATTATCATTTTGTCCGCTCGCTTGCGTTGGATAACGACAGGCATTTCTATGTAGAAGCATCCAAGCTTATTTTCAAAAAACCGAAAACATCAGGAGCGCCGCTTATTACGCTGAAATATGGAAAAAACCTTGTTCAGTTCACACTGACGGTGGATGCTTCCAGCCAGACTTCACAAGTCAAAGTTCGCGGCTATGACGTCGATAAGATGCAAGCGATAGAATCCGTTGCCAGCTCGGTTACCATTATTGGTACGAACACCAAAAGCGGCCCAAGTGTAGCAAGCATGCTCTCTAATCAAAAGATGGAGGTCGTATATACGCAGGCAGCATCGCAGGACGAGGCGCAATCGCTTGCGAAGGCGATGCTGGATCGTATTTCCCGCGAGCTCGTGAGCGGTCATGGCACTTCGATTGGTTTTCCAGAGCTGAAGCCAGGTGAATTAATCAAGATTGAGGGTCTCGGCAGCGACAAGCTGAATCAACTGCTGCGTTTGACGAAGGTTACGCATCGACTCGACGCAACGGATGGCTACATGATTTATTTTGAGACGGAGGGGAATGCAATATGAGCACGATGTATCCCGGTTTTTTTGACCAGCATCAGCGCTCCATGCAATCCGAGCAGCTGTCCGGAGTGTGGAATGCAATCGTTACCGACAACAAGGACCCGGATAAGCTTGGCCGCGTAAAGGTAAAGTTTCCACTGCGCGAAGGCGAGCTCCAGACCGATTGGGTGCGCGTTGCCACTTTAATGGGCGGGAACGACATGGGCTCTCTCTTTTTGCCGGAGGTGAATGATGAGGTGCTTGTCGCCTTCTTAATGGGGCGGCTGGATCAGCCGATCGTCATTGGCTCTTTGTGGAGCAAGAAACAGAAGCCGCCAGCGCCGAACGACAAAAACGATATACGCAAAATCAAGACGAAAACCGGGCATGAGATTACGTTTGATGATACGAGCAGCGCAGGCACGGTTACGATAAAAACGTCAAAAGGCCATCATATTACGTTTGCCGATAAGGATAAAACGGTTACGGTTGAAACGCAAGACAAGCAGCAATCGATCAAGCTGGATGAGACGGGAAAGAAGGTCACCATTAAATGCGGTTCAGCGTCTACGATTGAGATGAGCGCGCAAGGCGATGTAAAAGTGACGGGCTCAAAATCGGTTACCGTAAAAGGCGCTCAGGTGAAGGTGGAGGCGGATGCAGCGCTCACGCTTCAATCCAATGGCATGCTTGAGGTAAAGGCTAACGGCATTTTGTCGCTGAAGGGCGCGATGGTTAAGATCAATTGATGGCTGAGGGAGGCTGCAGCAGATGTCGGCATCGTTTTTGGGGAAAGGATGGAAATTTCCCGTTCAGGTAGACGCAACAACCGGCCGTATTCGCATGGCGGAAGGCGAGGATGACATCGAAGAATCTATCCGAATTATTATTCGAACGTCGAAGGGCGAGCGATTAATGCGTCCTGATTTTGGCTGCGGCTTAAGGGATTTTGTATTTGGCACAACGGATGAGACATCGCTTCGACTCATTGCCAGTGATGTGCAGGAAGCCATTCGAATTTGGGAGCCGAGAGTAAAGGACGTAGAGGTAGAGGTAAAGCCTGATCGGCAAAATAACGGCCGTGTGCTAATGAGCGTCTCCTATGCGGTAAGATCCACAAACAATCTTTTTAATCAGGTGTTTCCTTTCTATTTAGAGGAAGGAAGCAAATAACGGGAGCGAGCAACGTGATGAAGCACGGGGGAAGAAATGGCGGTGACAACCGTCCGCCAAAAATCAATCATAATAACTTATCCTCTTTTATGGCTCAGTTAAAGGAGATGGCACCTCATTATACGCCGGAGTGGCGCTTCTCGCAGGAGGAGCCTGATGCGGGGACGGGACTTGCCTATTTGACCGCTGAGATGCTGGAGGACACGGTTAATCGGCTTAATCAAGCGCCGCTCAATCATTTCCTTGCTTTCCTCGATCTTATTGAGGTCAAGCTGCAGCCGCCTCGTCCAGCCCGGGCGACCGTTGTGTTTCAGCTGAGTGAAGGAACGGTCGACCCTGTTTATTTACCGGCAGGCATTGCATTGACAGCCCCTCATCCTGACGGCGGCGAGCCGCTCGTATTTGAGACGGAGAAGGTGCTGCTCGCTACACCAGCGAAGCTGATGGAGTGGATTAGTGTAAATCCACAAAAGGATCATATTGCTACTGCAGCACTGGACTATGGAGATCGATTGAAGAGCGGCCTAGCTGACCCAATCAGCTTGTTCGATACCAGCTCTATGCCAAATGAGCAGGAGCATACGCTTTATATTCGGAATGACGATATCTTTCTAGTAGATCGGCCAAGCCGATTTTACATAAATGTTCACCACACCGAAAAACGTTACTCTGAGCCGGAGCTTGCTGCCTCGCTCGCATCAGAGTGGGTGGAATGGACGTATCCATGCAACGGGGAATGGGTGAAATTCGATTCCGCAACGGCTGCAGGCAGCATGGTCGTATTATATAAACAACGAGCTGGAAAGCTGGAGCTCACTGAGCATGAAGGAATAACTGGCCGCTGGATCAGGTGTACCGTGAAACAGCTGCAAGGCGCTGCCTCTCCTCTGCTTAACAAGCATTTGGAGATGGATAAAATAAGGCTTCGTGCTGCGCATGATGCGGCAGGCGACAATGTTGGCATTGAGCCAGGCGCATTATATTTTAATGATACGGAGCTCTTGAAGGATGGGTTTTACCCGTTTGGAGAACATTTTGTTCCTTATTCCGTTTTTTATTTATCGTGTGAAGAGGCGTTTAGCAAGCGTCAAAGCAAAATCAAGCTGACCTTCTCTGCGAGGGCGATTCCGAGTAGGCTCAGAATGGCGCAGGATCCCGAAGTAAAGTGGAAAATGGTCATGCGGACCTCTGATTTTGACGAGAAGGATCCGCCGCGCGTATGCATCAGAAGTGTTCAATGGGAGTATTGGGATGGCAGCAATTGGGGCAGGCTGCCCGGCAGCGAGCAATTCGGAACATTGTTTGCCGAGCTGCCGGAGCAGAGTGAACGAAGCTTTACTTTGACGTTCAACTGTCCAGACGATATGGCGGAAACGTTCGTAAATGGTACGTCTGATTATTGGATTCGGGCACGTGTGCTGCAGACTGATCCCATTATCGCGCCTGTCGTGGAATATATGTCCCCTTGGCTCGCACAACCTGTTCTGTCTTATGCTCATGCCTCGCAAAGCTTATTTATGCCAGAGCATGTCTATACAAGAAGCAATATTGACAATCGTGATCGAACGCCTTCTGCACAACATGGCGGCCAGTCCTTTAAGCTGTTTGAGCAAATTCCAGCAAGTCATCCAGCGATGTATGCTTCCTTTAATGCTGCGCCGTTAAAAGGTCCCATTCGCCTGCATATTGAACTGGAACGCAGGTTTACAGCCAGCAATCAACCGCCGTGGGTGGAGTGGGAAGCGCTTTGCTTGGAAGCAGGCCGCTACCTTTGGCAGCCGCTGAAGGTGGTGGACAACACTGAGGCATTTACGATAAGCGGAGAGCTGCAATGGGTAGGCCCATCTACGATGGCGCCGGCTCGCTTGTTCGGGCATGAGCGTTATTGGATACGCGCGGTCAACCTTGATGGCTCGCTCGGAGATTCCTTTCCGGGCAATCCTGTAGCCTCAAGCATGCATCTGAATGCTGTTTCGGTCAGGCAGCAGGTTAGTCAGGAGAAGGAGCTTACGATTCCTGCAGACGGCTTTGTACAGCTAGCGCCTACGGCATTCATTGAAGAAGAGGTATGGGTAGATGAGCTCGCACATTTCACGCCAATGGATCGTGTGAAATGGTCTGACTCCGAGCCTGAATATTATATGCTGCAAAGAGACGGTGACGGTAATGACCAACGCTTCTGGGTGAGATGGCAGCCGGTCGTTTCGCTTGCAGAGTCTGGCCCAATTGACCGTCATTATTCACCGGACCATGCAGGCGGAATGCTGCAATTCGGAGATGGCATACGCGGGAAGCTTCCTTCCTCTGATACGGCGGAAACGGTGCGCGTTCGCTTTAAAACTACCGCGGGCGCAAACGGGCATGTCGATGCCGGGCAAATAACGGGAATGGTGCTTCCATTTGCATTCGTCAGCAGCATCAGCAATCCGGCTCCTTCAATTGGCGGCGGTGATGCGGAACGGGTAGAGCAAGTGCTCGTAAGGGGACCGCAGCGGCTTAAGCACCGCGGACGGGCAGTTACCGCAAGCGACGTAGAATGGATTGCTAGAGAGGCATATCCGCAGATCGCAAAGGTGAAATGCTTAAGCAATCGAAATGCAAGGCTGGAGCGCTCACCTGGCTCCATGGTTGTGGTTGCATTCCCAGCGGGCGGCTTGGAAAGCGCTGCGCAGTTTCCAGAGCTGCGCAAAGAAGTGGAGCGTGAGCTCATGCTGACAGCATCCAGTCTGGTTTCCTTGGGCGGTGCCATAAGGGTCATCGAGCCGGCCTATTTGGAAGTGTCCGTGCATGCAACGGTGGCATCCCAGTCCGTGGATGATCTGCTTCCGCTAGAGATGGCTTGTACAGCCAAGCTGAATGCGTTCTTACATTCGGTAACAGGAAATGTTGACGGCAACGGCTGGAATATTGGAGAAACGCTGCATGTATCTGTGCTTCACTCCCTTTTGCATGCTGTCCACTCGCTTTTATATATCGAACGTCTTTATTTACATATTGTCAAAATAGAAAATGGAAATCGTACCGAATGGGATCCCGGCCGGATGAATGAGGTTATTCATGGCATTGTCGTTAATGGCAGCCATAGCATAACGGCTTTCCCTGGACCGAAATAAGAGTTCCGAATGAGGTAGTACGATCAAAAAAAGAAAAGGAAGGAGAGATCAAATGCTGCCGAGGCTGCCGCTAGACGACCGCACGTATGCGGAAATCGTTCAACAAGCAAAAAGGCTCATCCCGAAGCGGGTTCCGGAATGGACGGATGAGAATGCGCATGACCCGGGCATTACGTTTATTGAGCTATTCGCTTGGCTGACAGAGATGCAGCGATATTTCATTGGCCGTGTCCCGGACAAGAATAGGCGCAGGTTTCTTGATCTGCTTGGTATTCAGCCTGCAGACGCAAGTTCGGCGAGAGCTACCGTACAGTTCTCAAATATTAAAGCTCCGGTGACGCTGCCTCGCGGGACGAAGCTGATGGCTGAGGATCAGATGTTTGAGACGGAAGCCTCCATTTCCCTTGTGCCGCTTGCGCTGGATAGAATCGTTACACGAACGGAACGGGAAGCCAATGACGTCACAGCTACAAATGATCATGCCAATGTTGCCTTTTATGCGTTCGGGAAGGATGCAAGGACAGCCTCGAAGCTTTATCTTTCCTTCGATCGTGAGCTGAGCCCACAGGAACAGGCCACGATAAACATCAATCTTTTGGAAGCGGATAAAGGCGTTGGCAATGACGAGGTGCAGCATCTGGTAATCAATCGCGAAGCCATTTCTCCATCTGCAAGGCTCTCGTGGAAAGCTTATTGCTGGGATGAAGCAGCAGGGACAGCAGGGTGGATGCCCGTTGAAGTGCTAGAGGATGAGACGCTCCATTTGACGCTTAGCGGTAAAATATCATTTTGCCTAAGGGCGCCGATGCGTACGGTAACTGTGCATCCTGCAAGCGAGCAGCCGCGATATTGGATATGTGCAACAGTTGAGGAGTCTGGTTATGAAATGCCGCCTCGCATTCGTCAGCTAATGCTGCATACGGTCAAAACTGAGCAGAAGGATACATTAAGCGAAGTGATTGATTTTACGGTATCAGGGGAGCCCCATGAAGAAATACATATTGCTACCTACTTAGCTGTTTTTGGACAAATACGTGTTCAAGTGCAAGATGCTGATGGCGCATGGCGTTACTGGCAGGAGATTGCTTCCTTTGAGGAGCTGCCTCACTCTGATCGCCCGCCTGCGTTTTATAGCGTTTTAAGACATGCTTCGATGGATCATGTCACAGTACAGTTTAGCGATGGCTCTACCGGAGCTGTTCCGCCGCCTGGACAAACGGTTCGTATCATTGCTAGTGAACCTAAATTTGATCTTTACCGATTCATTGGACGAAGCAATGGGCTGCCGAGCCAAAGCTTTGAGCTGTACAATCTATCCTGCAAGAAACGCGAGGCACTAAAGCTGCAGGTAGGTGAACAAGAACCGGATGGCCATTTCAAATGGCAGGATTGGAAGCGGGTAGATGAGTTTGACCGCTCTAAGCCAGGCGATCGTCATTATATTTATGATCCCGTCAAAAGACTCATCTACTTCGGCAATGGCGAAAAAGGTGCTATTCCGCCAGTCAGTATGGACACCAATATTGTTCTAACCGGTTGCGAATTAGGCGGTGGTGATCGTGGAAACGTTAAGCCTTATCTCATATCTGAGTGGGTGAACGAAGCACATAAAGCATTGCAAATCGAAGTGAATAATCCAAGTTTTGCAGCTGGAGGCTCGGAAGCGGAAACGCTGCAGGTAACGCTGCAGCGGGCGCAGTCAGAGCTGAAGCATACATTCCGTGCCGTCACCAATGAGGATTACGAAACGTTGGCTTTAGCAACACCAGGCGCTGCCGTAGCTAGAGTGCATGCAATTCCTCTCTATAAGCCGGGACTTGATGATTATCCAAGAGAGAAGGCAAATGGTCAAGTTTCGGTTGTAGTCGTACCATACGGTTTAAGCGATACACCAACGCCAAGCGCTGGTTTCCTTCAAACTGTAAAACGTCATTTGGATACAAGAAGATTAATAACGACAGAAGTACATGTAATCCCCCCCATTTATATTAAAGTAACCGTCAATGCCGTTGTTGTTGTCGAGCCTCAATTCGTAGATGAAGGACAACGTTTAGTAGAGCAATTGAAAAAGCTGTTAAGACCGCTTGATGGTGAGCATGGAACCAAAGGCTGGAAATTTGGCCGGTCTGTCTATAAGGGTGACATTTATAATGCGCTAAGCAAGGCGAGCGGCGTAGTATACGTGCAGGATTTGTGGATTGATGCGGAAGGTGCGCATGTTAGGAAAAGTGCAGGAGGGGACATCATTCTTCCGCCGCAGGGACTTGTATACTCGGGACAGCATGAAATTGAGCTCATTAGTCGCACCCATCTATAGCATCGTGGCAATCGGCTGCAAAGGAGGTACAGCATGAACGGAAAAGACCAGTTTTTCTCGATTAACCGCGAGCAGGATTGGCTGCGCGGCACCGGGTATAATCTTGATTTTCATTTAGCAGGCTTCGGCGTTCGCCGCGATAACAAATATGGAATAGCGGGAACGATTCAGCTGAGTGACCTCGCAGGTACAGCTGCCATTCAAGAGCTGGCTGTTTCCCAGCATGAGCATATGTTTTTGCTGGATGAGCGCGCGGATCTGTGGATTTACGACCGCCGTAATGCTGATCATAAGCGCTTGTTTACACAAGGGCATGGCCTGTTCAGCTCCCATGCAAGACTTGCTGCCTCCGGCGAGCTTTTAATTGCCGCAGATCGCATGGGTGAGAGGACAGTCGCTGCTTATCATACCGGCAATGGACAAACGCTCTGGTCGCGCGGAGGCAATGAAGCAGATGGAGTTCTGCTGCATCCGCTTGCGATAGCAGCGGATAACCGGTATGTGTACGTGCTGACACCGCTTGAACTGGACACGGGAGGCGATGAGCCGGCATTAGCAGAAGGCGCTAAGCTGGGTATCATCCAGTTTACGTTAGGCGGCGCGATCGTCAGTGTATGGAGTGATCCAAGCTTTACACAGCATGTACGAGCGAAGCTGAGGCATTTGAACCGAACTTACTTTATGACCGTTGCGGCATCGGGTGAGCTTTATATATTTGATACGTTATACGCAAAGCTATTTTCATTCGGGCCTACTGGAACATTGAGTGCGAAACGTGAACTCCCTGCTCTTCCTTATGCAGGACTATGTGCTGACAGCAGCGGCATGATTTATATTGGCGACACGAGGCAAATGGATCAAGTGAGCGAGGATGACCGCTTTATCGTCCAGTTGAATGCTGCAGGCGAGACAGTTGGACGCATTACAGGTTTCCGTGGCAAAGCGGATCAGCTGTTGATTGATGAGAAGGATCGCATGTACATTTTGAACAGCGAAGACGGAACAATTACGATCTTGAACTTACAGCCGCAGACGCTGTTGATGGAGGAAACGGGTGTTCCTGAAGGGGTCTGGCTTTCACGGGCGTTCGATAGCGCAGAAGCCGAAACCGTCTGGCACAAGATGGCGCTTAACTCTTTTATTCCAGATGGCACACAGATTCATATATCCTATTTCAGTCAAAATGACGATAGCTGCATTATCGCCGGAAGCTATCGAAAAGTAGACGATTGGCTAGCTGATGCGACGATCCCCTACCGCGAAAAGCTGAATGCACTAGCCGAATTTTGGTCAGCGCCGGTTATTAATCCGAGCGACGCATTGTTTTTTGGAGCAAAAGGACGTTACTTGTGGCTAAAAATCGAATGGATCGCTTCGGAGCGGTATACGCCGCTATTGGAGTCCATGCGAATTTATTTTCCGAGAGACACTTATTTAAATTATTTGCCTGCTGTCTATCAAGAGGACCCGGCAAGCCGTGATTTTCTTGAGCGTTATTTATCATTATTCGGCACGTTGTTTTCCGAGATTGAGGAAGAAATTGAGGATTTATCGGAATACATCGATCCTGAACGGGCAACGGGCGAGCATTTACGCTGGCTGGCGACTTGGGTTGGCCTAGAAACGGATGATTATTGGACGGATGAGCAGGTGCAGGCGTTCATTCAGGCCGCACCGGAGCTTTATCGTTACCGGGGCACGCGTCAAGGCTTAATGAAAACGATAGAGATTTATACGGGCATTGCACCGCTGATCGTGGAATATTTTCAAACAAAGGCGATGCGTGACAACGGAGAGCTGCGGCATCTGACAGACCAGCTTTATAGTGATGATCCCTATACGTTTACCGTGCTGCTGCGGCCGGAACAAGCGCCAACTGAGAAGCAGCGAGTCGTTATCGAACAGCTGCTGGATGAGCAAAAGCCAGCCTATACGGAAGCGAAGCTGGTGCTGCTGCAGCCTTGGATGTATTTGGATTTACATACGTACTTAGGCATAAATACGGTGCTGACTGAGCCTTCACTGCTCAAGCTGAACCCTGATCGTTCGATGCCAAATGATACGCTGATCGTTGACGTTGGCATGGAGAAGCGCATGGATATCCATACCCGTTTAGAAATGGATTCAGAGCTGGAATAGTATAATTACGCGAAGGAGCGGTACAAGTGAAAAAATCGAGGCTGTATCCATTTGAGAGAAATCGTTATTTTTACGGGAAGCTGTTGACGGTACGCGATTTCGAGTCGGAGCAAAAATATTTTAATGATAAGAGAAGGCTGTTGAACCGTCTGCTCTATGGCAGCGGCGTGTTGTCCGGCATGCAGGTTGTAGCGGTAGATGACAAAACAATTTCGGTCGAAATGGGCGTAGCAATCGATTATATCGGACGAGAACTCGTTATTCCTTCACCTGTAACGTTAAAGCTTTCGATGATCGAGGGCTTTACAAACAATGAATATAAGAAAAACGTATACTTGTGCGTCGCTTATGATGAGAAAGGCAAGGAGCCCGTTCACTCGGTAGGCAATTCAGCAATTCGCAACGATGAAGTGAGCGAATACAACCGTGTGCTTGAATCCTATCGTTTATTCATTAATGAAGAAGCGCCTGCACCGTCCTCATTTGAATTCGTTAGATTGCTTGAAAATGTAGCTACGATTTATGAAGATGCGAATGTACGGATTACGCAGCGTATGCCAAAGTATGTGAATGTCGGCGAGGTTGTTGAGGTTAAGCTGGTGGTTGAGAAGACTCTGCAAACGCCGCGAATTGCTTTCCAATATGATTATGAAGCGATGGGCTTTACCTCTGTTGGCCATGATGGGAATACCGTTATGTTTGTTGAGCCGGGCGATGCGCAGGAAACGGAGTACTCCGTTAGCTTTCATTTGAAAGCGCCGCAGACTGCTGGCGTCAAAGCACAGCTTACTGTGCCTAATCATGCTGCGAAGTTAACCATTGGCGACTCGGCTATTCCACTGGATACGAATGCGAAGCACATCATTGAGGTGCTGGACGAGCCTGTAGCGAATCGTATATTGAAGGATTGGCATGAACGCAGCTTAGAGCAGGCAGTAGAGGGTTCTGCTGATCAAAGCATTTGCCTAGCCAAAATCAGCTTGCTCCAAATGGGACCGACCTACATGATTGAGAAGGTGGATCGTGTACCTTTTGATGAATATATCGAGAGCACCGCGCTGCTGCAGCGTTTAACGCAAACGTCGCAATCCTCATCGCTTCATAAGTTTTATGCGAGCGCGGAGACGCATGATCTGGAATATGATGAGAAGCCATCTCTTGATGTACAGTATCATCCCGAACGCAATGAATTTGATTTCAAGCTTGGTATTCCGCGGCCTCAGCATTTGTATGATGAGATTTCAACGGGTACAATGGAAGTAGCGCTGGAGTCTATCGGAAAGACAGGCGGCTTCTTCTTCTCGCGCGGCAAAAAAAACTATGTGTCTGATGAAATTCAGCATGGCCTTGGCGAGGGTCAAGTATCGGTTGTAGTCGGCTTGGAAGAGATCGATAAGACGATTTTGGCTGACCAAACAAGCACGATGAAAAAAGTATATTATGGACAAAGCGACGTATTTAAAGGCACGGAGTTTGAGCCTGATATACCGAATGTATCGCTTGGAACAATTGTTTATCCAGAGAAGGGCACATTCCGTATCGGAATGAAGCTTCAAGGTGAAACCGAGTCGGCTGCGTCTGTAATCGCTCGCTGGTGGGCATTCAAAAGTTTAGGCGCGGCGAAAGCGGCTGATCAAGTAAATGATGAGATAGATCAAGGGTTTGCAGAAGCAGCTGCATCGCAGCAGGAGTAAGACATTATAAGCTGTTCAGAAGGTCGATAAGAACGATGATCTTGCTGAGCAGCTTTTTTTATATATGGCGTAAACTAGTGTAGGTGTACAAGAAGGAGGCTTTGATTTGAAACACCTTTATGAGCGTTTAAGGGAGCTGAGCGAGGGTGAGGCTAGAAGCCTTCTAAACGACCTTCTAAAGCTGACTGAACCGTTTACTGAACAAGGAAATGGGGAGCAGAAGGCTCTGGCTGGCTCCATTGTACAAATGTATGAAAAAAGCGTGCAGCACTCACATTCTTTGCGAGTTGAAGCTGAGCAGCGCAAAAGCACGGTTCATCTCGTATGCAGCATGTCGGATGCAGGATCTTTGAAAGTAGCCCTAAGCAATTTAGGAAAACATGCAGACAATGAGGTATTGTCGTTTAATGATTGCTTTTCAGTAGGTCCAATTAAGAATATTGATCGTGTGGAAGGACAGCGGGCACGAGAATTTTGGCAAATGGAGAAGCTGTCTGGTTTTATGTTTAATCACCACATGAATCGTGAGCATCAGATTCAGAGAATGATCGAGAAAATAACAGCCATAGCTGAGCATAAATCTATCATCATCTGGTGTGCCGATAACGCGCACGATCAGGTAGGACTGCGTTTCATCTTGCATTTGCTAAAGAATCGTACCAATAGCGTACATATGATGAATGTTTCTGAGCTTTTTCGGCTTAACGCGGCAAGCATGCAGACTAACCTGCCTCACTATGCGCAAGGGCTGCTAGAGAGGGATGTTTACTTAAATATCGTAAACGGATATGAGCAAGCAGAGAAAATAGTAGATAGTGAGAGACGACGCTATGAAGCAGAGTGGTTGGAGCTTTCCAGGGAAGAGTGTACACTGCGTTTATGGGAAGATGGCAAGATTAAGCATGCTGCTGAAGAGGAGCTTGATAGGAGGCTTATAGCTATTATTGATAAACTTGCAATCGAAAGCGAGGATGGTTTTGTAAAGGCAGGAGCTGTTATTGGAGAATTGCAGGACCATTATTTCCAGCTAATCGACTTTCGTTTCACTGAATATCGGCTGTGGACGCTAATTAGCGATGGCTGCTTGGCGTTTAGAGGACTGCCGGGTGCGATGCATCAATATTCCGTGCGAAATAACAGAGGGAGGACAATTTGATGAAGCCGTTATTTGGGAAGGATTCTGCTATTCCAGATAAGAAAAAGATCGTTTTTCTAGGAGACAGCATTACGGATGAGGGTACGTTTATTGCTTACATGGATGCTTATTTCCTGCAGCATATGCCAGCCAATCAAATGACACTCATTAACCTTGGCGTAAGCAGCGAGACAGCATCTGGCTTAAGCGAACCGGAGCATCCTTTTCCTCGTCCCTGCGTGCATGATCGGCTTGGCAAGGCTCTAGCGGAAAGCAAACCGGACTGGGTCGTTGTATGTTATGGGATGAATGACGGCATCTATTATCCTTATTCTTCTGATAGATTCGAAGCGTATCAACAGGGTCTATTACGGGCTGTTACTCAGATTAAGGCTGCGGGAGCCAAAGTAATTCTTATGACGCCGCCTCCATTTGATGCTGCATCGTTTACCGGCGGCAGCTTGCTTCCTTCGGGGCAACCAGCATACAGCTATTCTCAACCTTTTGCTGACTATGAGGATGTATTGAAGCGATACGCAGACTGGGTGATGACTTTGGACGATGTCGCAGATGCGCTCGTTTCTATCCATGATCCAATGCTTCGCATGTGGGAGCATAAGCGTAAGGAGACTCACAATTTTATAACGGGGGACGGTATTCATCCGAATGCAGAGGGGCACTGGCTGATCGCCGCGGCTCTGCTTCGCGTGTTGTTTAATATATCACTGGAGCAAATGCCCGAATATGTGCTCCAACCAGACTCTTCATCGCTATTCTCAGCTGTACAGCAGCGCCATCGATTGCTTAGCTCGGCATGGAAGGAGCATGTCGGACATACGAACCCGAATAAAGCGGAAGCGCTGCCGTTGGAGCAGGCATTGAAGGAGGGCGAAGCACTTAAAAATCTCATTCTCTCCTTGGCTGATCGGCCAGAGAACAAAAATAATAGCCGTGCTTCGAGCTGGAAGGGTTATGAGCGTATCGATTTTATGCTGGAGGGAAGAGAAGGACTAATCGTTTTTCCTAAAACATTTGCCGAAGGCAGGCCTTGGATATGGCGCGCTGAGTTTTTTGACGCGTTCTCCTATGCCGATATGGCTTTGCTCGAGCAGGGCTGGGCAATTGCTTATTATCGACTAAGCGACATGTATGGATGCCCGGGTGCGGTGGATCGGATGCGAACGTTCCAAACCTACGTGACAGGAGCTTATGAGCTCGCTCCAAAAACGGTGCTTTTTGGCTTCAGCCGCGGCGGGTTATATGCGTTTAACTATGCAGCCAAGTACCCAGACCAAGTGAAGCTGCTGTACTTAGATGCCCCTGTACTCGATATGCGCAGCTGGCCGGGCGGGAAAGGCGCAGCTGCAGGTGGAGCGGCTGAGTGGGAGGAGTGTCTGGCTGTTTACGGCGAGCTGGAAGAAACGGAATCGTCACTTAAGGGCTGCTCTCCTCTGGACAGAGTAGAAGAGCTGGCAGCAGGCGGTATTCCCGTTTTGATCGTTGCAGGAGATGCTGATATTCCGCTGCCTATTGAAGAGAACACGCTGCCATTCGAGAAGCGTTACCGGGAGCTTGGCAGGACCATTAAAGTCATTGTGAAGCCGGGAGTTGGCCATCACCCGCATAGCCTGGAGCAGCCAGAGCCGATTTTATCTTTTATTCAGCAATATTCCGAGTGAAAGAATGATAGCCATAAAGAACGGATGATGGGAAATGCACAAAAATGATAGTCTTCAACTTTGGTGTGTGGAGCTAATGAATATCAGAGCCGATATTAGCGTGGAGATTCCATTTTTATAGTCTAATGGACATCAGAGCAGTTAGTTGCTATGGAATTCCTATTTTTAACGATCGAACGGACATCGGAGCCGTTATTGCTTGGAATCTCCATTTATAAAGAGCTAACGGACATCAGATCCGTTATTTGCTCGGAATCTCCATTTTTAAGGAGCTAACGGACATACAGTCTCTTATTTGGCTTCAAGAGCAATGATTATCCTTTAATTTGGATAAATAACGCATCTGATGTCCGTTAGAATTCGAAATGGGCTTAAAATCAGTAAATAGCGGAATGTATGTCCGTTATAATATGCTCCCCAAATAGTAGACAGGTGAAGTAATAAAAAAACCTATTGCTATGAGTGGAGCATTTTCATGTCTAGAAACTTACCATTATCGAATAGATCGAAAGTGGTGAACTTGGCCCTATCGCCGCTGCCTTCAACAGTCCCATAGCATCCTTCTGGGGAATCCTGAAGTGTGAAAAATATAATTTGCAAACGTACCGAACTTTTGATGAGCTAAAATAGGACATTGAACCCTACATTCAATTTTACAATTACGAACGATTTCAGGCAAAACTAAACGGCCTCAGTCCAATGGAGTTTAGGACTAAGGCCGTTTAACGTTTTTTTCTACTTGACCGGGGGCAGTTCACTGTTATTGTTATTCCTCAGGAATGATATAGGACATTTCAAGTCGTACAGGCTTATCTTTATTTAATAAAAAACTGAGAAGCGTGCTGCCTGACTTGAACAGAACCCGTACTCGGCCATTGTCGAGCTTTTCCTTGGTGGATACCGTTTTGGCGGCTAATAATCTGCTGTACGTTTGTTCCATGACAACTGGATTCCATGTCGTCAGTTGACTTACAAAAAAAGCTTCTGGATTGTCTTCATCGACTTCCAGTACAAAGGACATTAGCATTGCGCTGAACGTCAGCTTTTGCGGCAGTATTGGATCGAGCGCTAGGTCGGGATCAACCAATACAGGGTCTTCGCTTTTCGTTGTATCCTTCTCTGTGTTCGCCGCCGATTCCTTGGTGCTGCCTAGTGCAGCAGGTAGAGCAGTGGAGCCGCCAGCAGCCATTGTCTTTGTCTGAATGCTTTGCGGTGTTGCCGTTGGCATTGCGGCCGAATTGCTGTTGTTTTCCGGCGTCGCCGAAGGTACTATCGCTGCTTGGTCTGTCGCTTTCGGTTCAGGTGATGAAGAATCTGCTGAAGAATCTGTTTCGTCGGTCGTTATAGGTTCTGAAGGCTCGTCTACAATGATTTCTTCAGTAAGCTCTTCCTCAGGAACAGTTACAGGAGCATCAGGAACACCCAACGTTTCTTGCAGCTTTACGAGCGACAGATTCATGAAGCCTTCAGCGTACAAGCTGCCGTCTCTGAAAAAACCTTTGTAAAGAGGCGCGCCGTCCATATCGTACAGTGCTCCTATGCCTTCATATTTGTTATTGACGAATTTGCCGTCATAGACAACGCCGCCTGAGGCATTAAACATTTGTCCGCTGCCATTCTGCTGTCCGCTGGCGAACGACCCTGTATAAACAACGGAGCCTGTCTCGTTAAATAAGCTGCCAACACCATGATAGCTGCCGAGCAGAAAGGCGCCGTCGTATTTTACGAAGCCTGAAGGATAATATTGTTTCCCCGGGCCAGACAGCTTGCCAGCAAGGAAGCTGCCTTCGAATAATAAAACGCCAGTATTGTCAAACTGCTTGCCTGTACCCTCATAAACCCCATTATTAAATTGACCTTCATAGATCAACATGCCTGATTCATTGTAAAGCTTGCCATCGCCGCTGTATGAACCCTTCAGAAAGGCGCCAGCATAGATGATCCCGCCGCCAGCTTCATATGCTGTACCAGCTCCATCGTACGCTCCGGCTGCAAACTCGCCTACATATTGAGGTTTTCCGCCTGGATAAAATAAAGTTCCAGCACCCGCATATTGATCGTCAGCAAACTGTCCGCGGTAGAGAAGCTCGCCCTCTTCATTAAACAACTCGCCTGAGCCCGCCATCATTCCTTTAGCGAAATCTCCTTGGTAACGAAGCTTGCCGTTTGGATAATATAGCTTCCCTGGACCGCTGTATTGACCATCGACCAGTTCTCCTTTAAACAGCAGATTACCTTCCGCGTCAAGGACGGATGCAGCTCCTGTGAAGCTGCCATTCGCAGCAGCAGCTGCTTCCAGCTGAGGCGTTCGTCCGAACCATTTGTTAATGAAGGCTGGCGGGCTTACAAATCCAAAATAAACGATGATCAGTGTAATGACGAGAACAAGTGCGATAAGCTTCTTCGCTATGTAGTAGCTGCCGATGCGCAAATAATTGTTGAGCGATCGAAGCGGGCCAAAAATAGCAGTGACCAGCCATTTGCGGAGCACGGCAAGCATACGCTTTGGCAGCGTTTTCGCCCGTTTAAGAGGCGCAATAATTTTTCGCTTAATGGGCTTGATTATAGGATTTAGAATTTGCGCTATCATATCATGGCACCTGTATCGTCATCTGTCCCGGATTCACGAACTGAATGACGCCTCCCCAGTTGCACATGCATTTGGACGAATTGTTTAAAGCGGGCATGTTCGCAACTAACACGGTTGGCGAGCCGGGCACCCATGGAGCGGCTGTAACGGGAATACAGGGCTGAGGGGTAAGTACACCTAAGGCAGCAGCAGTTGCGGCTGCGACCATCGGATTGGCCAGCGAATTACAAACTCCAAAGGGCAGTATATTAACCATCGGTTTATTATCCATAATGTTCGCTATCGGCATAGCCGTCAGAACGCGATTGGCAGGCAACACATTAAACGTGCCGGGAGCTGCTCCAAAAGAGCATTGCATGGTAGCTCCTCCGCATATAAGTTGTCCCATATAATTCCTTCCTGAGAGTAGGCCTTACTTAATGCCTCTCCTGTTTTTTTGCTATATTCTACTATTTTAATAGTACTATAAGCCCTAAAAGCCATCAACATAAACCTACTAAAATAGCTAACATTCGATGAATTCTTACAACAATGCTGATGCTAAATGACTAAACATGTAGTAATATGGAAATAGAAATATTTTGAAAAATGAAAGCGATGGTGCACATGCGAAGGTCCACTATGGGTATGACTCTTCTGAGTATAATAGCAATTTGCCTCGGCTTCTGGCTTTATCCAAACTTAAATCACTTTCAAACCCCTCCGTATAAAACAGAGAAACCCCTCACTTATTTATCCAAGGCATCGGCAGGGCCGGATGGAAGCATGATCGTTATCGGAGATTCACGTCAAGAGATTATACGAATCGGCAGCAAAGGATCTATTGAAGAGGTCATTCGGCAGGATGATGCTACCATAAGACATGATTTTACAGATATAGCGGTGGCGGCTGACGGCACAATCTATGTTCTTGATACGATTTTGGACGGATATGGGCTTTATGTACGCGAAGAAAGGATTGTACGCTACACGATCGGCGATACAAAAGGAACGGTCCTGTTTACGTTCGAGGGAAGCGGTACCAACAAACGGGTAGGGCTGATCAAGGGTCTTCAAGTTGTAAAGGAAGATATTTATTTCTACATAAACGAAGAGACGAACGTTCAATTAAATCGATTATCTGCTGCGGGCGGCAAGGCAGAGGAGCTGCTAACATTTAAATTGCCTGCAGATCGTTACTTATCAGAAATCGTAGGTTATGCGCCGGATCAAATCTATTACTCTACGAAGCGCGGCGCTATTTTCAGAGTGAATGCAGGCGGCGAAAGCGAGCTGTCCTATCCGCTGGAAGGCATGGATCGCACTCGCAAAAACTTCCCTGAAGGACTGCTTCTGCACGAGAATGGAAAATTATATTTTATTGATCGCCTAGTAAATGCAGTTACGAGTATGAATGCGAATGATTCCAGCAATTTAAGAACGGTCATAGATGAAGCATCGTTAAAAACAATAGCTCCGCATGCGGAAAGCCTTGATATTATGGATTTGACAATGAACGCAGCAGGTCAGATGGAGCTTGCTTTAGGTGACAGCATCGTCAGCATGGATGAGGCTGGCAGCCATACGAGTGTCCTTGCGAAGCTAACTTATGATCGCGGTTCGGTGGTACAGGGTTGGATGACGTGGCTTGCAGCTGCCGTATTGCTCGTTATTTTAGTTATGATAATCAGACTGTTCTATGTACATGTGCTTAATCGCAGAATTTCGTTGTTTTTCAAACAAGTTTTTGCAATTGTACCGATATTGATAATAGCGATGATTATGTTATCCAATTTTATTTATGATAGTTTCTCCAGCAAAATGGAGGATGAGATGCAGAAGCAGCTGTCTTTGCTTGCTCGCAATGGTCAAAATATGATTAACGGCGATCAGCTGAATCGATTGACTTCGCCAAACGATTATATGAGCAAGGATTATGAATCGATTCGGAGCAAAATGAACTTCTTGTTCGAAAGCGAGGATCCTGCAAATCGCAAAGGTCTGTACAGCACATTATACAGATATGAAAATGGTGAAATCTTCATCATTATGGATGATGATGACGGCGTTAATATGTACAAGCCTTTTCCTAAGAACGAGCTGAACCGGCTTGTGGTTGAGAAGGGCGAGGTTGTAACGGACCGATGGGAAGATGCTACAGGCAAATGGCTATATGCAATTGGACCTATCTATGATTCTACTAACAAAATTGTAGGCGTTTATGAAACAGGCCGGGATTTGAATGTATTGTATCAATCCAATCAAACTATTTACAAAAGCATCATGCGAAACATTGGGCTTATAAGCTTAGTATTAATCGTTCTCGTACTCGCTGTAACGTATTATCTGCTCTCGTCGCTGCGCAAGCTTCGCAAAAGCGTAATGGAGATGGCAAATGGCAACTGGGATGTGAAGGTCAACATACGCTCACAGGACGAGGTCGGCGATTTGGGAGAGCAGTTCAATCGCATGGCGCTTCATATTCGAACGTACATAAAGGACATTACTTCGTTCAGCGAAGCTTCGCATCGCTTTGTGCCGCAGCAGATTTTTAAATATTTAGGCAAAAAGGGAATTACCGATATTCACCTTGGAGATCAGGTTCAGCAAAATATGACGGTTATGGTCGCGAATATTCGCTCATTCCATCATTTATCGAAGCAGCTGACTCCAAAGCAAAATTTTGATTTTATGAACACCTTTCTAAAACGGTTTAGTCCATTCGTTCGGACAGAAGAAGGACTAATAAGCAAATATTTGGGCGCAGGTTTTATGGCTCTGTTCCCTTCACGAAATGAAGATGCGCTGCGCGCGGCTGTTGCGATACGCAGAGAGCTCGTTTCCTATAATGAAAGCTTGAAGGCTTCCGGCTTTGCTCCGGTTGATCTAGGCATGGCCATTCATAAAGGGCCGCTTATGCTTGGGATCGTGGGTGAAGAGCAGCGGATGGAGGGCAATGTTATCTCCGATGACGTGAATATTACAGCAACATTAGAGCGGATGTCCGATACGATGGGCGCATCAATACTTGTCACTCGTACGTTCTATGAGCAGCTGCGTTCACCGGAACGCTTCCGCTTCCGTCTGCTTGGTCGTGTACGAATTGACGGCAAGGATGATCCGATTGAGCTTATTGACGTATATGAGGGAGATTCAGATACAGAGCGCGCTTTAAAGGATCGTACAAAGCCGCTGTTTGAGAAGGGGATTATGCTTTGCCAAGAGGGGCGTTTCTTCGATGCGAGAGAAACCTTTATAGAAGTGATCAAAATTAATCGTTTCGACAAAGCGGCAAAGCTATATTTTTACCTATGTGATGAGTATTACCAGAAGGGATCGACTGAGGGCTGGAATGGCACACTCGCCGTTTAAAAATTGAAGTTAGGAGGAAGGCCGAATGCTTGTTGGACAGTTTCGAATTAGTCGCATCTCCACAATAGATGAGGCGGAAAAAGTCGTCGCATTTTTATTATCAGGCTTTTCATTTGATGATACTCGTTACACGCCAGGCGAGCTGACGCATTTCCGAGAGCTTCCATTTCGCGCGGTAAATAATGAAATTTATTTCTGGTATGCCGAGGATGAGCATGGAAATGTCATAGGCATAAATTGCATCGCCGAAAATGAACAAAAAACCGGAGGTTTCAATTGGGACTACATGGTTGTTCATCATGATTATCGCAAAGTAGGCGTTGCGGCGCTGCTGATGGAGCAGATGTATGACTTTTTGGGAGAAGTAAACGCCAGATATCTAGTAACCTATACTTGCGATCTGCCAGAGTACAACCGCATTCGTCAATTGTTTGAGAGCAGCGGCTTTACATTGGTTGGTAGATGCCCAGATTATTACTACGAAGGGGAAGACCGCTTAATCTATCATCGAAAGCTGGTTTAAAAAGATATGACTAAAGATACCATATTGCGCGCAATCGGTGCCCGTCCAGAGGATCAGCGAAAGCTGCTTATGATGGCACCTGTTTTTTTTATTTGCGGCATATCTGAAATGCTTAATTATAATGGCTTTATGACGTTGTTCAATCAGCGGTTCGGAAGTGAATACCTTCCTTATGTATATGCGGCGGAGGCTATTATTTTGCCGCTGGAGGCGTGGCTCTTGTCCTGGCTTGCTGCTAGGCTGCCAAAGCCGAAGCTGATGCGCGTCTTATATGGAATTATGCTAGGCATCGTTGCCGTAAATGCATTGGTGCTGCTAGTATTGCAGAGCTTCGATCTAGAGCTGAGAGGGTATTATCCCGTCTTGTTCATAGCGTCCAGCTTTGTCGTAAGGCAGCAGACCCTATTGCTTTGGAGCTTGGCCGTTGATTTGTGCTCGACGCAGCAAGCGAAGCGTCTCATGCCCGTGTTCGTTGGCTCAGCAACGCTTGGCGGAGTAGCGGCAGGTTTGCTTGCACAGCTTTTAAGCCTATATTTTGGACCCGAGGTTATATATGCCGCTTCCGGTTTGCTGCTTCTGGCTGCATTGCCTAATTACCGTAAAGTGATTACCCGTTATTTGGTGCCATTGTCGATCAAAATCGAAGCTAATGCTCTGGAAGAGGAGCCGGTATCAACGGGAGCGGTGTTTAAGCACGCGCTTCGATCTCCTTTTTTGCTAACCGTTATTTTGCTTATGACACTGATGCCAGCTCTTTATTTTCTAATGGAATATGAGTTTCTGAACGTGACAAAAATGTCATTCCCAAGCGAACAGGCTTTCAGCCGGTTTTTTGGGATGATTACGATGGTGTTGTTTGTTCTCGCCTTTTTGCTGCAAACCGTCTCAGGCAAGCTGATGGCACGCCTTGGTGCAAGCCAAATGCTTACGGCTATATCAGGCGTTTATGTTCTCGCATTTGCCGGCGCTTTATTTTTTGTTGGCGGTCCAGCTGCGCTTCCAATGATTTCGATTGGCTACATGCTGTTATATTTGCTGCTTTATTATTCGGCCGAGCCTTCCTATCAGCTGTTCTTCAAGACGCTTCCGCTTGCGCAGCGTGACAGCTACAGGTATGCAGCGCAAGGAATTGCGGCTACGGCGGGCATTTTGATCGGCGCTGGCTTGCAGTTTTTGCATTCAGGCTTTGGGGTATCCTGGACAGCCTTGTCGTTTGTAGGATTTGCAGGCGCCGTGCTGCTGTTTGTGCTTGCTTGGTTCGGCAGAAGGTTCTATATGCGTGAGCTTGTAGGCAGCATACAGACCATTGGCGAGCAGGATTTAGCGGAGCAGTTCGATGAATTTAGCCGAAACGAAGCTGCAATGGCAGAGCTTAGGGCCATGTTGAAGCAGCCGATAGACTCTGCGAAAGAAATTGCCTTGCAAATTATCGGCAGGCAACAAAATCCGAATGATGTTGCCGATTTGCTGGCGCTGATTGATAATCCGAATCCACGCATTCGCGTTGCTGCCGTTAGGGCGATGAATCTCGAGCGCGCAGACCTGCATGCGATGGTGAAGGTAGCTGCATTTCTTGAGGATCAGGACGATGAGATGCGTGCCGAAGGCGTAAGACAGATCGGCAGAATGAAGCATATGGAGCATCAGGCTTTTTATTTCCTGCGGCAAAAGCTTCTTGATCGGCATCCGAGCGTCGTTGCAGAGGCTGTCAAAGCGATGTACTCCTTTAACAATGCAGCAAGCATCGAGGCTTGTGCGGAAGTGATCGATCGTATTCTTGATGCGGGAGGCGAATCCTCGGTTTATATTTGCCGAGTTATCGCGGAGCTTGAGCTGTATTCTTTTGTGCCGAAGGTTGAGAAGCTTGTTGATGATGCGCATCCAGCGGCAAGGGTTGCAGCAATCGCATGTTTGGGAAGGCTTAAGGTTACATCCATTATTCCTATTCTGCTGGAGCGTCTCCCGCTTATGGACCAAGAAATGTTCCGCACGACGACAGAAAGCTTTATTCAGATGGGCGATGGAGCGGTCGAGCTGCTGATTGATAGCTTGAATAGCGCGCCACCGAAGCGATGGACAGCTGTGATGATTGCGCTCTCGGCACTTCTGCCAGACGAGCAGGTACGTTCTAAGCTAACGGATGAATCGTTAAGCCGTTTAAGCGAGCTTGAGGCAGCGTCAGGTTATTCCTTGTCGCTTAAACAGCTAGGGAAGACGGAGCTTGCAGAGCTTGCTTTGCTGCGCTGGCGAGAGGTTCGCGACTTTATTTTTACAGGTGTATGGGCGGTGCTGACCAAGCTTGCGGATGAGCAGGTTGTTGATGCGATCAGAAGGGCAGCTGCTGATGAAGATGAAGAAATTCGCAGCAATGCTTGGGAAGTGCTCGCGGAGGGCATGGGTGAGCGCAGATTATCGCAGTTTTTGCTGACCGTTCTCGAACGCGGCGAAGCTGGAAGAGAAGTAACTGCCGATGAGGAAGCGACTGTCCTATTGGAGGCAGCACTAAACGGAAATGATGATTGGTGGCGGGAGATCGCTGCAGCGGCGTTAGTGGAGGAGGGAGAGCAAATGTCCAAAGACCAGCAGATGATGAGCCGTTTAAACAAAGTAGTCTTTTTAAGGCAGGTTCCCTATTTCGCTGATTTATCGCTTGAGGAGCTAGGATTAATCGCTAATATTGCCGAGGAGTATGTATGCCCGGATGGAGAGAATCTGCTGCAAAGAGGAGAGCCTAACCCCGCGATGTATGTTATCGTTGACGGCAATATCGAGCTCACGAGCATTTCCGCAGCAGGCTGGGAAGGAACGATCGGCGTACTCGGTGCAGGGGATGTGTGCGGCGTAACTTCAGCGCTCGACAGCACCTCATCTACTGTAACGGCGCAATCCTTGCTTGGCGATGTGAGAGTGCTGAAGCTGCTAGGCGAGAATGTGTCAAGGCTCATTCGGTTATACCCGGAAATAGGAATCGGGCTGCTCCGAGCGTCGTTCGCACGCATTCGATTGCTGGAAGAAATGATGATGAGGATTGATTCGTAGCAATAAAGCAAGCTTAGCGGTTGCAACGGTACTTCAGATTGCATATAATATAGATTATTATTTCATATTCGAAGTAAAGCGATGATGGAGAAGAGTAAGCAGTACTTTCGCACAGGAAGAAGACGCCGTAGACTGAGAGCGTTTTTGTGAAAATAGGCTGCCCAAGTTCACTCCTGAGCAGACACCTGAAACGCCATAATATACGGCGCGTGTAGGGAAGGTCCGGTTCCCGCCGTTATGGGGCTAAGGGATTGTTGTTCAGCGCCTCTAGGCGACGTTAGCCACACTTGGTTATGCGTACAGGCTGATGCTCAATCCGAATTAGGGTGGTACCACGGTTCTTTCGTCCCTTTAGGGAGAGAGGGCCTTTTTTTGTGTAAATATAACCATTTATAAGTTTATTAGCTTATAAAGAGCTTATATTTTACCGCGAAACGTTAGCTAGGCCTCCTAAGGATGGCTTTAGCCGTTACGCTTGCATGATTTAGGGATGATGATATGGAGGCGAAGAAAAATGAAGGAAAGACTGGAAGGACTGCGCATTGAAGCATTGCAGGAGCTTCAGCATGTGGATACGCCACAGCAGCTAAATGATTTGCGCGTTAAATATTTAGGTAAAAAAGGCGCTTTGACTGAAATTTTGCGCGGCATGGGTGGACTAAGCGCTGAAGAACGTCCAGTAATTGGTCAAGTAGCGAATGATGTTCGAGCAGCTATTGAAACGGTTATCGATGAGAAGCAGGATGCATTCCAGCAAGCTGAGACGAACAATAGACTCCTTGCAGAGACGCTGGATGTTACGCTGCCAGGCAAGCAATTGCCTACCGGCGCAGTACATCCTTTAAATAAGGTAGCCCAAGAAATTGAAGATATTTTTATCGGTCTTGGCTATACAATTGCCGAGGGTCCAGAAGTTGAAGAGGATTATTACAACTTCGAGGCATTGAACTTGCCTAAGAACCATCCAGCCCGCGACATGCAGGATTCGTTCTATATTACGGATGATATCTTGATGCGTACGCAGACTTCACCGGTTCAGGTTCGTACAATGAAAGCAATGAAGGGCCAAACGCCTGTTAAGGTTATTTGTCCAGGTAAAGTTTACCGCCGCGACGATGACGATGCGACACATTCATTCCAGTTCAATCAAATCGAAGGTCTTGTCATCGGCAAAAATATTCGGATGAGCGATTTGAAAGGAGCATTGCTGCAATTCGTTCAGCAAATGTTCGGCTCACAAGCGCAAATTAGACTTCGTCCAAGCTTCTTCCCATTCACGGAGCCAAGTGCTGAGGTTGACGTTACTTGCGTTCAGTGTGGCGGCAAAGGCTGCCGCATGTGCAAGCATACGGGCTGGCTTGAAATTCTTGGCTGCGGCATGGTGCATCCACGCGTTCTTGAAATGGGCGGCTACGATCCGGAAGAGGTCAGCGGCTTTGCATTCGGCATGGGCATTGAGCGTATCGCGTTGTTGAAATACGGCATTGACGATATTCGTCATTTCTATACGAACGATCTGAGGTTCTTAAGCCAATTCGCAAGAATGTAGCAATGAGAGAAGGGAAGAAAAGAGATGAATGTATCCTATAAATGGTTAAATGAATATATCGATTTGTCCGGCTTCACAGGACAGGAGCTTGCGGAGAAAATGACGCGCGGCGGCATTGAAATCGACGTTGTGGAATCCCGCAATAAAGGCGTGACCGGCGTCGTAGTTGGTTATGTGAAATCGAAGGAAAAGCACCCGGATGCGGATAAGCTGAACGTGTGTAAGGTTGACGTTGGCACTGGCGAAGAGCTGCAAATCGTTTGCGGAGCCAAAAATGTCGATGCAGGCCAGCTTGTCCCGGTTGCTGTAATCGGTGCTGTATTGCCTGGCGATTTCAAAATTAAGCGTGCAAAGCTTCGCGGCGTTGAATCCCAAGGGATGATTTGCTCGGCGAAGGAGCTTGGCTTGAACGAAAAGCTTCTGCCAAAAGAACAGCAGGAAGGCATTCTTGTTCTTCCAGCTACAACGAAGATCGGTGCGCCAATTGGCGATGTGCTTGGCATTAACGATGAGGTGCTCGAGCTTGATTTGACGCCAAACCGTTCAGACTGCCTCAGCATGATTGGCGTTGCATATGAGATTGGTGCTTTAACTGGCCGTGAAGTTCGTCTGCCAAAGGCTGTTATTAATCATACAACCGTACGTGCGGATAGCCTTGCAGCGGTCAGCATTAGTGCACCTGAGCATTGCTCGCATTATTCGGCTCGTTATATTAAAGGCGTAAAAATTGGTGAGTCCCCATTGTGGCTGCAAAACCGATTGATCGCTGCCGGCGTTCGTCCAATCAACAACGTTGTTGACGTTACAAACTTCGTTATGCTTGAATACGGCCAACCGCTTCATGCTTTTGATGCAGATCGTTTGCCTGGCGGCCGCATTGATGTTCGCCTTGCAAAAGCAGGAGAAATGCTTGTTACCTTGGATGATCAAGAGCGCAAGCTAGAGCCGCATATGCTCGTTATTACTGATGGCGAGCAGCCAATTGCCCTTGCAGGCGTAATGGGTGGAGCAAGCACCGAAGTTACAGGCGAGACGGTCAACATTTTGCTAGAATCAGCAAAATTTGATGGCGGCACCGTGCGCAAAACGTCACGTCAACTAGGACTTCGCTCGGAATCAAGCATTCGCTTTGAGAAAGAAGTAGATCCGGCGAGAGTTATTCCTGCGCTCGATCGTGCTGCTTCCCTTATCGCAGAGCTTGCTGAAGGTTTAGTTGCCGAAGGTATTGTAGAAGTGCATGCAGGTGAAGTGAAACCAGCCAAAGTGTCCGTTTCATTGGATAAAATTAATGGCTATCTGGGTACGGAGCTGTCCAGACTTGAAGTTCAGACGATATTTGGCCGTTTGCACTTTGAATATGAGCTGTCAGGCGACAATGTATTTACTGTAAATGTTCCTACACGCCGCGGTGACATTACGCGTGCAGTAGATCTAATCGAAGAAGTAGCTCGTTTGCACGGCTATGATGAAATTCCTACTACGCTCATTCATGGCGATGTTGTGCCAGGTTCGCTAACGAAGCCGCAAGCTATTCGCCGCGAGCTGCGCAAGCGCCTGTCAGATGCAGGTTTGCATGAGGTTGTCAGCTATTCCTTCACGGGACCTGAGCGGACGAAGTTATTCCCTGCACTAGCGGAGCATACGAATCCAATTCGCCTAGCCATGCCTATGAGCGAGGATCGCAGTGTACTTCGTACGACGCTTATCGCACAGCTTCTGGAGACTGCGGCTTATAACCGCAATCGCAAAAATGAATCCGCAGCGATCTTTGAGATCGGCAGCGTATTCCATACCGATGAAGAGCAATTGACTCGCCTGCCTCATGAGAAGCATCGTTTTGCAGCTCTTCTGACTGGCAATCGTTCAGAAGCGGAGTGGAATACAAAAGCGGCTCAAGTTGATTTCTATGATGCGAAGGGCATTTTGGAAACGGTATTTGCCGTACTTGGCTTAACAGCCAGCGTATCATTCGAAGCGGCTCAGCCTGAGCATTTCCATCCAGGCAGAACGGCTGCTGTTCTTCTTCACACGCCTAAAGGCAATGAAGTAATTGGTTATGTTGGCCAATTGCACCCTGCTCTTCAACTTGAGGAGGATCTAGCTGATACGTACGTGCTGGAAATTGGACTTGACCTCATCTATGAGCAAGCAGATGCGGCGATCGAATATAAAGTATTGCCTCGCTACCCGGCTATGCAGCGTGATATTGCAGTAGTCGTGGATCAAGAGGTTGCTGCTGCCAAGCTAACTGGCGTGGCATGGGACATTGCAAGCGAGCTGCTTGAGTCTGTACGCGTCTTTGACGTATATACAGGAGAGAAGCTGGGAGCTGGCAAGAAGAGCGTGGCCATATCGCTTGTTTACCGTCATGGTGAGCGTACATTGACGGATGAAGAGGTAACAGAGCTGCATGGCAAGGTTGTTTTACAATTAGAACAATCTTTTGCAGCAGAATTACGCAAGTAGGCAGGAAACCTTCAAAGCCGCATCGAAATAGTTCCTAGTGAGCTATTGATGCGGCTTTTTTCCTTGTAAATATAAGGAATGATTGGTTTTTTCATAACGGTCATGTATTTATATTTGCTAGAGAAACGAAAGCAGTTCCTCTCTGGACGGCAACGGTTGAGAACGTAAACAACGTACGCCCCTGAAGGATGATGTCAGCTGTTTAAGCTAGCTCTACTTGTATATTAGGAGGATTCGCCTTAATGGATGCTGAACAAACGGTAGTTACGGTTGATATATATGGAATTCAATATAAGTTAAAGGGCCATACCAACGTAGAATATATGAAAAGGGTTGCAGCGGCGATTGACGAGAGCATGAAGAAGCTGGCGAAAGGGTATCCGCGTCTTGATATGCCGAAGCTGGCTGTCCTCTCTGCTGTGCAAATAACAGAGGAAGTATTTCGATTGCGCCGCGACAATACAAGACTTCTGGAGGAAGAAGCAAAGCTTAATCTCCTGATCAGAGAGCTGGAGCAAATGAGCGAGCAAGCGGTCTCGCTTAAAGCTGAGCTTGCTGAGACGAAGCGTATGGCGAGCGAGCAATTGCAAAAGGCTAAAGCGGCGGCAGAAGCAGAGCTGAACGAAATGCTGGCGCTTGCCGCAGAGCAAGCTTCAGCTCAGCAAGCTGCAGCAGCCGAGGCAATGAAGGTGCAGGAGGAGACGATCATCCGTCTTACACAAGAAAATGTGGAACGGATTACTGCGCTCAGAGCGAAAAAGGATGAGCAATTTGCACAGCTCCAAGCTCGTAAGGATTCGGAGCTGAATGAGTTAAAGCGATTAATGGAAACGAAAATAGAGGAGCTCAGCAGCAAGAAGGCTTCAGAACTTGCAGAGCTTGCGAGTAAGAAGGAAGCAGAGCTGGCTGAGCTTGCAAGTCAGAAGGAAACAGAACTTGCAGAGCTTGCAAGTCAGAAGGAATTAGAGCTGGCAGAGCTTGCAAGTCAGAAAGAAGCAGAGCAAGCAGAGTTTGCCATGCTGAGAAAGCAAAAGGAAGCAGAACTGGCTGAATTGCAATTGTCCAAGGACAATCAGCAGCTTGAATTGGAGCTGGAGAAGGAAGAACTGCGATTGGAGCTTGAACAAGTGAAGGCAGATGAACTGGCTGCACTTAGACAAGAAAAAGAAGCGCAATTGAATGCTTTAGCCTCGGAGCAAGAAGCACTGCTTACAGCATTAAAGGCAGAGAAAGAGGCTCAGCTGTCGGAGCTTGAAGGAAGCTGGCAGAGTAAATGGGATGAGCGAGAACTCAGCTGGTTAGCTCATGCAGAAACCTCGCAGCTAGAAATTGCCCGCCAGAGTGAAGAGCGTGAGCAGGCTTGGAAGGCAGAAGCCGTTAAAGCGGAACAAGCTTTTCGTGCTGATCTTGAGCGGCGTAGAAACGGTTGGCTGGAGGAGCGAGGCAAGCTGCAAACCCAGATTGCTGAGCTTCAAGAAGGCTGGAAGAAGGACAAGGAATTATTTGAAAATCGTATAAATTCAGCAGATGAGCAGCTCGTTCAGGCAATGGAGCAGGAAGAATCCTTCCGCACATCCTATGCGCAGCTGGAACAGGAGCTCCATGAAAAAGAAAATGAATGGGAGCTGCTGCAAAGCGAGCTGAATGAAACACGCAGCAAGATACAGGAGCTGCAGGAGCAGAGCACTCAGTCCTTAGCACAAATCCAAGAGCTGGAACAAAAGCTTGCTCATGAACGCAGTCATGTTTCCGCTGCGGATAAGCGGGCAACAGATTTGCAAACAAGATTGAAAGAAGCAGCGGAACGTGAACAGCAGCAGGAACAGAAGCAGCTTGAGCTTGAAGAGGAGTTATTAAAGCTGCAGCTTGAGCTTGAAGAGCATGAATTGATGAGTCAGAAGCAGACAGAAGAGCATAACAACCTTCTTCGGATTGAGCTTGAAAATCAGAAGGAATTGCTGGAAGAAGAGCATGAGCAGAAACTGCAAAAGCTTGAGGATGAGAAGCGTGAGCTTGCTAGGACGCTGCGCGAGGAGCATGAAGGGCAGCTGCGAATTGTCGAAGCCGACAATGACGAGCTGTTTAAGCAAATGACCGCAGAAAGCAATGAACGCTATGAGCAGTTGGCAGAAGAGAAGGATGCCAGGTACAAGGAGCTCGCAGCAAGCCATGACGAACTGAATAAGAAGCTTGCTAGAAAATATGAAGAGAAGCTGCAGCAGCAAGCAGATCAACATGAAGAGCAGCTTCTAGAGCAGGCTCTGCTATATGAGGAGCAAAGCAAACAGCTTGTCCTTGAATATGAGGAGCGGAGCAAGCAAAAAGCAGCTGAGCATGAAGAAAATACTAGAACAATGGCTTCGCTTCATGAAGAACAGCTGCTAGAGCAGGCTGTGCAGTACGAGGAGCAAAATAAGCAGCTGGCTCATGATTATAATGAGCAGGCAAAGCAAAAGGCAGCCGAGTATGAAGCTAGGCAGAATGAACTCGTTCAGAAATACGAAGAGAAGCTGCTTGAGCAAGCGATTCAATTTGAAGATGCTCAGAAGCAGCTGACAAATGATTTTGAAGCCAAGTCCAAAGCAGCGGCTATCGAGCAAGCCGCTATTGCGGAGCAGCTCGTTGACCAGTATGAAGAGCGATATAATGAGCTTGCTGCCAAGCAGGATGAGGTTCGCAAGCAGCTAGTGAATGAACGGGAAGCTCGCTTGCAGCAACTGGCAGCAGAGCATGACGAGCAATTGAAGCAGCTTTCTGCGGATCAAGAGGAGCTGCTGCTGCTTCAGCAGCACGATTACGAGACTGCCACCCAGAAGCTGCAAGCGCAGCTGGACAAAATTGAGCAAATAGCGGCTTCTGCGGCAAACGGAGAACAGGTTTATAAGGCTGAGCTGGAGAAACTGCAAATTAGAGAACAAGAGCTAACGGAGCAGTTGGAATGGACAGCAGCTCGAGAGCGTATTGCAGCTCAGCAGCTAGAAGCAGCTTCTGCCCGTGAACGTGAGCTCAGTGAGCGATTGCAGGCACAGCAGCAATATGCGGAACAGGTGGCTGCTGAGGTGAAGCAGTATGAGCTTGAGAAGAAGTCGCGCGAATCAGCGGAAGAGGAGCTGAGAGAGCGGCTGGAGCGAGCAATGCAGGAAGCAGCTGCAGCATCCGATTTGAAGGAAGAGCTGAGCGAGCATACGTCTAAGCTTGCAGCAGAAAGAGATGAAGCAGCTCGTCAGGCTGCGCGATTAGCTAGTGAGCGTGATGAGGCGGCAAGCGCACTTGAGTCACTTGTCTATGAACGCGATGAAGCAGCTCGTTCTGCAGAGAGGCTAGCTGAGGATCACGCTGATCTGCAGGAGCAGCATCATAAGCTGAAAAATGAATATTCGAAGCTGCAAACCGAATACAACGAATGGATCGAGCTTATTGAGCACAGCTGATCCAGCGCCTAGAACCAAGAAACCGCAGAAACAAACAAAGGCTATTGCCGACGTTTGTTTCTGCGGTTTCTTTTTAGAGATTAACCATAAGATACGATTGTGCCAGTTGGACCGCCGGCGGACAAGCTAGCTAGACGAATCAAGTCCGGTGTAACGATTGCAGGATCTTTGCCGGTCGCGTGCATTTCTGTACGAAGCATGCCGGGATTATAGAGGTTTGCAAGAATGCCATGCTCATACTCCTCATCGGCTAAGGTGCGTGTCAACGACTCTAGTCCTGCCTTGGCTGCGCTATATGCTGCATAGCCGCCTGCGCCGTTCCATGATAGGCCGGAGGTAATATTAATAATTCGTCCATATTTTGCTCTGCGCATAGTTGGTAAAACAGCCTTAGTCAGTAGAAATGGTCCTGTCAGATTGATCGCAATTTGATTTTGCCATTCTTCCGAGGTTAGTTCGAGCACGCTGCCTGATTCAAGAACAGCAGCATTGTTCAAAATAATATCGATATGCCCAAATTGCTGGACGACTGCTGAAATGGTGTCTTGGACTTGCTGCTCATCGGATACATCTGTCTGCAGCACTACTGCATCTTTTCCCGTCTTTGCCTTTACGATCGAAGCTGTTTCCTCAAGCTTCGCAAGTCTTCTCCCAAGCAGCACAACATCTGCGCCTTCTGCTGCAAACGAGATTGAAGCTGCACGTCCAAGCCCCGTACCAGCTCCACTAACAATGGCGACTCGATTTTGTAAAATTCCCATCACCATTTCTCCTTTCGCTTTGCATATTGTTAATATTTTATCAGAGGGGACAAGGAGGGGAAAGAGGAAGGTCATCAAACTTTCTTACTCGATTGTTAAATAAAAATGATATATGCGATAAAAGAAAAATATATGTAGTTTGGCTGCGTGAATAGTGCAAAAAAATGATATGATCCCCAAAATGCTCACTGCTTAGGTAAAAAATAAATATAACGGAAGTTTCTCCTGCTTTAACCTCTTATCTCAGAGTAAAATAGAACAGGAAACAACAAAAAAACAGCAGAGCAGATTCATTCCATCCGGCTCGGCTGTTTTTAAGTTTTATATATTTTCAGAATCGTTTATTCTACAACCAAAACAGCTTTCATTTCTCTATGCCCTGCTCCGCATGGAACGGAACAAATCATTTGATAACTTCCCGGCTCACTAATGTTTACAGCGATCGTGTCGCCATTTGAAAGTTTGTAGTCGGTTTTTTGAATCTGAACGCCATGGATGCCGTCAACCGAATCAAGCTTGAGATTAACCGTCTCGCCGGCTTTGATTTTATATTCCTTCTTGTCAAATTTCCAGTTAGCTGCTGTCACGACAAGGTCAGATGAAGATGCTCCGCTATCTGCTACTGTTGTATTTGTTTCTTTATTTTCGGGTTTGGCTGTGTTTGTGCCGCATGCAGCAATGACAACGACTAAACACATTGCGCTTGCAAATAATAACCATTTTTTCATTCGTAAAGCGTCCCCTTTCGATTATCCAATGTAATAGGTAAGTTTTGGATTGTATCTATTGTACCTTAACCAGCTTTCAATTGCAGTGACGGTGTGATGACAAACTCATGAATTTCTTGTGAAATGATTAGGGGAAACGCGAAAATTTGGCAGAACGCAGCAATCAGCCCTTGACCGCCATTAAGGCAATCAAGGGCTGGTCTCACATAAAGCCTGCATTAATCGCGATCGCGTCTGCCTGCTTCATAGGGAGTGCTGACCGGAATGAACAGGTCGATGATCCCGATAACAAGAGCAGCTAAGATAGCGCCGAGCAAGGTTACAGTTACGCCGCCTACGATAAACTGAGCAATCCAGATAACAGCTGCGCTTGCGATGAAGCCGACGATTCCTCGGCCAAAGGGTGTAACCCGCTTGCCGAATATGCCTTCAATTACCCAGCCTAGTGCAGCAATGACAAGCGCTAAGAAAAAGGCGCTCCAAAATCCGCCTACACTAAATTGTGGAACGATAAACCCAACAAGCATTAATACCAGCGCGGCTACGATAAACCGGACGACATGTCCCAAAAAAGACATTTTATAACCCTCCTTAAGTTCTACAAATGGAAAACATAACTGGAGCTGTTTTGATACTTGTGTAGCTTATAGTCGCCCACGTTCGCAGTTCTTTGTTATTTCCTTCCGTACAGTATTGCTAAAGTTGCGTCGTTAGACGGCTCGTTCGTTTATATTGTGACCAATTGAGCATCATTTATGTATGAAACAACGGTTCAGTTCGTGCATCAAAGTCGTGATTCGGCTATAATAGGAAGGCGAGAGGAGTGTTAATTGTTGGACACTAAAATTTTGAAGACACTTGAATATCCTAAAATCATACATAGATTGTCTCAGCATGCAGCAACATCGCTTGGGAAAACCATTGCCGAGTCGCTGCAGCCGGTTTCGGATCTGGAATCGGTAAAGCAGATTTTGCAAATTACCGACGAGGCCTACACAGCTGATCGTCTTAAAGGCAGTGCGCCATTTGGTGGAATTGTGGACATCTCAGCGCCGCTTCACCGTGCCCGTATAGGCGGTACCCTTAATCCGGCTGAGCTTCTGGATATTGCGAATACAGCACGGGGCGGTAGACGTGTAAAACGGCATATCAGCGTCTTGCATGAAGATAATCCCATTCCAATGCTGCACCATATTGCAGATCAAATAAGTGAGCATAAGTCGCTTGAGGATGCGATTTTTGATTGCATCGATGACCAAGCGGAAGTGATGGACAGCGCTAGTGCTGAACTGGCATCTATCCGGCGCGAGCTTAGAAATGGCGAATCACGAATTCGTGAGAAAATGGATCAAATGGTCCGTTCCTCATCCGTTCAAAAAATGCTGCAGGACGCCATCGTAACACTTCGCAACGATAGATATGTTATTCCAGTGAAACAGGAATACCGTTCTCACTTTGGCGGAATCGTGCACGATCAGTCTGGTTCTGGCGCAACATTGTTTATCGAGCCGGAAGCCATAGTTGCGATGAACAACAAGCTTCGAGAGCTGAAGGCAGGCGAGCTGCGGGAAATTGAGAAAATTTTGCAGAAGCTAACTGCTTTGGCATCCGATTATGTAGAAGATCTTATTTATAACTTGGATTTGCTTGGCCAAATCGATTTTGCTTTTGCCAAGGCTCGGCTTGCTCATCTCATGAAGGCTACACAGCCGCGGATGAATGACCGAGGTTTTCTGAAAATAAAACGTGGACGCCATCCGCTAATTGCTCCTGAGCAGGTAGTTCCACTCGATGTGGAGCTTGGCAATCAATACACTTCTATCATTGTAACGGGACCGAATACAGGCGGTAAAACGGTTTCCTTAAAAACCATCGGACTGCTTAGCCTTATGGCCATGTCAGGATTGTTTGTACCTGCTGAGGATGGCAGCCAGCTTTGTGTATTTGATGCTATCTATGCCGATATCGGTGATGAGCAAAGCATTGAGCAAAGCCTCAGTACGTTTTCCAGCCATCTCAAAAACATCATTGGCATTTTAGGCTCCATGACATCTAAGAGCTTAGTGCTGCTTGATGAGCTTGGTGCAGGAACAGATCCAGCTGAAGGCTCGGCGCTTGCGATTGCCATATTGGAGCATGTTCATGCAATGGAAAGCCGTATTGTAGCGACTACGCATTACAGCGAGCTGAAAGCTTATGCTTACAATCGCAAGGGTGTTATTAACGCCAGCATGGAGTTTGATGTTGCTACGTTAAGCCCTACGTACCGTCTGCTTGTGGGTGTTCCAGGCCGAAGCAATGCATTTGCTATCGCTGAGCGTTTAGGGCTTGCCCGCTCGATTATTGAGCATGCAAGAGGAGAAGTAAGCGAAGAGGATCAACGGGTTGAAAATATGATCGCCTCCCTTGAAGAGAACCGGTTAGGCGCTGAAACGGAACGTCAAACGGCAGAGTCGCTCCGCCGTGAGATGGAGACGCTGCGCGCGCGCCATGAGGCAGAGAGTTTGCGCTTTGAAGAGCAGAAAGAAAAGCTGATGCAGAAGGCGCAAGATGAGGCTCGCGAGGCTGTCCTCAAAGCCAAACGCGAGGCAGAGCAAATTATTGCGGATTTGCGGAAGCTTGCAATGGAGGAGGGTGCCTCCGTCAAGGAGCATAAGCTCATTGAGGCACGCCGCAAGCTGGATGAAGCGGCTCCCGAGCTTCAGAAATCGAAGCGGGGTGCTTCCAAGACAGCAACGAAGCAGGTTAAGATTGAAGCTGGCGACGAAGTAACCGTATACAGCTTAAATCAGAAGGGCACGGTTGTGGAAATTCATGGTTCCGATGCTACAGTGCAGCTGGGCATTATGAAGATGAAGGTTGCGCTGGATGATTTGGAGCTGCGAAGCTCTGGAGCTACCGCTAGTAAGACACAACAGCCGAAGCAAGCAGCCAGCTTGCAGCGCACCAGAGAAGAAAATATTAAGATGGAGCTCGATCTTCGCGGAGAAAATCTGGAAGAAGCAATCCTAGAGGTTGACCGTTTTCTTGATGAGGCCTTTTTATCAGGCTTAGCTCAGGTTGCTATTATTCATGGTAAAGGCACTGGCGTGCTTCGTACAGGAATACAGCAATATTTGCGTAGACACAGCCATGCGAAGAGCTTTCGACTCGGCAATTATGGCGAGGGCGGCGTTGGCGTGACGGTTGTGGAGCTTAAATAGCTCCTAGCCATTGCGCAATCGAATACGGCAGATGATGGAGGGGTCTTGTAAATGAGTAATGAAGTCGATCAGTTGCTGAGCAATCCGTATGCTGCTTCACTTGTTTATGTATCGGTTGCGGTGCTGTCTCTCATCGTTTTTTTATCGTGCTTTGAGCTCGTAACCAAATATAAATGCTGGACGGAGATAAAAAAGGGAAACGTTGCTGTTGCTATGGCGACAAGCGGTAAAATATTCGGTATTTGTAATATTTTCAGGTTTTCCATCGAGTCCAACGATTCGGTGTATCAAAGCCTTATCTGGGGTGCGTTCGGTTTCGTCATACTTATGGCAGCTTATTTTTTATTCGAATTTCTAACGCCTGTTTTTCGAATCGATGACGAAATCGCTCGTGATAACCGTGCGGTAGGGCTTATTGCAATGATCATTTCTGTATCTTTATCTTACGTGATTGGTGCAACTGTCATTATATAAACGGGGTGAAGCCATATGAAATATTTATGGAGAATACTAGCGGTTGTCGCTGTTTTGTTTTTTGTTTTCGGTATCGTATATTTAATGAATCATTAGAGGGGAAGTTATGAGTATGGATGAGCATTTGATATGTCCTTGGTGTTTAACGGAAATTGTATGGGATGAGGAGATTGGGCCAGAATCGCATTGTCCGCATTGCGACAATGAATTAAGCGCATATCGTACGATAGAGCTTGGTTATGATGAGGATGAAGTGGAAGCTGATGAGCATGAAAAAGCAGTTCAGGCGCTAAAAATCAATGATGCTCGCAGAGCAGCGAAGCAAAATGGCGAGGATCCTGAAGACGATTGGTCAGACGATGAACTGGAGGAAGAAGCGGAAGAAGACGATTCCGATGATCCGAACCATAAACGTTGGCTAGCTCAGGGTGATGGTTTCCGCAATGCTGACAGTGCACGATTTGCTGTGGAAGAAACGGTTCAGCGTGTGCTTGATGATCAGGATGAAGTACCTGAATGCCCGGCATGTCGGGCGTATATGATCGAAGCAGGCGTACAGACAATTGACGGGCAGCAATTCGAGTCGAGAATCGCTCCATCTTTAGGAAAAGCGGTGCTCGAAACTCCTTTTCAATTGACCTTGTACGTTTGTCCCGTTTGCTATCAAACCTCGTCCTTGCTGAGTTCAGGCGACCGCGAGCAAATGATCAATCGTCTAACACCGGAAGAATAACAGACAACTGGCAATAATGGACGGGCATGGGCTGCATCCAATAAGGGAATCTTACAAAACGTAATTCTGATACGTAAAGGGCTAGACATGTGAATGCATGAACTGGCCTGCGGCAGGAGGAATCGTTTTGGCAAAAACCTTAAATGGACAAGCAGCCCTTTTACTTATTGTGCAGGCGCTTTACGGTATTGCGAACGCGCTGTCCGGGACGTTTGTTCCCGTATACTTATGGAAAGCAAGCCAATCTTATATGTTGATCGGTTGGTTCACTATGGGTCAATATGTAATGAGTGGATTAACCTTTTGGGTTGTTGGGAAATGGGTAAAAGAGCATAACAAAATGAATAGTTTGCGCATAGGCATTATTTTGTCAGGCGTGTTTTATTGTTCAGTACTGCTGCTGGGTACACAAGCGAAGGTATATTATTTGCCGCTTGGCCTTTTAAATGGGATGGCACTCGGTTTTTTTTGGGTCGCATTTAATGTAGTTTATTTCGAAGTGACAGATCCAGATAATCGGGATCGTTTCAATGGTTGGTCGGGGCTGCTTGGTTCTGCGGCAGGTATCGTGGCGCCGTGGGTATCAGGCTTGCTTATCACTTCGATGCAAGGAGAAAAGGGATATAGGCTTATTTTCACCCTTTCATTAATCATATTTTCTATAAGTGTAGTGCTCAGTTTTTGGCTTAAAAAACGCCATGGTCAAGGCCGCTATAATTGGAAGCATGGTTTCCAGCAGTTGATGCAAAAAGGAAATCCGTGGCGTCGCATGTTTCCAGCTATTGCAGCGCAGGGCGTGCGAGAAGGCGTATTTATGTTTCTTGTTGGCCTTACAGTATACGTAGCTACGCAAAACGAAAGCAAGCTAGGAACGTATTCACTCATTACATCCTTAGTTGCCTTAATCAGCTTCTGGATTGTTGGCAAAATGCTCAAAAAAAACAATCGCAAATGGGCGATGCTCATAGGCGTTATCATGATTGGAATCGCTATATTGCCGCTGTTCTGGAAGGTCTCTTATGCTACACTGCTTATGTTCGGAATCGGAACATCACTGTTTATGCCGCTTTATATTATTCCTATGACTTCAAGAGTTTTTGACCTCATTGGTCAGTCCGAGGAAAGTGCGCGGGAACGAGAGGAATTTATCGTCCTTCGTGAAGCGGGATTGGTTTTAGGCAGGATTATCGGCTTATCGTCATATTTAATCGTTTTGCCGCTGAATCATTCTGCTGTCGCCATTACTTGGCTCTTGTTTGCGGTTGGCATCGTGCCGATTGCTGGTTGGTGGTTCATGAAGCCGTTTCTTACAGAACAGCAAGCACAAACCTAAATAGAAAGGAAGTGAAGGAATGCCGAAAGTAGTTGCAGACATTACGCAATTAATTGGGAATACGCCTGTCGTAAGGCTAAACCGTCTTCCAGAAGAAGGCAGCGCCGAAGTATGCGTTAAGCTGGAACGCTTTAACCCAAGCGGCAGCGTAAAGGATCGCGCAGCCTTCTCTCTTATTAATGATGCCGAGAAGCGCGGTTTGATTAAGCCTGGTGATACCATTATTGAACCAACTAGCGGCAATACAGGCATAGGCCTAGCCATGAACGCAGCAGCTAGAGGCTACAACATAATATTAGTTATGCCGGACAACATGACTGCTGAGCGGATTAAACTGCTGCAGGCATACGGAGCGGAAGTTGTGCTTACACCTGCTGCTGAACGCATGCCGGGAGCCATTCGAAAAGCGGAGGAGCTTCGGGCTGAGCGCCCGGGCAGCTACATACCGAATCAATTCGAGAATCATGCAAATCCGCAGATTCACCGAATGACGACTGCGATAGAAATTATCGAGCAGACAGATGGCAAGCTAGACGCTTTCGTTGCTACCGCAGGAACAGGCGGCACGATTACAGGAACAGGCGAAGCGCTAAAGGAAGTGCTCCCTCATTTGTATGTAGCGGTAGTAGAGCCGCAAGGGTCACCGGTGTTGTCAGGAGGAAAGCCAGGCCCGCATAAGCTTGTCGGTACTAGTCCTGGTTTCGTGCCCGCTATTCTTAATACATCGATTTATGATGAAATCATTCAAGTTTCAGATGAGCATGCTCTAACGACAATGAGAGCGTTAGCGACGCAAGAGGGTTTGCTGCTAGGCCCTTCCTCAGGCGCTTCGGTATGGGCAGCGATGCAAATTGCAAAACGTCTTGGTGCTGGGAAGCGAGTGCTGTGCATTGCTCCAGATACCGGAGAGCGGTATATGAGCATGGATATTTTTTGATCAGCATACGGGAGTGGTTTATAACCATTCCCGTAATGATTGCTGCAATATATTGCGTCTTTCATCAATGTAGTTATAAATAAAGGCTGGTTCTGCTAAAAAGGTGTCATAGCTCGCCTTTCGCGTATAATCGCTGCGAATAGCCGGAGATAACTGTGCATGCATCTGCGAAATGACGGGTTCCAGCTTCTCGGAAGTAAATGCGGATAACAGCAGTTTCTTTAAAATCGCTCTATATTTTCTTCTGCACGACGGGAAAGTAAATAGCTTCTCTGTCAGCGTATTGTAGCCCTGAAGACGGACGAGATCACTGCCGCAAGGCTTTCCGTAACAGTTTCTTCCCCAGGTTCCCTCGTAATCCCATGGAATGATTCGATATTTCCCACTTTTGCTATGCTCATAAATTGCATAGTTTTGATCAAATCCATCGTAATTTCCAGTCAATACAGCTCCGGCAAGCCATAATAAATATTGTGATACATCAAGGCGTTTGGCATTATGCTCATTCAGTTTACTGCCAGACAAACGATTGATATTTCGAACGAACGATACGAGCCTCTTTTTTGTCCCCGTCTTTCCCAGCTTCAATTCATAACCATCAAATAACGAAGCTTTCGTACCTTTAGAGACAGGGTCCGTTAAGCTGAAGTCGGCACTGTCATTGACTGCATAGAGAAGAGAACGGCAGCCAATGCCCCTTTTTTCGAAAAAAAGTTGATCTACCGCTTCGATTTCCAAATAAACACCTCGAGGCACGTCATTTATTATGAGCCAGAAGTGGTTGGTTTGAGGGGATGGCACACCAATTTTATTGAAAAAGTAAAAGGAAAGTGCGTTTCGCATCATGGATGGATCGTCATATTCCGCATTCCAATGAAATGTTTTGCCATTTTCAAGCCGAACTTCATAAGATTTTTTGGAATAATTACGTGTATGTCCTCCCCGCAGGCCAAACTCTGCAGTATAGGTTTGTCCCTCCATCTCGAGTTGTGCCGGTTTGAAGGAACGCCCCCAAGCATCGCTTTGTATCTCTTGGAAATCAGAAGCATTCATCCGTATGGAACGTGTCGGCAAGACTTCAGCAACCATCTAACCATCTCCTAAAAGCAAAAGATAAAGCCTACCGTTGCACGATAGGCGTTTTGATCTTAATACTCTATTCAGCTAATGCCCAGATGGTCACGATTATTTGGTCATGAATGTTTTCAATCCTAATGATCACAATGGAAAGCTTCCATATCTGAACCAGTAGAGTTCAAAATCTATAATTATACTACTCTATTATTTATAGGGGAATTGCTCAATCTCTCATAAATAGATAGCAATCTAGTACCACTTCCATACGGTATACATATTAATATATTACATTTCGTATCTCATGATAGATGGAGTGAATGAGAGAAGGAGGATGCAAAGCAGCAGAGTAATGAATGGGAAGTGAATAGGTCGTAAGGGCGTATTTGAAGACAGGCTTTTAACAACAAACAATGAAATTATCGGAGGGATTTTTTTATGAGTCTATGGTACAACAATGGTTATTCAGCTGGTCAATCGGTTGCTAGTAATAACAATAGCCACAAAAGCAGCCAGAGTGGAAACAAGGATCATAATTTTTTACAAACGATGGTAGGCAAAAATGCAAAAATTAATCGCGGCGGACCGGAATCACTCCAAGGCAAGCTTCACTCTGTAAAAAGCGACTATCTCGTTTTAGTCACAAGTGAAGGTGTCGTATATGTTGCGACTAGCCATGTTAAAAGTGTTACGGAGGCAGGAGCTGGCAATACAAGCAGCGGCAGCAAAGGCAATAGAAGCGGCAGTGGCAGCACAGCGGTTATTAATGCTAGCAATTTTAATGGCGTTATCCGTGCCCTGAATCAAACCTTCGTACAGCTTAATTCTGGCGGACCTGAGAAGGTTGAAGGTTTCATTGCTCAAGCAGGAAACAACTCAATTCTGCTCGTTTCCGGTAAAGAAGCTATGCAAATCCAGAACTACCACATCAAATCGATTAAAGCTGCGAGCAACCGTTCTGGCGGAAACAACAATAACAAAAACGAAAATAAAAACAGCAACGCCAATAGCAACAGCAAAAACGAAAACAAAAGCAACAGCAAAAACGAAAACAAAAGCGACAGCAAAAACAACAATAAAAACAAAACACAAGGCAATCGCAGCGGTGGAAAAAGTAATGCAAATGCGGCTGCCGTAAAAACAACTCGCAGTTCAGTAAAAAAATCATAATGGCCTGTCGGGCAAAAGGTAGAGCTTTTGCCCGATTAAGCGATCTATCCGGATGAAAGGAGGTTAATTGCATGAAAAACCGTCATCCGCTGTTGGATAAGCAGGTCGAATTGGAGATTTCAGGGAAAGTAGCGCCTATACGAGGTAAATTGATCGAGTTTGGTCAGGATATATTAGTGCTGCATAATGGAACACAATTTTTGTATATCCCGCTTATTCATCTGCAGCAGCTTCGTCTTTCAACTCATAAAGAAGAAGCAGAAGAAATATATGAAGTACCGGAAATGCCTTTCGAGCCTTATAATGAACCCGTCTCGTACCGAAAAATATTGATGAACGCGAAAGGTATGTTCTCTGAAATTTATATTACAGGTAATCAGTCTATTCATGGTTATTTGACCACCGTTATGAATGATTTTTTCGTCTTCTATTCTCCTGTTTATCATACGGTGATCATCTCTCTTCACCATATGAAATATTTAATTCCGTACAGTCCTAACGTAACACCATACACGTTAACACCGGAACAATTCCCTCTAAAGCCATCCCCGCTAACCCTTGCAAGAACTTTTGATCAACAGCTTCGTAAATTAATCGGCGAATTCGTCGTGCTTGATCTCGGCGAGAATTCAAATAAAATCGGCGTTCTGAAAAATGTCGATCAAAGTATGATTGAGCTTGCGACTGTAAGTGGAAACCCCGTTTTTTTACATTTTGATCATGTGAAGACGGTTCATATTCCGTAGGAAAGAAGACTATGCTTTTAGCCGGTAAACGGCTTAAGCATAGTTTTTTTTGATCCCTTTAAATAAAAGATTGACAGGATGCATTTAGATACATAGATCTGGAAACATTATCTTTGGAAGGAAGTGACAAGATTATGAAAGTGAAACCATTTGGAATTTTACCCTCTATGTTAATGATGGTTTTGTCAGTTGGACTTGTAAATCACGTTCTGGTTGTGCCGCTGCTGCTTGATGCTGCTAAGCGCGATGCATGGATTTCTGTTATTTTTGGACTTGTTATTGCCCTTCCATGGATTGCATTTCCTATTTATGGAATATTGAAGCGTATGGATGGAACGCCGTTTGATCAATGGCTCATACAACTTATGCCGCGATTTTTGGCTTGGATGATAATTAGTATTTTTCTGCTGGTTCAGCTGAGTATTGCTTTTGAATCGCTTATTATTACAGCTTCGTGGACTGCGACAACCTATTTGCCCAATACACCTTCTATGGTGGTCTGTACTGTCTTTTTAGGCCTATGTTTGTTTGCATCAGTCTCAGGGCTGCGGACAATAGCTTATGTTAGCTGCATATTATTGCCAATCGTTGTATTGTTAGGCGATTTTGTCATGTCTGCGAACATGCCTCACAAAGATTATCACTATTTGCTGCCTATGCTCGAGAATGGGATGAGCCCGGTCATGAAAGGCATTTATTATGTGCTGACTTCTTCATGTGAGTTGTTCGGGTTCCTATTTATCCAGCATCATATCCAGGGGAAATTTAAGAGATGGCATTTCATCGTGCTTGTTCTATTCTTATCGCTGCTGACGCTTGGACCGGTTATGGGCGCGATTGTAGAATTCGGACCCGTTGAAGCGGATAAGATGCGCTACCCTGCCTTTTCGCAATGGAGATTGGTCTCCATCGGTAAATATTTCGAGCATGTTGATTTTTTTGCTATTTTCCAGTGGATGTCAGGCGCACTTATTCGACTTGCTTTATCTATTCACATTTTGTCAGAGTTTTGGCCGCTGCGCCGTTTAAAACAGAAATGGATTTCCCCTACTGTGCTTGGCGTGATCATTTTGGTCATTTCGGGCGTTGGCATCAAAAATATGCTTCAGGTAAGGAGCGCATTACATGCTGCATTTCAGTACACGGGCGTTGTCGTTATGTTCTTAACGATCGTGATTTGGATCGTGTCTATGTTTAGAAAAAAACAAGGTGATCATAAAAGAACAGCCATTATCGGTTCCGAGGAGGCAGAGCAGTCATGATTCATCACGAGCATATTTGTGAGATGGATCACAACGAGATTTCGTTGGATCAGTTAAAACACATGTTGAAGGATTGTCATGATGTTATTGAATATAAGCTGACACTCGATGTAGAAGGCCCAATGGAAGTGACTTTGTTTTATTGCGATGGATTAATCGACAATCAACAATTACAGCTCGGCCTGCTTCCGCTATTGGAGAAATGGGCGGAGCAATTAAGAACGGTGCCAGACGCAGATACAGGTGAAAAACATAAGCCCAGCATGTTATTTAGTAAAATTCAGTCTGGGGATCTTGGCAGCAACGTATTTGCACGCCTATTTGCAGGCAGTGTCATATTGTCTTTTGCTAAATTCGAAGGATTGTTTGAATTTGACATCGCTAATCAGCCTGGAAGGACACCAGAGGAGTCGGTGCTTGAAGTATCGATTCGAGGACCGCGCGACGGGTTCGTCGAACAGCTTTCAACGAATGTTGCATTAGTCCGCATGAGGCTGAAAACAACAGATATGCATGTAGAGTATCGAAAAATCGGCTCCGAGTCCTTAACGGAGGTCGCTTTGCTTCATATGGAGGGCAAGGCCGATCCCAAGCTTGTTAAAGAAGCTAGAAGGAGACTGGACAATATCGATATTCCGGCTTTAGTAGGAGGAAGTCAACTGGAGGAGCTTTTATCCGACCGCCGCTTATCTTTATTTCCACTCGTTGAATTTGTAGGACGGCCTGATTATGTCGTTCAATCCTTGCTGCAAGGCAAGGTAGCAATATTGCTCCATGGGTCGCCATCGGCACTTATTGCTCCAGGAAACTTATTGCTGCTCATCAAATCACCAGAGGACGCACATTTACCTTTTTATTATGTTTCATTAGAACGTTTGTTAAGGCTCGTAGGACTCGTATTAGCTATTTGTTTGCCAGGTTTTTGGATAGCGCTGTCAGCATTCAACACGGATCAGATTCCATTTACGCTGCTAGCAACCGTTACGATGTCGCGAATCGGATTGCCGCTGTCGGCAACGATGGAAATGTTTCTGATGCTGACCATGTTCGAGCTGTTCAGGGAAGCCGGTGTAAGACTGCCAAGGGCAGTAGGCCAAACCGTTTCTGTTGTAGGCGGATTGATCGTTGGAGATGCAGCAATCCGTGCGGGCATGACATCACCAACGATGCTCGTAATGGCCGCGGTAACGGCAGTATCAACCTTTACTCTCGTGAATCAGTCATTAAGCGGCTCGGTAAGCATCATCCGTTACCTTGTCCTTATCTGCTCATCTGTGCTGGGCATTTTCGGTTTTTTTGTCGGCTCCTTTGCGGTACTTATCTATTTGTGCACGTTAGAATCATTTGGACGCTCTTACTTATACCCGGTTGCACCTATGCGCTTAAAAGAGCTGCTGCCAGCGCTTATACAAATGCCATGGAAGCTTAAGAGTACGAGGAGGGATAAATGATGCTCTCTGCATGGATTACAAAGCAGGGAACACAGCTTAGAAAGTGTGCTGCACTGGCAGGCATCGTGTTTATGTCGTTGCTGCTGCAAGGCTGCTGGGATGAAGTTAACTTGGCGGATGTGAGCTATATATCCGCATTTGGCATCGATTATAAGGACGGACAATACGATATTTATGCCCAAACGGTTAAATTTGGCCTAATTGCAAAAACAGAATCACTTCAGCCTGATCCGAATCCGGTTTGGATTGGAAAAGGGTCAGGAGATACTGTACTGCTTGCTCTAAATGACCTGGCTCGCTCTGGCCAAACGATTTTGAGCTTGGAGCATTTAAAAACCGTTATCGTACAGGAGAGAGCGATGAGCAGAATCGCTGACATCATGGACGGGGTGAATCGTCAGCGGGCATCGCGGTATACGTCGCTGCTTTTCGGAACCAAAGCTCAGATTGAAAAAATTTTTACTAGCGATACTTTTTATGATCAATCACCGCTTAACAGCATTATGTATATGCCGGGTCCTCTCGACAGCCAGAGAAGCTTTATTCGTCCTTATTCCTTGCAGCTGGCGGTACAGACGCTGAATGAACCCTCCATGGTCACTACTTTCCCTGCTTTGAATGCAAATGAAGAATACTGGAAAAGAAAGAAACAACCGCTGCAAATCCAGTTAATCGAAGGGATATTTATATTTAAAGATCTTAAATATCTCGGTTATCTTACGGAGCCTGAAGCCACAGGGCTAAGATGGGCAGATCCTGAATTCAAGCATTTTGTGCTCAAAGCGCAAGGGGAAAAAGGGAAAGCGGCAATCGCTGTCGTTTCATCCAAAGGGAATGTTGATGTGAGTTTTAAAGGTGACAAGCCCATTTTCACATTAAAGATGCGAGTAGACGGGAATGTCGCAGAAATGGATGGCGTTATACAGGAACATGAAATTGTTTCGTCAGTTAAAGCGCGGATTAAGCAGGAGATGGAGGATACGTTCCGAAAGGGGCTGGAGAAGAAAGTTAGTTTCTTTCAACTGGAGCATCATCTGTACCGTTACCATCAAGCTTATTGGCAGCAAATGTGCAAAGGCAAGGAGTGGCTGCCGAAGCCCGATCAGTTAATCATAGAGGTGGACTTTCAATTAATTCACACCGGTAATTTCGATTTAAATATTGGCACATAAATAAAGGAAATTTAGCTCATAATACGTTTGGTACGAAATAAATGGATCAAATCGTAATTTTGAACCAAGTTTAGAGGAGGATGACCAAATGATGCAGCCAATGACGGCAAAAGAGCTGGAGTACATTGCAGACTCTATGTCTAACGAGGATTTATTAATTAAGCAATGTGCAACGCTTGTTGCTACGGGTACTACACCAGCGCTTAGAAATTTATGCTCACAAATGATTCAAACCCATCAGCAGCACTATGATTCTTTGCTGCATGCGATCTCGCACCATCAGCAAATGGCTCCAACACAGCCTCAACAATAAGAAGGATTTTAAAAGAAGATTAGGAGGTCAATCATAATGCAGCAACAACAAAACCAATCGATACTGACTGAGGAAGATTTGGCAAGCACGATCCTTAGCGATTTGAAAAGAGTTGTTCGTGAATATGCAACAGCAGCAACAGAATCTACTTGTCCTGATATTCGCCAGCTGTTTACGAAATTGACAGACAGCACGTTGGCACTGCAAGGCCAGCTGTTCACGGCGATGCAGCAAGCGAATATGTATAATACATCCTCGCCTGCCCTGCGTCAGGAGCTGGACAAGCAGGCAAAGCAATATCAGCAAACCAAACAAAAAACGAGCCAGTTTTTACAGCAAAACCTAGGGCAACAGCAAAACCAAACGATGTATACGCCGCAAATGCACCAGTCCGGCCAATATCAACAAGGCTCACAAACGCATTACATGTAAAGACCCCTTTGGGGTCTTTCCTTTTTATAAGGATTAGGAAGCAGAAGCAGCTTTTACATATGATGCTAATATTTCTCCGCGAGAAGTGCTGAAGCCGCCAAAATAAAGGCTTCAGCCTTTTATGCTTTGATTGCGCGAGGAACAAAAACGTTGTAAAATATTCTTTATAATTGCAGTTGTACTGGAAGGAGTTATACAATGACCGAATTACAGTTGAAAGTGCTTGAACTGCTTCAGGAGGATGCGCGCAGGGATGCAGATTTGATCGCAACCATGTTAGCCGTAACAACCGAGGAAGTAAAGCAAGCCATCGCCGAGCTAGAGAAAGACCATATTATCGTGAAGTATGCGACAGTCGTAAACTGGAGCAAGATTGACGACCAGAAGGTAACTGCACTTATTGAGGTACAAATTACACCAGAACGCGGTCGCGGTTTCGAAGGAATCGCTGAGCGCATTTATTTATATCCAGAAGTAAAATCCGTCTACCTGATGTCGGGAGCATACGATTTGCTCGTTGAGGTTGAAGGAAAAACGTTGAAAGAGGTCGCCTCTTTTGTATCGAATAAACTATCGCCTATTGACGCGGTATTATCGACAAAAACATTTTTTATTTTGAAAAAATACAAACAAGACGGCATTATCTTCGAGGAGCATGAAGGTGATCATCGGTTGATGGTTTCGCCGTGAAAAAAGGGTGATGGCAATGATTAAAGATGAAGAGAAACAACCCTCCACACCTTTGCAGCGTCAATCGATGGCTGATTATTTGTCACCGCTCGTTCGGGGCATCAAACCGTCGGGAATCCGTCGGTTTTTTGATTTGGTCAGTACGCGCAAGGATGTTATTACATTAGGAGTAGGGGAACCGGACTTTGTGACGCCATGGCATGTTCGGGAAGCTGCTGTATATGCGCTTGAAATGGGGAAAACGCAATACACGTCAAATGCAGGTATGCCAGAGCTTCGCGAAGCCATTGGGCAGTATTTAAATGATCAATTTGCCGTACCTTACAACCCTGCCAGCGAAATTTTAGTAACCGTTGGCGGCAGTGAAGCCATTGATCTCGCCCTTCGCGCGTTTATTTCGCCAGGCGATGAAATCTTGATTCCTGAGCCATGTTATATTTCCTATTCACCAATAACCGCGCTTACCGGAGGAAAACCTGTCGGTATTGAAACGTTTGCCAAGGATGAATTTAAGCTGAAGGCAGAGTCGCTTCAAGCCGTTATAACGCCGAAATCAAAAGTACTTATTTTATGTTATCCAAGCAACCCTACTGGCGGCACTATGACCTATGAGGACTGGCTGCCTATTGCAAAGCTAGTGGAAGAGAATGATCTTATTGTTATTTCCGATGAGATTTATGCGGAGCTTACTTACGGCTCGAAGCATGTAAGCTTTGCTGCAATGCCGGGGATGAAGGATCGTACCATTCTTGTGAGCGGCTTCTCGAAAGCTTTCGCGATGACAGGCTGGCGGATGGGTTATGCCTGCGGCCATCCCGATCTTATTGCAGCTATGCTAAAAATTCACCAGTATACAGTGATGTGCGCGCCGATTATGGCACAGTATRCAGCGCTTGAAGCACTTCAACATGGCTTAGAAGAGAAGGACCGCATGGTGGAGGCTTATAATCAGCGCCGGCGTCTTGTCGTAAAAGGATTCAGGGAAATCGGACTCGATTGCCATGAGCCGCAGGGTGCGTTTTATGCATTTCCATCGATCGTATCGACGGGCTTATCAAGTGAGGAGTTTGCGCAGCGTCTGCTCGATGAAGCGAATGTTGCAGCTGTTCCAGGAGATGTATTCGGTCTCGGAGGCGAAGGCCATCTTCGCTGCTCCTATGCAACTTCTGTCACGAATCTGACCGAAGCGCTTGATCGAATAGGCGGCTTTGTACATCGCTTGAAGCTAGAAGGCTAATCTAGCGCCTTTAATAAACAGCAGGTCAGGAGCTTATCCGGCCTGCTGTTTGCATGAATAGAGAGTAATGGATGAAAAAAAGGAGGCAAGGCCGATGAAACTATATACGAGAACGGGCGATAGCGGTCAAACATCTTTAATTGGCGGCCGCGTGCGCAAGGATGATGTTCGTGTTGAGGCATATGGTACCATAGATGAATTGAATTGTTTTGTAGGGCAGGCAGCGGCGGAAGCTGCCAAGCACGAAGAGCTGGCAGAGATGGCAGCTTGGCTTGTTGATATCCAGCAGGAGTTGTTTGACTGCGGCTCAGATCTTGCTTACGCCGTTGAAGGCGCGCCTCTAAAAATATCGGCAGAGCCGTCTAAACGTCTGGAAGAATGGATTGACCAATATACGGCAGAGGCACCGGAAATCACGAGGTTTATTTTGCCGGGAGGAAGCTCTGTTTCTGCTGTTTTGCATGTATGCCGAACGGTATGCCGCCGGGCAGAGCGCCGCGTTGTAACGCTTGCAGCTGAGCATCCGATTAATGCTGATGTACAAACGTATTTGAATCGATTGTCCGATTTTTTCTTCGCCGCTGCTAGAGTTGCAAATGCGAAGCTTGGCGTATCAGATACGGAATATGTACGCAGCGCAGAAGTATTTCGGAAGCCGAAAAAATGATGGATAGACTAGAATTATTATATTATCGCCCGCTAGTGGCTGCGGTTAGCGAGGCAGAGCATGGAATGACTGTCCGGCGGGTGCTGGAGCGTCAACTGGGCGTATCGCGCAAGCTGCTCTCGCAAGTAAAGCAAACGGAGCATGGACTGACTGTAAACGAGATTCGTGCCTATACGACAGCTCCCGTTGCAGCGGGCGATATCATTCGCGTACGCATGGAGCGGGAAATTTCCGAAGATATTTTGCCGCAGCCTATTCCGGTACAGATCGTATTCGAGGATGAGGATCTGCTTATCGTAAATAAACCAGCTGGAATGATCGTCCATCCGACTCATGGACATTACACGGGGACGCTTGCTAATGGTATCGTCCACCATTGGCAAGAAGCGGGAGAGAAGGTGCGTTTCCGTCCTGTCCACCGCCTTGATGAAGAAACATCCGGACTTGTCGCGATTGCCAAAACCTCCTATGTACATCAACAGCTTTCGGAGCAAATGCAGGCAAACGGTATTTTAAAGCTGTACCGCGCATATGTTTATGGCTGCCCTGAGCCAGCTGCGGGAGTGGTTGATGCGCCGATTGACCGTGACCCAGACCAGCCGCATGTTCGCATCGTCACGCCGGAGGGTTATCCGTCTATTACGCATTATGAGACGATTGCACATTATGAATCTACTTCGGACAAGCCTGCCGCAGCGGCAGTGCGCTTAAAGCTCGAAACGGGACGGACGCATCAAATTCGCGTGCATATGAAGCATATCGGCTGCCCGCTTATCGGAGATAAAATGTATGGTACTCAGCAAGGTGTGGAGGAAGAGTGGGAGGATGCAGTCGGTCGTCAAGCACTCCATGCCGAGATACTGGGCTTTACCCATCCCATTACAAAAAAATGGATGGAATGGCGTGCGGAATTGCCGCCTGAGCTTGAACGATTAGAACGGAATCTATCAAAATAAAATGGGACTAGTCAGCCCAATGCTGGAGGAAACAAGAGGATGACGAAACAAAAGGAACTAACTATCATTCAATATCCAAAATGCGGTACATGCCGCTCAGCGCTTAAATCGCTGCAAAATAAGGGCAACGATGTCGTATCCAGAAATATTGTAGAGCAAACACCTACAGCTGCGGAGCTAAAGGAGATTGTAAAAAACAGCGGTCTAGAGCTGAAAAAGTTTTTTAACACATCTGGAGATGTCTACAGGGAGCTTGGTTTGAAGGACAAGCTGGCTGACATGTCTGAAGATGAGAAATATGACTTGCTTGCTTCGAACGGCATGCTGATTAAACGGCCTATCGTGACGGATGGCAAGACGGTTACTGTTGGATATAAGGAAGAACAATACGAACAAGTTTGGAACAATGGAAAAGGGTGAATGGACGTATGTCACAAACCAAATGGCGTTCCAAGCGGCTGTCGCAGCTAGGATCATCCATATTTGCAGAAGTTGCAGCGTGGAAGCGCTCAGCTGCGGAAAGCGGTCTTGATATTATTGATCTGGGCATCGGAAATCCGGATCAGCCGCCTTCGCCCGCCGTTAGACAGGCGCTTAGTGAAGCGGCATTGCGCAGTGATATGTACTCGTATCCAGCAATCAAAAGCGGCTTGCCGTTTCGAGAGCATGCAGCGAAATGGATGAAGCACCGATTTAACGTGGAGCTGGATGCCGGAGACGAGATCGTAACACTGCTTGGCTCACAAGACGGTCTTGCCCATCTTGCCATGGCGCTTAGTGATCCTGGCGATATCGTTTTGCTGCCTAATCCGGGGTATCCGATCTATGCTGCATCATTAGCACTCGCGGGAGTAGAGTCTGTATTGATGCCGCTGCGCGAGGAGAATGGCTTTATGCCCGATCTGGAGGCAATACCGGATTCGGAGTGGGACCAGGCAACGTTTATTTTGCTCAATTATCCGAACAATCCGATTTCTGCAATAGCGGATACCTCCTTTTTTGAGCGATTGATTGATAAAGCAAAGCGTCATAACGTGTTGGTCGTCCATGATCTTGCATATTCCGAGATGGGATTTGAAGGCTGTGAGCCGCCAAGCATTCTTGAGGTACCGGGTGCAATCGATCATGCGGTTGAATTCCATTCTTTGTCCAAAAGCTTCAACATGGCTGGCTGCAGAATTGGTTTTTTGGCTGGAAATAGAGCAGCAGTTGCTGCTCTCCGCGAGCTGAAAGCGAATATTGACTACGGCGTGTTTGATCCTATTCAAGAGGCAGGAATTGTTGCACTTCAGGAAGCGATAGCAAATGTAGAGAAGCCAAAGGCAGGAAAGCTTTATGAGCATCGGCGCAATACGTTCCTTGAAGCACTTCGTGCAGAAGGATGGGATGTTGCGGCACCTCGGGCAACAATGTTCGTTTGGGCGCAGCTTCCTCCTATGCAGTGGTCGCTTAGCGAGCCGTGGACGTCCAGACGAATTTCCCAGGAAATGCTTCGTCAAACAGGCGTTGTCGTAGTGCCTGGGGAAGCTTTTGGCTCCGAGGGTGAAGGTTATGTAAGAATAGCGCTGGTTGAAAGCGAAGAACGGTTGAAGGAAGCTGCGGGGCGGATTGGAAAATTTATTCGCGGGCAATAAATATAAATAATAGTTTGATATGTTTGAGAGGGGTTTTATAACGATGAGTGAACAACGTTTACTTTTGGTTGATGGGATGGCAATTTTATTTCGGGCGTATTTCGCTACTTCATTCGGAGGAAGCGTTCGTAAAACAAGTGCAGGCGTACCTGTTAATGCAGTTCATGGTTTTGTTCGTTATTTCATGGATGCGATCAATACTTTTAATCCAACCCATGTCGTATGCTGCTGGGATATGGGAAGCACGACATTTCGTACGGAGCAGTATGATGGTTACAAATCCAATCGTCCGTCTGCGCCAGAGGATTTAATTCCTCAGTTTGATCTTGTGAAAGAAGTCGTTGCCAGCTTCGGTGTGCCGAATATTGGGATCGCAGGATATGAGGCGGATGACTGCATTGGAACACTTGCTGCTGCACTTAAGGATCAAGCGCAAATTTTCGTTGTGACGGGTGACCATGATATGCTTCAGCTGGTGGACGACCGGGTATCGGTTGCGATCATGAAGAAGGGCATCGGGAACTACATGGTGTATACGCCGGAAACGCTAATGGAAGAACGCCAACTTACGCCTATTCAAATTATCGACATCAAAGGGTTAATGGGAGATACAGCGGACAATTACCCAGGCGTGAAAGGTATAGGAGAAAAAACAGCGCATAAGCTTATTCAAGAGCATGGTTCAATCGAGGGCTTGCTTGCTAATTTGGAGGCGGTATCCAAAACAATCCGAGTAAAAATTGAAGCGGATCTTGATATGCTGCATCTATCCCGTGATTTAGCGACAATTCGCTGTGATGTGCCAGTATCCGCAGAGCTTGATGGCTGCTGCTGGGCGTATGAACGCGAAACCGTATTGCTCAAATTTGAAGAGCTGGAATTTAAAAGCTTAATATCGCTTATTGGATAAATGAAAAGGATCTCCTCTTACGGTTATATACCGTAGTGAGGAGATTTTTTTTTGCGATTAGATTTAAATAGGGAATGGTCAGGCAGCGTGTTGATGACAGATTTCTAATCCTAATATTGCAGCAACGCAACTTAAAAATGGATAATTTTGGGTGATTATCATCAGATTTAAAAATAGTACATGAAATAAAAAGGTTTGTGCATGGACAGTGTCATAGGATGTACGCTATTTTATTAATAATGGTTATCATTCTTAATTAGACGCAGGAGGAATAAAGGAATGTTTTCACGCAATCAAGTTCGTCATCTTAAATTAGGGGTATTGCTCTCCCTTATTGGGTTAATGATTTTGGTGCTTTCCGCATGCAGCAGTGCTGAATCGAGTACAGAAAACAATGGAATGAAAAGCACCGAAAAACCATTGGAAGCAACGTCAGAGCCAGCGGTTGACCGGACGGTCAAAGATGCATATGGAGACGTGTTGGTGCCAGCTAGCCCGGCAAAAATTGTCGTGCTGGATATCGGAGCGCTTGATAACTTGTTGGAGCTTGGCATTACGCCAATTGGAGCACCTTCAATTCTTGCTGCAGGAGATCCATATCCAGCTTATCTGAAAGGAACAGAAGGGATTTCGAATATTGGATCTGTAAATGAGCCCAACTTGGAAGCGATAGATGCTTTAAAGCCGGATTTGATTATCGGCAACAAAGATACACATGACGCGATCCATGATCAGCTTACGAAAATCGCACCGACTGTATTCGTAGAAACATTAGGCGTTACATGGAAAGCGAACCTGCAGCTGCATGCTGAAGCAGTGAACAAACAAGCAGAAGGCCAAAAACTGCTGGATGCCTACAATGGGAAAATAACAGATCTAAAATCCAAATTAGCGGACAAAGGAAAAAGTGTCTCACTATTCCGTCCGCGTGCAGATAAAATACAAATTTATTTGAAGGATACGTTCGCTGGAACCATTATGACAGACGCTGGGATCAATCGTCCCGAATCGCAGAACATTGAAGGATTCTCCAAGGATGTGACCGAGGAGCAAATGAGCAGCCTGGATGGAGATATAATCCTTTGGTTCAACCGAGAGCCAGACGCCTTTGCCAAGGTTGAGAAAAGTGCGTTATGGGCTTCCTTAAACGGAGTCAAAAGCAACAGTGTTCATTCCGTTGATTGGGAATATTGGATGAGCGGACTTGGCATTCAAGCCGTAAACAAGGTTGTCGATGATCTGCAATCATTTCTTGTAAAATAATTAAAGATTGGGTCGCCCAAGCGGCGCCCCAATCTTTCTTCGTTTATTTGACAATGACGAGCTGGAGGTAGGCGAAGTGAAGCCCAGATTGATGGGATTGGCTGTTCTTGTTATTTTTGTTTGCGCTGCTTTATTATCAAGCATTTTGTTTGGGATTGTACAAATTCCACTCCATGCCGCCCTCAATGCATTTTGGTCATATGATGCTTCACAGGAAGCTCACATCATTATCCGTTCCGTCAGGCTGCCAAGAGCACTGATCGCAGCAGCGGTGGGAGGCTCGCTCGCTGTAGCGGGCTGCTTGATGCAGGCGCTCAGCCGAAATGCGTTAGCAGGCCCTGAGTTATTCGGGGTGAACTACGGGGCTGCACTCGCTGTAGTTATCGCTTCGATAGCATTACATTCCACATCGCTTACTGTATTTTCCTGGTCGGCTTTACTCGGTGCAGCAGCTGCAGGAACAGCTGTATTTCTGCTTGGTTCATTAAGGAGAGGCACATTGACCTCAGTCAGGCTTGTACTCGCAGGAGCAACGATCAACCTTTTGCTTACCTCCCTTACGCAAGGGATACTTATTTTGAATGAGCAGTCTTTGGATACGATGCGATTTTGGCTAGCTGGTTCGCTTACAGGACGGGATCTGCAATTGTTTATACAGGTGTCCCCTTATATGCTAGTTGGATTAATTTGTGCGTTTGGTCTAAGCAATCATATGAATGTTATCGGTCTCGGAGAGGATGCGGCACAAGGACTGGGCCAGCATGTTTTTTTTATCAAAACACTCTGTATCGTCGCTATTGTGCTGCTTGCAGGCAGTGCGGTTGCTATCGCTGGTCCCATTGGGTTCATCGGACTTGCTATTCCGCATATTGCTCGATCAATTGTAGGACTTAATTACCGATGGATCATACCTTATTCCGCATTAATCGGTGCTCTGCTGCTGCTGATTGCGGACATTGGCGCACGATTTGTACTGCCTGAGCAGGAAATTCCGGTAGGAGTTGTAACGGCCTTCTTCGGGGCGCCATTTTTAATTTATTTGGCTCAGCGAAGGGGTGGAGCGGCATAACTTCTTTTATAAAAGGGCGTTGGCACCGAATTATTATTTCGTTGTTGTTAATGAATGTACTTGTTTTGCTGTTGAACATTATTATTGGCGAGAGAAATATACCTGTGATGGATGCCATCCAGACAGCGCTTGGGATAGGCAGTGATGAATATGCGTTTACGATTCGCCAAGTGCGGCTGCCAAGGGTACTGACTGGATTTTTGGCTGGATGCGGCTTGGCATTATCGGGTACGATCCTGCAAATGATTACCCGCAACCCGCTGGCTTCACCGGGTGTCATTGGACTAAATGCAGGAGCGGCAGCTGCTGTAGTTGCTTTTCTGGTGCTTGTCCCTTCCTTTCCAATGAGCCGTCTTCCATTGGTTGCATTTGGAGGAGCGCTGTTGGTCGCATTAACGATCTATAAGCTCTCTTGGAAAAAAGGAAGTTCTACCGAGCGTATGCTTCTAGTTGGAGTTGGCATTTCTGCAATGGCCGGCGCATTAATAACGTATTTACTGACAGTGGGCAAAATATTCCGTGTTTCTCAAGCATTTGTATGGATGGCAGGCAGCTTATATGGCCGGACGTGGGAACATTTCTGGCCGCTGCTCCCGTGGATTATCATTTTATTTGTGCTGCTAATGCTGTATACACGCTCCCTTGATTTGCTGCAGCTCAGCGATAGTTCAGCAATTGGGATGGGCATACGACTGGAACGCGTCAGATTTTTACTCCTCTTATTTAGCGTTGGTTTAGCAGGCTCAGCTGTCTCGATGGCTGGAACGATTGCATTTGTGGGACTGATGGCTCCGCATATTGCTTCAAATCTGGTAGGTACACCGAGTGTAAAAAGACTGCCGGTTGCTGCACTTCTCGGAGGGTTAATCGTTATGTTGGCGGATTTATTAGGGAGAGTGCTTTTTTCGCCATTTGAAATACCAGTAGGATTAATTACTGCGCTGATTGGGGCGCCCTATATGATCAATTTGCTGGTTCGTCGCAGAAGCTTTTAAGAAATGAAATTAGCGAACGTTTTATGAAAGGCAGGCGGTTGTTGCTAAATGATGCCTCATTCCACATTGACTCATTCGCTCTATCTGTTCTCATCGGTGCGCAAGAGACGCTTCACAGGCAAGAGAGGAATACGCACCTATCGGATTCCAGTATATTTATTATCCTTTATTACAGAAGGCGAAGGCGTTATTCTATTGGATGGTACGCTATGTAGAATTCGTCCGTTTGAGCTATTTTTGCTTGTGCCAGGCATGGTTGTAGAAATATCAGAGCAATCCGGGGGCTTTGAATATTATGGCGTGTTTTTTCAGCCGCAAACATTAGTTAAGACGAAAGGCGGCATGATACTATCCAGCTCAATAACGCTGTCTGGCTCGCTGTTACCCGGCAGAATGCCAGTCTCTCAGCCTCAGCATATTCTGCAGCGAATTGTTGAAATGGATAAGAGCAGCAAGGACGAGCGGGCAAAAGATAGCTTGTCACTTCGGCTGCAGCTGGAACAATTTATTCAATTTTTAATCAAGAGCGTTCCAGAGCCGACTGAACAAAACGATGATCGCATCAATCGAAGCATTTCTTATATGGAGCAGCATTATACGGATAAAATAAGCATGGGGAAGCTCGCGGAAATGGCAGGGATGTCTCCAGTCGCTTATTCTCGTCTATTTGTAAAAATAACGGAGCTCTCCCCTGTCGAGTATTTGGGTACAATTCGAATGAATAAAGCAAAGCAGCTTCTGAGCAAAAAAAATACTAGGGTGAAGGAAGTTGCTGCTGCTGTCGGATTTCGCAGCGAATTTTATTTCAGTCGAATGTTTCAGCGGATGGTCGGCGTTTCCCCAACGATATTTATGAAGCGGGAGACCGTAAGAGTAGCGGTAGCCTCTTCGCTTGGGTATCAGCACTATTTGCATTCTTTAGGGATTGAGCCAGTATGTGTGCTCGATTTATTTCACTACCCGGGATTAAGCGAGAAAGAGTATGCAGCGCGGTTCCACAGCCAATTGGAGGAATTGAAGCGCTCTGCTCCCGATCTTATTATTGCTGACCATTATCAGAGCGAATTTCGTGAGTCATTGAAGGAAATTGCATTTCCCGTTTTTCACGACTTGTCGGTATGGGATTGGAAACGCAACTTTTTGAAAATTGCGGAGCTGCTCGGCCGGGAAAACGAAGCTGCTCAAACATTAACCCGCTTGGAAATGCGGACGCTGGAAGTGAAGCAGACGCTGCAGCAAGCCTTGGGTGAGAGTCGTATTACCATTATGCAAGTCAATCATCGGACGATAGGCATACAAGGTACAACGGGTCATCCATTAAATGAACTGATTTATGGCGAACTCGCCTTGAAGCCCGGTGCTCCGGGATGCGGAGACATTTGGAGACAAGAGATGCTGCCGGAGTCGATGCCGCTCCTCGAAACGGAGCATTTATTTATACATAAGCATCATGTGCTTGCTGGAAGCGGGAAGATGTTTCAGCGGATGCTCGAGACAAATGTATGGGATCAAATTCCTGCTGTGAAAACCGGCAATACTAGACTGATTCAAAATTGGTTTGTGATGAGCTGGACGCCAATAGGAAGGCATTCCATTATGGACATGCTGATGGAATTATGTGCGAATCAAGATGGGCAACAAAAAAGGTTGGACATGGCTTAGCCTTGTTCAACCTCTATTTGAGTTTCTATATGGAGTAATCATACAATCCCAGCTCTTTCAAATACGAATTGCTTGAAATTAAACGTTTTATTCTATCGTTGGTTTTTGATCCTTTGGGTACATTGCCATTTCTACTGAGCAAAACCCATCTTAGACATGCAATGGCTTCAAAAAGTTGTACGTCATGCTGGGAAATCTCGTTTTTGTCCAGATAGGCTGAGCGAAATGCATGAGCGTTCTGCTCTGACACAAAAATGCTTATTAAAACAAACGACCATGCAAAATCATACCTGGTGTCCCCCAGCTGTCCATTGGTCCAATCGATGACGGTATACTTCCCGTTGTTCTCGAGTATATTTCCTAAATGAAAATCACCGTGGATGATGTGGTCTTGCTTGAGCTGAGTTAAACTTAAAAAACGAGTTAAGCCCACAAATAGATCAGCATGTTCGTTTATCGCAGGATAGAAGTAACCGATGAAGTCATACTTTGAAAGCTGTACATGTTCCATTTCCTCCAAAGGGGTTTGATGGATGTTAGACAATAGAATAGCGAGCTCTGACACTTTCTTTTTATTAACCTTTGTTATGGAGTCACCGTCAAATGAGGTAAACAATACCTTCTCGGCATTTGGATTTATTCCCCAGCCGATAGGTCTAGATACGGCTAAGCCGCGATCAAAAAGTGCATGCAATAAATGAAACTGGAAACCAACATCAGGTTTAGATTCCTTGTTCCATGTTTTTAACACGTAGCTTGATTGCTCGAATTCGACCTTTACCACCTCAGCTTCAAAACCTTGATCCATTGTTGAAATGGCTAAGTTATCTTCTTGTTGCAATAGATGATCGATAAGGTCATTTTTCACTATCCAGTCTATCGATTTAAGCGAATATATCATAAATAATCTCCCTTTCAGCAAATTATTAGAGTCACTTTGTTAGCAAAAATTGTACATCTTTGCTGCTTCTTTGCATATAAAAAAATGGAATGCTATTGACCTGTTCTCATTAAAGAACTAAAATATACATATTGTCTGTTATAAAGTGTTAGTTTGTGTTGTTTTTGTTGAGCTTTACGTTTAGATCTAAACTGGCCGAAGGAGAATATTATGATAGGGGAACGGATTAAAAGTCTACGGGAAAAAAAGGGCTACTCGATCACGAAGCTTGCTGACCTAGCGGGCGTATCCAAGTCCTACTTGAGCTACATTGAACGCAATATGCAGAATAACCCATCTCTTCAGGTAATGGCAAAAATAGCAGCTCCACTAGACTCAAACATTGAATATTTACTCGGAGAAGAGCATTTACCAAAGATTCATATGGATGAAACGTTGGATGAGGAATGGCGAGTCATTATTAAAAATGCGGTTGATGAAGGTATGAGCAAGGGTGATTTCCAAGCACTAAAAGACTTGATCCGTTCAAATATGTGGAAGGAAAGCAGAACGGAGACGAATGTCTACTCTGCTGACAAAAAGAAATCATCAAATATTATTATTCTACATATCGATAACTGACATTGAATAAAAAGTCGGAAAAGTGTATTGACATGTTCTATATAAAGAACTAATATTGTGTTATTGTTCTTTATAACAAACATAGTAAGCAGGTGTGCAAATGGAAGGTAAACGGCTGGAGGATTCACAAGCATCGCATCATGATCAAGACAGAGTGAAGATTAAAGAAATAAATCTTAAAGCGTTATTTCTCACGGTAAAAAAACGTCTGTGGATAGTCGTGGTCATTACTATTCTCTTTACAGTCGCTGCGGGCTTCTTCAACTCAAAGCCTGAAACGCCAATGTACGTATCAAACACGCGGATGATCGTGGCTGCTTCCTCGGATATGATGGGCACAGTGAGGGTATTGTTCAGAGAGCCAATCGTTTTGGATCAGGTAATTGAAAAACTCGGTCTTAATCTCTCGGCAGCAGCGCTGCGAAGCCAAATTAGAGTAGACAGTGTAGATGCCTCGCTTGTTACCGTAGTTTCTGTTATGGATACCGATCCAAGGCTTGCAGCCGAGATCGCGAATACAGCAGTGGAAACCTACAGGCAAGTAGCATCGGAAGTGCTTGGAATTACGAGCATCAGATTGTTGACGAAGGCAGAAGAAAATCCTTTCCCAATTAATGAAAAAAGCAATCGTATCGTGTACATTGCCTTCTTGCTTGGCATGATTTTGAGCGTAGGATTAGTATTCCTGCTAGATTCACTCGATGATTCTATCAAATCAGAACGAGAAGTGGAAGAACTGCTTGGCCTAACGATGCTTGGTCAAGTTAATAAAATTAAACGAAAAGATTATGGTAGCAGTCGTTTGAAAAAACAAAAAAGCATTTCCGTAAGAGGTGAGACGATTGGTTCGTGAACGGCAAAAGGTATCAAAGTCTTATGTAAACAAAAGCTTACTCGCTTATATTAATCCGCATGGCATCGTTTCGGAACAATATCGAACCATTCGCAACAATATTCATTATGCAGCGAGCGGCAGCAAGGTGCGTTCTTTACTGGTCACTTCGCCCTCAGAGGGCGAAGGAAAATCGACAGCGGCAGTCAACTTAGCAGTCTGTATGGCACAACGTGGCGATAGAGTGCTGATCATCGACGCAAATTTTCGCAATCCAATCATAAACAAAATCTTTAATGTACAAACCTCGCCAGGCTTGTCGAATGTTTTAGGGCAGCAGCTCGAAATTCGTGAAGCGATCTATAATACGGAGGTCGAAGGACTCGATATATTGCCAAGCGGGCAGCGCCTCTATAATTCGACAGAACTGCTCGATTCACAGCTAATGGTAGATGTAATGGCATTTGCAGATGAGCATTATGACATGGTCCTGCTGGATTGCCCGCCGGTTCTTGGCGTTCCGGATACGAATGCGCTGGTAAGTAAATGTGACGGCGTGCTCTTGCTTTTAAAACATGGGAAAACACAGCAGGAGCATGCACTGGAAGCGAAACGTGCATTGCTGTTTGCAAAAGCTAATATATTGGGTGTCATACTAAATAAGTAGAGCGTTTGATGATATCAATCGGATAGCGCTTTTTTTACGGACTATTGTTCTTTATAAAGCACGTTAAGTGTTTGTAAAGGCAATTTCATTCGGTAATGTCTCCTCACCGTTATCAATGGAGGCACTCGGCCATTCTGTGGGTTGCAAAAAAACCTTAGACGCGAGTCGTCAAGAGTGTGGTGTGAGGCGGGGTTCGATGCCCCTGGACTCTATTTTAGAGTCTTTAACTAAATGGTTTTGGATAAAGCCTTTTAGTTAAACACTCTAAGAGTGTAACAGTGATATTAAGCTTGATTCTCTTAAGCCAATCATTTCGTTTGTTTTTCTATATCTGAAGAAAGGGTGAATGTTTTTTGACGTACCGACAAAGATTGTCTTTATTGATTTTAATCGACTCCATTATCGTTTTTACCGCCATTTTTTTTAGCAGGTTATTGCTAAGTGCTTCGCTTGATGTGGTGACTGCGCCCATTGTAATCAGTTCAATTACTTTGCTGTTAAGCCATCATTTCTTTTCCTTCTACTACAATTTGTATAAGAAGGCATGGGAATATGCGAGTGTAGGGGAGCTATTGATAATAACAAAGGCCGTATCCTTCTCGATCTTTGCAGCAGCGATTATTCAGCAAATTGTGATGCAGGATGTGTTTTTCAGGCTGCTGGCCGTGACGTGGATGATTCATATGCTGTTAATCGGAGGATCGAGGTTATGCTGGAGAATTTTCCGTGGCAGCTACCAGAAAAATGCTGGATTGCGCAAAAGCACGTTAATTGTTGGTGCTGGCTCTGCGGGTACGATGCTTGCCCGTCAGCTCCTTAGCAACAATGATATGGAGCTATTGCCAACTGCCTTCATAGATGACGATGTAAACAAACACAATCTAGATATTATGGGCATTCCGGTGTTGGGCGGAGTTGAAAGCATTGCGAAGGTGGCGCTTGATTATGAGATTAACAATATCGTCATTGCGATACCCTCACTGAGCAAAAAACAGCTCAACACGATTTTTAGCGAATGCGCTAAAACGAAAGCAAAAACACAAATCATTCCTATGCTTGAGGATTTGGCTACCGGCAGAGTGTCGGTTAGTCAATTTCGTGATGTTCAGGTTGAGGATTTATTGGGGCGTGAGCCTGTGGAGCTCGATATTGAGAGTATTTCAGGTTACGTCACCCAGAAGGTCGTTATGGTAACAGGCGCTGGGGGCTCGATTGGATCTGAGGTGTGCAGGCAGGTTTCGAGGTTTTTACCGGAGAAGCTTATTTTGCTTGGACATGGAGAGAACAGCATCTATTCCATTGAGATGGAGCTGAAAGAGCTTTACGGACATACGAAAATAGAATTTGTGACAGAAATCGCCGATATGCAAGACGCAAATAAAATGCTGGCCGTTATGCAAGCTCATCGTCCGCAGGTCGTTTATCATGCAGCAGCACATAAGCATGTTCCACTGATGGAGAGAAATCCAGAGGAAGCGTTCAAAAATAACGTAATGGGAACCTTGAATGCGGCAAGAGCAGCCAGCCAAGCTCGCGTGGATACGTTTGTCATGATATCGACCGATAAGGCGGTTAATCCAACCAGCGTTATGGGCGCGACAAAAAGGATTGCGGAAATGGTCATTCAGCATATGGACCGGTTCAGCAATACCAAATTTGTAGCGGTAAGATTCGGCAATGTTTTGGGCAGCCGCGGCAGCGTTATTCCGCTGTTCAAGAAGCAAATAGAGAAGGGGGGACCCGTAACGGTTACACATCCGGACATGGTTCGCTATTTTATGACCATTCCTGAAGCTTCAAGGTTAGTCATTCAAGCTGGTGCACTTGCCAGAGGCGGTGAAATCTTTGTCCTCGATATGGGTGATCCCGTTAATATTACCGATCTTGCACAAAATGTCATTCGGATGTCGGGCTACTCGGTCGAGGAAATCGGCATTGAGTACACGGGTATTCGCCCAGGCGAGAAGCTATTCGAAGAAATGCTTAAGGATGATGAAATCAATGAAAAGCAGGTTTATCCAAAAATCTACATAGGCAAATCATCCGAGATTTATTTTGAACATATTGAAGAAATTATTGCCCTGCACGGGGGAATGAGCAAAGCAGAATTGCGTACAAGGCTGCTGGATCTAGCGAATAATGTCGTAGAGCTTCCTGGATTTGCATCTGTAACAGGTTAAAAAACGAAGGAGTTGCATAAAAGTTATGAAGGTTAGAAAAGCGATTATACCAGCTGCTGGTCTGGGTACAAGGTTTCTCCCAGCAACAAAAGCGATGCCAAAAGAAATGCTGCCAATCGTCGATAAGCCAACTATTCAATATATTGTGGAAGAAGCGATTGAATCAGGCATCGAGGACATTATTATTGTAACGGGTAAAGGAAAACGGGCAATCGAGGATCATTTTGATAACTCGCTTGAGCTAGAGCAAATTTTGACTGCCAAACATAAATACGATTTATTAAGTGAAGTGCGCAAATCAGCGGATATGGTGGACATTCATTATATTCGCCAAAAGGAGCCGAAGGGGCTTGGGCACGCCATATGGTGCGCTCGCAAATTTATTGGCGATGAGCCGTTTGCCGTACTGCTTGGGGATGATATTATCTCAGCGGAGAAGCCTTGTATAAAGCAGATGATCGAAAAATATGATGAGTATCATACTTCGATTATCGGCGTGCAGCGTGTGGCGGATGAAGCCGTATCTCGCTACGGAATTGTAGATGGCACTCTTATGGAAGAATCCTTCCACCGGGTTAGACATTTGGTCGAGAAGCCGTCCAAGGAGCTGGCGCCATCGAATATGGCGATTATGGGCAGGTATATTTTGAACCCGGCGATCTTCGACATTCTCGGCAATCAATCGCCAGGAGCGGGCGGAGAAATACAACTGACCGATGCGATCGCTGCTTTAAACCTAATGGAAGCCGTATACGCTTATGAATTCGAAGGCAAGCGTCATGATGTTGGTGAGAAAATGGGCTTTATCCAGACGACGATTGAATTTGCTCTTCAGCGTGAGGATTTGCGTTATGAGCTATTAAACTATTTATCGCAAATGGTTGAAAGAGAATCTGCTAGAAAATAATTCTAGTATAGGATGGTAGAAGCATGCCAAATAAAATTTTATTTTGCGCAACGGTTGATTATCATTTCAAGGCATTTCATATGCCTGTTCTCGAATGGTTTAAGCAGCAAGGGTGGGAGGTCCATATCGCCGCAAAGGGCGAGCTGGAGCTCCCTTTTGTTGACCGAAAGTTTAATATTTCCATTGAGCGCTCGCCGTTCCATTCCAACAATGTCAGAGCATACCGAGAGCTGAAGGCAATTATTCAGCAGCAGGATTATAATATCATTCATTGCCATACGCCAATGGGCGGCGTGCTTGCAAGACTCGCGGCACAGCCGGCGAGAAAACAAGGAACAAAAGTTATTTATACCGCGCATGGTTTTCATTTCTGCAAGGGCGGCTCGCTCTTGAACTGGATGCTTTATTATCCAATTGAGAAGAGGCTGTCCAGCATGACGGACTGTTTAATTACAATTAATACAGAGGATTATCAGCTCGCTGTCACCAAAAAATTTAAAGCAAAGCGGATCGCTCATGTTCATGGTGTTGGCGTAAATACAACACATTTTAAGCCTATGCAAAAGCTTGATAAATGGCGATTGCGTCAGGAGCTCGATTATCGCACGGACGACTTCCTTATGTTTTATGCTGCTGAATTTAACCGAAACAAAAACCATCAGCTGCTCATTCACGCGTTGGCCGCAATTAAAGAGGCGGTACCGCATGGCCGGCTGCTGCTGGCTGGAAAAGGGCCTTTGCTTGAGGAAAGCCAGGCTCTGGCAGAGCGTTTAGGTGTTGGATCGATGGTCCATTTTCTTGGCTATCGGACAGATATCGACCGGCTGCTGCCCATGTGCGACGTCGCAGTAGCATCCAGTCTGCGTGAGGGATTGCCCGTCAATTTAATGGAGGCCATGGCCTGTGGGCTGCCCATTGTTGCCACGCGGAATAGAGGGCATTCAGAGCTCGTTATAGATGGCGAGAATGGATTCGTGCTGGAGCCAACCGATATGGCATTATTTGCTGACCGGTTAAGGAAGCTGAGTGAATCGCTGGAGATGAGGCAGCGGATGGGGGCGTTTAGCCTTCAAATAGTACAGAAATATGGTTTGCTTCAAGTGAAGCTAGAGCTTAATGAAATATACAAGTCCTTTATGTTGGGGGAACAAAATGAATCCCAAAGTCAGTATCATCGTGCCTATATTTAATATGGAGCTGTATTTGGATAGATGCTTGAATAGCTTGCTAGAACAAAGCTTATCTGACATAGAAATTATTGCAGTAAACGATGGATCTACGGATTCCAGCTTAAGCATTCTTCAGGAATATACGGAACGGGATTCACGAATCATTGTTATTAATAAAGAAAATGAAGGTGTGTCCGCTGCACGAAACGATGGTGTGCTGGCAGCAAATGGGGAGTACATCGGATTCGTTGATCCAGATGATTGGGTAAATTTAAAAATGTATGAAGAAATGTACGAGTGCGCTGCGGAACAAAACGTTGATATTGTGATGTGTACGTATATTAGGGAGTTTGGGACACATTCGAAGGAAAAGCGGTTCAACATGCCTGACAAGCAATTGTATCTTATGGATGAGGTACAAACGACTATGCTAAGGCGGCTTGTAGGTCCATTAAAGGAAGAGGTAGCGAATCCCGAATATCTGGATGCTTGGGGGACGGTATGGTCAAAACTTTATCGTACATCATTGCTGAAAGACAATAAGGTGAAATTTAAAGATCTCAGCATCATAGGCAGTAATGAGGATACACTCTTCAACATTCATGTCTTTTATAATGCCGAATCTTTTTTGTTTCTGAATCGTCCTTTTTATCATTATTGGCGAACAAACGATGCCTCCATCACATCCCAATACAATCCGTTGTTAGTTGAGAAATTTGAAAAGCTATACGCGGCAATACAAAGCTTTTTGACGGAAAAAGGTCTGATTAATGATTTTGGACTAGCGCTAAATAATCGAATTAGCATGAATGTACTAGGTCAAGGATTAAACATAATGAATCATCAATCGAATCTATCCATGAGAGAAAGATTGCGTTTAATCAAAAAATTGTTAAACAATGAAAAAACAAGTTATTCACTTAGGCGCTTTCAATTGGAGTATTGTCCACTAATTTGGAAGACGTTTTTTTTATGCGCAAAGCTAAAAATCTCGTCAGCTATCTACTTTATGTTATTAGGTATGAATTGGATACGGAGAAAAAATACAGGAGGAATAAAACTTGGAACGGAAAACGGTTAGTGGAAGTTCAAAACCGATGTTGACTGTATTTACTCCTGCGTACAATCGAGCTTATACACTCCACCTATGCTACGAAAGTTTAAAGAGGCAAAAATGCAAAGATTTTATGTGGCTTATTGTTGATGATGGCTCATCGGATAATACTAGAGAATTAGTTGAGAGTTGGATCAATGAAGCTGAATTACCGATTCAATATGTTTATCAAGAAAATCAGGGAATGCATGGTGCACACAACACGGCTTATAAACATATTGAGACAGAGCTTAATGTCTGTATCGATTCGGATGATTATTTGGCAGACGATGCAGTTGAAAAAATTACGACCTTCTGGAGGAAGGAAGGCAGTAATCGCTACGCTGGAATTATTGGTTTAGATGCCTACCATAACGGAGAAGTCATCGGAACTTTATTACCTAGTGATATGAAGGATTCTCCTTTCACAGATCTATATGTAAAACACAATGTAAAAGGCGATAAAAAAATTGTGTATCGAACTGAACTGGCCCAAAAAGTGGCACCTTATCCACTCTTTCCAGGAGAAAAATATTGTCCCTTGTCCTATAAATACGTTCTTATCGATCAAGAACAACCGCTTCTCATTTTGAATCATGTTCTTTGTTACGTCGAGTATTTGGCAGATGGCTCTAGCTTAAACATTATTAATCAATATCGGAAGAATCCACAAGGCTTCGCATTTTTCCGAAAAACAGCTATGGCTTATTCACCGACTTATAAAGATAGACTTCGAGAAGCTACCCATTATGTCTCAAGCAGTATCATGTTAAGGAATGGAAGATTCTTAGTGGAATCTCCTCGTAAACTTACAACGCTGCTTGCTATTCCGCTTGGGATTATGCTCTATCTCTATATACAAAATACGAGTAGACGAACATTGATGAAGCAATCGAATTAATTAGAGAAAGGAACAGAGAAATGACGATCCTCTGGTTTACGTTAATTCTTGTTTCAATAACTGCATGGATGGCCAGATATTTTTCTGTTGCAGCAGTAAAGGCTCCCATATTTATTAGTCCGAATAAATTTTTAGCATTTCTCGCAGCTTCATCCCTCGTCATCGTCTCAGGACTTAGACAAAACATTGGTGATACATCACTTTATGTACATAGCTACGAAATTGGTGATTTTTCGTGGGAGTCGATATTGCAGCAGAGAGATAAGGGATTCAATATACTGCAATTGTTATTGAAGCAAATATCGGATGATCCACAAATACTTATTTTTTTTACCGCTCTGGCAACAAACTTGCTTATTGCCGGAGTGTTCTTTAAATATGCAAGGCTCTTTGAATTGAGCATGTATTTGTATATAACAACAGGAGCATTCATTGTATCGATGAATGGTATAAGACAATTTTTGGCGGCAGCTATTGTCTTTTCTGCAACCAAATTTATTTTTGAAGGCAGCTGGAAACGCTATATGGCTCTGGTGTTGTTGGGATCGGTATTCCATCAAAGCGCACTAGTCATGATTCCGATTTATTTTATTGTAAGAAGAAAAGCATGGACTGGGATGACTTTTGCTCTTCTTTCCTTAGCTGTTCTGATTGTTGCAGGCTTCAACCAGTTTTCTACGCTATTATTCACGGCAATTAAAGACACACAATATGGCCATTATGAAAGTTTTCAGGAGGGCGGGGCTAACGTTATACGAGTAATTGTTTGCTCGATTCCGGTCGTTATCGCCTTTTTTGGCAGAGAGAAGCTAAGAAAAATCTTTCCTCATGGTGACATCGTAGTTAATCTTTCTATTGTCGGCGTCGTGCTCATGATTATATCGACTCAGAACTGGATTTTTGCTCGACTCAGTATTTATTTCAGCTTATACCAGCTTCTTTTGTTTGGTTGGATCGTGAAGCTGTTTCGGGAGAAAGATCAGAAGCTTGTATATTTGGCGATCATAGCATTTTATTTTATTTATTTCTTTTATGAAAATTTTATCGTACTCAATATCTATTATTTAAGTAAATACTTAATTTGGCCATTGTAAGGGAGGTAGAGTAGTGGGAAAAACGGAACAAATTCCACGTATACTGCATTACTGTTGGTTTGGGCGTGGAGAGAAATCAAAGAAAATTCAAAAATGCTTGGATAGTTGGCAAAAGCATTTGAGTGATTACACCATAATAGAGTGGAATGAGGATAATTTTGATCTCAACTCAAACCGTTATGTGAAAGAGGCTTACGTAGCTGGGAAATATGCATTTGTAAGTGATTATGTGCGACTACATGCTTTATTTCATCTCGGAGGCATTTATATGGATACGGATGTTGAGGTACTGAGGCCACTTGATACTTTACTTCATCATAAGGCGTTTACTGGTTTTGAAGATGAAACATATTTGCAATCGGCTACGATGGGGGCTGTTAAAGGCCATCCATGGATAAAGGAGCTGCTCATAGATTATGCCAGAAGAAGTTTTCTACTGCCAGGTGGCAACTATGACACAACAACAAATACGGCTGTCATTACAGAACTCAGTAAAAAAGACGGATTGATTTTGAATGGGGAATTTCAAGTGTTACCCAATGGAGTTACCTTTTATCCAAGAACCTTCTTTAGTCCATATGATTATATTAACGGAGGAAACTACATAACGGAAAATAGCTTTACAATCCACCATTTTGCAAAGTCTTGGCTGCCTATTCATGTTCGTATGAATAGCAAACTGAAAAGAGTTGCAAGCCGAATTGTCGGTCCAAGCGTTATTTCAAAAATGCGAAAGCTGCTATCTTCAAACTAAGAGCAGTTAAACGAGCTACGGGAGCACCTATCTATGACAAAGCGATTATTTGATATTTTTGTTTCGAGTATAATCTTACTCATTATGCTGCCGATCATTGGAATTACTGCAATATTGGTGCGCGTTAAGCTAGGAACACCAATTGTGTATAAGCAGCAGCGTCCAGGACTCCACGGTGCCCCTTTTGTTGTTTACAAATTTAGAACGATGACAGATGAGAAGGACAGCCTCGGTCAGTTGCTGCCGGATCACATTAGGCTGACTCCTTTCGGGAGCTTCTTACGGAAGTTTAGTCTTGATGAATTGCTTCAACTTATTAACGTAGTAAGGGGCGATTTAAGTCTTGTTGGTCCAAGACCGCTTCTTATGGAGTATTTACCGTTATACACAGAGGAACAAGCAAGGCGGCATCAAGTAAGGCCAGGTATAACCGGCTGGGCTCAAATTAATGGAAGAAACGCAATTTCATGGGAAGAGAAGTTTGCGCTGGATGTTTGGTATGTTGAGAATTGGAGCATTTTGCTTGATTTGAAAATTCTGTTTCAAACCTTCTTAAAGGTTGTCCGTCCGGAAGGGATAAGTAATGCAAATCATGCAACGATGCCAATGTTTAAAGGGAGTGTCTCGAATCATGAAGGCTAATGAATTGAATCTTTTATTTACAAGTTCGGGTAGAAGAGTATCACTCATCAAGAAATTTAAAGAGGCTTATGCGCTTCACGGTATTAATGGGAAAATTGTAACGGCTGATGTTAAGACTACTGCGCCAACAGCCTTTATGAGTGATCGGCATGTATTAGTTCCTAGAGTAGTTGAACAGCATTATTTGGAGACACTCCTTGCGATCTGCGTGGATGAGAATATTCATCTTCTCATTCCATTAATTGATTCAGAGCTCGTTCTGCTAGCTGCTAATCGTTCTTTATTTGAAGAAATAGGTGTGAAATTGCTTTTATCCAGCAGTGAATTAAATGAAATTACGTTTGATAAAGAGAAGACCTATCGGTTTTTCTCTGAAAACGATATTCGGACGCCTAAAGTATACAGCGAAGATGAGATTCACGAAAAAAACTATCAGTTTCCGTTAATGATTAAACCAAGAAACGGCAGCTCCAGCCAAGGCGTCACAAAAATTAAAAATGAGAAGGAGCTCCATTTTTTTAAAGAGTACATACCTAATGCGATGATTCAAGAGTTTGTAACCGGCGAGGAATATACCATCGACGTCATGGTGGATTTCTTTGGGAATATAAAAACAATTGTGCCTAGACTTCGGCTCGAAACAAGAGCAGGAGAAGTAAGCAAAGGGATTACGATGAAAAATCAGGATGTCATAAATGCAGCCGAGCATGTCGTACGTGCATTGCCAGGTCCCGTAGGATGTATAACATTGCAATGCTTTAAACAAGCAAACGGTGAGATTACTTTTATAGAAATCAATCCTCGTTTTGGTGGAGGCGTTCCACTAGCTATTGAAGCAGGCGCGGATTTCCCTTTATGGACCATTAGGCTGGGTCGCGGGGAAACGCTTGATGAGGGACAGGATAATAGCTGGTGCGATCAACTGACGATGCTTCGATACGATGAGGCTATTTTTACAAAGGATATCTCCTATGACCATTAAGGCTATAGTGTTTGATATGGATGATACATTATATGAAGAGAAGCAGTATGTCATCAGTGGTTTTAAAGCTGTAGATCAGTATATTATTGAACAATTCGGTGTAACTGGTTTTTTTGAATCAGCGGTTAAATTATTTCATTCCGGAATAAGAGAGTTCATTTTTAATAAGGTTCTTGATCAGCTTGGAGTAGAGTATGGGGATTCTACTATAAAAATATTAATCAATTGTTATCGATCTCATATACCAGAAATTCATTTGGCAGAAGACGCGAAGTGGGTGCTGGAGCATCTATCATCAGAGGTCAAATTAGCTCTTATTTCTGACGGATATCTCAATGCTCAACAGCAAAAGGTTCACGCTTTAAAGCTGGCAGACAGATTTGAAGTCATTGTTTTGTCAGATGAATACGGCAGAGAAAATTGGAAGCCAAGCCCGTTAGTTTACGAAGAGGTCAGCAGGAAACTGCAGATCGATCACAATCAATGCATGTATGTTGGAGATAATGTGAAAAAGGATTTCGTAACCGCGAAGCAGCTGGGATGGACCACGGTCCATATTCAAAGGGGAAATGGCGAATACGCAAACGCTAATGTTACGCCGGAGTATGAGGCACATTACCGTATTGATAGTTTAAGAAAGCTTCCTGATCTTTACGCTTGCAAACATATGTTTATTAAGGATGGTGAATCTGTTCATGTTAGCTGAGCCAAAGTTTATTTATCTTTCCCCGCCACATATGAGTGGAACTGAACAACAATATATCCACGAAGCATTCGCTACGAATTGGATAGCACCGCTCGGTCCCCATGTTGATGCCTTCGAGAAAGAAATGGCTGCATATGCTGGCGTTAAAGATGCAGTTGCAGTAAGCTCTGGAACGGCAGCGATTCATTTGGCGCTTCGTTTGCTGCATGTCAAGAAAGGCGATTTCGTATTTTGCTCAAGCTTAACTTTTGTAGCGAGTGCTAATCCGATTTTGTACGTTGGAGCCGAACCTGTATTTATCGATTCGGAGTTTGACACATGGAATATGTCACCACAAGCGCTAGAGCGAGCTTTAGAGAAGGCTAATCAGGAAGGGAATTTGCCAAAAGCAGTTGTCGTTGTTCATCTGTATGGGCAAAGTGCCAAAATGGATGAAATTATCGCTTTATGCAATCAATATGAGGTTCCTATCATTGAAGATTCCGCGGAGTCTCTTGGATCAAGTTATAAGGGGAAAAAGAGCGGCTCTTTCGGAAAATTTGGCATTTATTCTTTTAACGGTAACAAAATAATAACTACATCGGGTGGCGGAATGCTGGTATCGGATGATGAAGAAGTGTTGCGAAGAGCACGGTTTTTGGCAACGCAAGCGAGAGACGCAGCTCCTCATTATCAGCATAGTGATATGGGTTATAATTACCGATTAAGCAACCTGCTTGCTGGTGTAGGAAGAGCGCAATTAGAAGTTTTGGATGAAAGAGTAATAGCGAGGAGAAACATTTTTGACCGTTATAAAAGAGAATTGGGCCATTTGCCAGGGCTTCAGTTTATGCCTGAGTTAGAGAACACCAGATCAAATAGATGGCTAACTACGATAACCTTGGATTTGCAAGAATCAGGTATTTCCGTGCATTATTTACTAGAGGCATTTGGTAAAGCGAAGATTGAAGCGCGTCATGTATGGAAGCCGTTGCACTTGCAGCCTTTATTCAAAGAAAACACTTATTACTCGCATGAAGAAGGCATCAACGTGTCGGAGCAGCTATTTGAAACAGGTATTTGTTTACCTTCAGGTTCAAGTATGTCGGAGGACGAACAATCGCGAGTGATCAATTGTATTCAATCTGTATATGCTGAAGCGTCTATTACCTATCAACATAGCAATGTTAATGTTTCATAATTTCACAGTGTCAGGCGGTAAATAGATTGACAACCGACTGAAGAGGTGATAATCTGTACTTGTGTTCGTTTTATAGAACAAAAATAAGATTTTTGTTCGCTGTGAGTTCATCAATATGAAGGAGAAATTCATGAATAACGACGTCTCACTCCAAAAGGAAGAACTGTCTGACGAATTGAGACTGCTTCTTTCGATCCTTGTTATGGATCATGGAGCTAAAATAACTTTTGATATACAGGAGCTGCTCCATAAGACGGATTGGGACAAATTTATAGAGTTAGCAAGACATCATCGTGTTTTTCCCACTCTCAATCTCAAGCTGCAAAAAATGAAGTCAACCGATATCCCTACTTTTGTAACTCAAATGTTTCATCGCGACTATTATCGCAACACTCTGCAGATGCTGGCACTCAGCGGAGAGATGGAACAGCTGGCTAAGGTGTTCTCTGAGAACGGCATTCGTTCGCTCTTTCTTAAAGGGCCAGTCATTGCTGCTGACTTATATGGAGACGTATCACTTCGTACATCATGTGATCTGGATTTCCTAATTCCAATCAAGGATTTAGAACGTGCTGAAGCTTTGCTCGTATCGCTCGGGTATGTAAAAGATGATTATATCGAATCGGTCTTAAATGACTGGAAATGGCGTCATCATCATACGGCCTTTGTCCATCCAGACAAAGCGATTAAGGTTGAGGTTCATTGGCGACTTAATCCTGCACCTGCAAAGGAACCGAAATTTGATGATTTATGGGAGCGTAGAAGACAGAGCTCACTCATTTCAAGACCAATCTATTATCTCGGTAGAGAAGATTTATTTATGTTTCTCGTATCTCACGGCGCTCGCCATGGTTGGTCCAGACTTCGTTGGCTGCTAGATATTAAACAACTGGTAAATCAAAAAGTAGATTGGCCGAAATTAATTCGATTGCTGAGGAAGCATCAATTTGCTCATATCGGGGGGCAAGCACTTCTATTAGTAGCTAGATTAATGGCAACTCCCTTACGTGAAGAAATGAAGCCACTAATAACGGATAGAAAAGCCGAATGGTCAGCAGAGGACGCAATGTATTATGTTCATCGAATCATAAACTTGCATACTCCGCCCATACCGGAGGAAGTAGATCGCTATCATAAAAAATATTTGTTTGGGCTTTTGACGACAAGACAAAAACTATTATTTATGGCGAGTTTTCTATACCCATACCCAAAGGACGCCATTACGTTACCGCTGCCAAAATCTCTCCACTTTCTGTATTTTCCACTACGTCCATTTTTATGGAGTTGGAGAAAGATAAGAAAGCAAGGAAAGGCGTAGGGTAATCCTGCTATTGAATAGGAGAACGAAATGAGAAATGTATTAATTGCTTCTTATGATATGGAGGTCGGCGGTGTAGAAAGAAGTCTTGCCGGCATGCTGGATGAGTTTGACTATAACAAATATGAAATTGATCTTATGTTATATCGCCATAAAGGAGACTTTATGGGTTTATTGTCAGGCAAAGCTAATTTACTTGGTGAAATTCCTCAATATGCATCGTTTCGCAAATCAATCAGTGAAACATTAAATGAAAAACAGCTAAGGATAGGCGCCTCTCGCGTACTCGCAAAGGCTCATTCGGCTGTATTAGGAAAAGTTAAAGGCATAGAAGAAATGGGATATTATCAACTGCAGTTAATGTGGAAATATGCACTTCCTTTTCTTCCTGAATGCGAGAAAGATTACGATGTTGCAATCAGCTACTTATGGCCACATTATTTTGTAGCGGATAAGGTAAGAGCAGGAAAAAAAATTGCTTGGATCCATACGGATTACTCGACTGTAGTAACTAATCGTCAGCAGGACTTAAAGATGTGGGAAAAATTTGATTATATAATCGCAGTTTCAGATGCATGTAGAGATTCCTTTCTGGAGAGTTATGTTTCACTAAAGGATAAAGTTGTAGTTATTGAAAATATGATCTCTCCTGAACTTGTAAGAACATTGGCAAAGGAAACAGTAATGGATAATCCTATGGATAATGACTTCAGGTTTAAGCTGTTATCAGTGGGAAGATTATGCCATCAAAAAGGCTTCGATCAAGCAATAAAAGCATTTAAGCAGCTTGTAGATAAGGGTTATAACGATATGGTCTGGTATGTAGTAGGATATGGCGATGATGAAGCGATGCTGCGAGAGCTTATCGAAGAAAACAAGCTAGAGGGTCGTTTTATTTTACTCGGTAAACAAACCAATCCCTATCCTTATGTGAGCAAATGCGATTTGTATGTGCAGCCGTCTAGATATGAAGGAAAAGCGGTGACAGTAACGGAAGCCAAAATTCTTGGAAAACCAATTGTCATAACAAATTACCCTACTGCTCCAAGTCAAGTTGACCACGGTATAGATGGTTACATAACTGATATGTCGATTAATGGAATTGCTGCTGGAATTGAAACGCTATTTCGTGATATAGCCCTCAGAGAGAGTCTTTCTACTAATTGTAGACATTCTAACTATAGTAACGGAAATGAGATGGATAAGCTCTATGAGCTCATTACAACTGGAGGGAGGAGCAGTAGGTGAACGTAAAGGTAAGCATAATTGTACCTGTATTCAATGCAGAACCTTATTTAAGGGAATGTATTGATTCCCTGCTGTCTCAGACAATTAGTGAAATGGAGTTCATATTTATAGATGATGGGTCTACGGATAACAGCGCAGCTACTATAGAGAGCTATCAAAACTTAGAATCACGTATTATCCTCATTCAACAACAAAATCAAGGTGTAAGTGTTGCAAGAAATGTTGGTCTAATGATTGCAACTGGACAATATATTGGGTTTGTTGATGCGGACGATTACGTTGAACCAGATATGTATGAGCGGCTCTATACGGCGGCAATTAAAGAGAACTGTGATGTAGTGCTTTCGAACTTTGAGAGCGAGATTGAGGGCAATCATGTCATAACGAATTACTCTTTTCCCAAAGATGTTTTGCTAACAGCGGAATTTATTCGGAAAGAGGTTTTACCTGCTTTTCTGAAAACAGAAACGTTGAATACAGCATGCAATAAGCTCTACCGAAATGCATTAATTAAAGAGCATGCTATACGTTTTCCTGAACGAGTAGCTCTCGGTGAAGACGGCATGTTTAATATGATATTTTTCAGTTTTGCAATCAGTATGAAATATCTTGATTATATCGGATATCATTACCGTGAAGTCAGCGGGAGTGCAACTAGAAATGTGATTCAGAAGGATTATTTTCAGAGAGCATTGGAGGTTTTTGGCTCTGACCCGCCAGTATATTATGCGCAGATATTGGACCTAGATACGATTAAACAACTGAAATCGATTAAATTAATACATAGTGTTATGGCATATATCCATATTTACTTAAGGCCAACAGAAGATTTAAGCATGAATAAACAGTTTAGCTATGTTCGTAAAATGATAGCAAATGATGATGTAAGAAATGCATTGCCTATCTATAAGAAGGAAATGAAGCTTGTACTCGGACGCTATCAGAAACTAATTCTTCATTTAATGAATAAGCAATCGATATTAGGCTTGTATTGTCTTACGTCCTACAGCAGATTCAGAAATAAGAAGTAGCGGGGGATTTATTATGAAGATTATGATGTTTGCCCATGAGAGTAGTCTCAATCGAGGGTGTGAAGCGATTGTTCGTTCATCAACAGCCATTTTAAAGGAGAAAATAGGAGGTGCTAAAGTATATTTAGCCTCATCGCAGCCGGAAACCGATAAGGTGATTTCCAAACTGGACGGAATTTATGATGGTTCCACACGTTCCATAAAAAGATACTCATATGATTGGTTATTGTCATCGCTAAAAATGAAGCTATTTCAAGATGAGTCCTATGCACTTGGAGTGATTCATCATAACATTATTGAAAAAATAAAGGATATGGATGTTTGTCTATCTATTGGCGGGGATAATTACTGCTATGGCGAGCAGCCTGGATGGTATGAAATTGACAAGCGCGTTAAAGCTCAAGGTAAGAAATTGGTTCTTTGGGGATGCTCGATCGGAGAAGAAGATATGACTCCCAGAAAATTGGAGGATTTGCAGCTGTTTGACTTAATTCTTTCACGGGAGTCGCTAACCTACAACATGCTGGTCAGCAAGGGACTGAAGAATGTTAAGTTATGTGCTGACCCAGCTTTCACAATGGAGAAGGAAGAGCTTGCGCTCCCTAAAGGCTGGCAGGAGGGAAATACGCTGGGACTAAACTTTAGTCCATTAGTGTGGAAGAGAAATAAGAAGTCTCAAGCTGCAGTTGATGAGCTGATTCAGCATATTTTGAAAACTACAGACATGACGATCGCTTTAACCCCACATGTCATTATACAAGGTAATAATGATTATGAGGTGCTGAGCAGCTATTACGAAACTTACAAGGATACTGGCAGAGTAGTGCTCTTGCCTGACAACCTAACAGCCATTCAATACAAAGGATATATTGCTAGAATGAGATTTTTTATTGGTGCAAGGACACATGCAACGATTGCAGCATATTCCAATTACGTACCAACGATGGTGTTAGGATATAGTGTTAAATCAAAAGGTATCGCTAGAGATATTTTTGGAGAAGAAAAGCTTGTTTTAGGCATTGATGAAATATCAGATAGCCGGCGTTTGATCGGGAAATTCGATGAAATGGTTGGAGAAGAGGCAGAACTGAAAAATAGGCTTAAGCAAGCCATCCCTGAAATTAAGAAAATGTCTTATAAAGCGGTTAATTATTTAAGCGAGCTAGCATGAGGTGAAGATGAGGAAAAAATTATTGTTTGTCATTCCTAGCTTAACCGCAGGAGGAGCAGAAAGAAGCCTGATTAATTTGCTAGCTATCTTAGACTTTAAACGATATGAGGTCGATTTATTTATGTTCAACCATGAGGGTCTTTTTATGGAGTTAATTCCTGAAGACGTTCATGTACTGCCTTTGCCGGAGAACTATAGCCATTTTGTCATGCCCATACGAAGTGCTGTATCGAAATTTTTATTGGATAAGAATGCGATGCTTGCTTTTAACAGAATCATGTTCAGTTATAAGAATAGAGCATCTAATAATGTAAGTATTGGAGAACAAAAAAGCTGGAAATACATGGCGAGCTCCATTGGAAAAATGGATAAGAAGTATGATGTTGCCATTGCTTTCTTGGAGAAAACATCTATTTATTTCTGCACTGAGAAGGTAGAAGCTTCTAAGAAAATAGGCTGGGTACATAATGATTACGATAAATTAGGAATGGATCCTGATTTTGATTTGGATTATTTTCAGAAGCTGGATCATATCGTTACGGTTTCTGAGGAGTGCGGACATATTTTAAAACGTAGATTTCCAAATCAAAATAATAAAGTTGAGGTTATTCACAATATCGTGTCACCAAAAGTAATAAAACAGCTTTCGGAAAAAGGATCTCATGATGTATTTGGGAGAAAGGAAAAAGAAACTGTCATTCTTTCAATTGGTAGGCTTAATACACAGAAAGGATTTGAGCTTGCTATCGAAGCTTGCGGCATAATGAAGGTTTGGGGAATTCCATTCCAATGGAACATTATTGGTGAAGGGGAAGAGAGACAAAATCTTTTAGAGCTTATTGATGCAGCCGGTTTGGAGCAGCATGTGAAGCTCTTAGGTTTGAAATCAAATCCATACCCCTATATAAAACAAGCAGATATTTATGCTCAGACATCGCGTTTTGAAGGAAAGGCTATTGCAATCGACGAGGCGAAAATATTAAACAAACCTATTTTGATTACCAATTTTAGTACAGCAAGGGATCAACTTGAGGATGGTGTTGAGGGACTAATTGTAGACATGAATGCAGAAGCAATCGCGCATGGAATAGCCAGACTTATTCAAAACCAGAGTTTAAGCAAACAGATGAGCGAGCATTTGTCACAGCTGCAATTAGGCACGGAAGAGGAGATAAATAAGCTGTACAGCTTACTTGGATAGGTGGTTGGCATGAAGAAAAAACTTTTATTTATTATGAATAATTTAAATTGCGGCGGAGCTGAGAAGTCACTTCTTTCATTGCTGCAAACGATAGATTATTCCAAATATGATGTGGATCTATTTTTATTCAAGCATGAAGGAATCTTTATGAGCAAGCTCCCAAAGCAAGTAAATATGTTAGAAGAGCCTCATCACTATAGGTACTTCGATATGTCTATCAAGACAGCTATTATGGATTGTTTAAAGCATGGCAAATTCTCAGTTGCACTGTTTAGACTGCTTGCGGGTTACATCTTTTATACAGAGAAAAACGCAGCAAGACGGGAACAACGCGTATGGAAATATTTATCTTATACAATGCCTGCATTATCAGGAACTTATGATGCAGCAATTGGTTATCTGGAGAAAAACCCTGTTTATTTTGGTATAGAAAAGGTAAAGGCCAAGAAAAAGATTGGTTATATTCATAATGATTATAATAAACTTCAAATGGATTCAAATATTGATAATAAATATTTTGAGTATTTGGATCATCTTGTAACGGTTTCAGACATTTGTGGTGAAGTATTGGAGCAAAGATTTCCTCAATTTAAGAGGAAAGTTGAAGTCGTTCAAAATATTGTGTCACCTACGCTTATCCACGAGATGTCTCTTGAGAGCAGCAATGTATATAACAATAAAAGCACAACTATTTTATCAATAGGTAGGCTGAATCAACAGAAAGGCTTTGAAATGGCTGTAGAAGCCTGCAAAAAACTAGTGGAGATAGGTTATGACATTAGGTGGTATGTCATTGGTGAAGGAGAGGAGCGAAGCAAGCTTGAACTGATGATTAATGAGTATCAGCTATGTGATCATTTTTATTTGATTGGTATTAAAGATAATCCATATCCTTATATCAGAGAAGCAGACATTTATGTTCAGCCTTCTCGTTTTGAAGGGAAATCGATTGCAATAGATGAAGCGAAAATTTTGAATAAACCAATTGTAGTAACCAACTTCAGTACAGCAAAAGACCAAATTACACATTATGAGAATGGGTTAATTGTAGAAATGAATTCAACTGCAATATCCGAAGGTATTATTGAAGTAATGGAGAGTGAGGCTTTAAGAGACTCATTAATAGAATGTTTATCGAAGGAAAGTTTGGGAACGGAATCGGAGATAGAGAAATTTTATGCGTTAACTTAGGTTAGAACGAAGGAGAGTATATGATGTTAGAAATTATCGCTATTGTATTCATCGTTGTGACGATTATTATCGCATTTATAGACATCTTGCCGATAAGCAAGGATTGGTTAAGCAGAATTTATATCGGAAGGTATACGAATAAACAGGAATGGAATCAATCCATTACGCAAGTGGGCGTAAAATGGCTTAATCATACACCGAAAATAAAGGTAACAGATAATACGAGGCTTATTGCAATAGACATGCTAAAAGGGAATTATTCAAAGAGTGTCATCCAGCATTGGCAGGAGGCATCCTTATTGCTTGGATTAAATGAATGCCTTAAAAATAACGAGGATAAAAGTTTGAAAAACGGAATAGAACAATTTTTAAATGCTAAATTTGATGCAAATGGAAATTGGAAGAATGCACCATCAAATATTGATTCTGCTATTCTTGCTTATGGAGTTATGAAGCTTGAAGGTATCAATATCGAGAGGTTCAAGCCAGCATATGATAGTACTTGGTTATTAATTCAGTCTCACATTGGTGAGGATGGTACTGTTCAATATCGTAATTTTATGAAAAATTATCGGTATGTCGATACGATTGGATTCATTTGCCCATTCCTAGTTACCTACGGATTAAAATATGACAAGCCGGAATGTGTTGAACTAGCGGTAAAGCAGCTGGAGCAATATCAACAAAATGGCATGCTTGATGACCACTATATTCCAAGTCATGCTTACCATATGGATAATGCAATGCCGCTTGGACTTTATGGTTGGGGAAGAGGTCTTGGTTGGCTGGCAATTGGGCTGATCGATGCTTGGCATGAACTTCCAGAAACACATCAGTATAAGCCTAGACTAGAGCATTTTGTAACAAAGTTTGCTAAGTCTATTCTAACTTTTCAAGGAAAAGATGGGAATTGGAACTGGACAGTCACACGTCGTGAGTCACGGGCAGATTCTTCTGCAACTGCTACTTTAGGGTGGTTCTTGCTGCAAGCCTCTCAAATTGAGGAAATAGCGGATGAATGTATGGAAGGTACAGAGCGAGCCATTCAATATTTAATGAAGGTTACTCGAAGAAATGGAGCTGTAGATTTCTCACAAGGTGATACAAAGGATATTGGTGTTTATTCTATGCTGTTTAATGTTCTCCCGTTTACACAAGGGTTTTGTATACGAATTATAAACCATTATAAACATTCGAGGGTTGCATAAAAAGGATGAAAAATGGAAATTAGCAAACCAGAAACAAATCAGCCGTGTATAAAGATATTTAGTATCAAGATTTGTTGTTACAATGGGCTTCGTCAGATAGGAGATTCAAATGAGAATAAAAAGTTCACTCCTTAATATTTCGGCTGGGCTAGGCAATCAAATTATTATAACGGCATTAAGTTTTATTTCGCGTACCGTCTTCATTAACAGCTTAGGAATTGAATACTTGGGGATAAATGGATTGTTTACAAGTATTCTCTCCATGCTTACATTAGCTGAAGCGGGTATTGGCTCAAGCATCATCTATAATTTATACAAGCCAGTAGCTGATAACGATCGACCAAAAATTTTAGCTTTAATGCAATTGTATAAGAAAGCCTATCAGATCATTGCAGGCGTAGTTCTGGTGCTGGGTCTGGGACTTATGCCATTTCTTGATCTATTTATTAAGGAAACAAGCGTTGAAAATATTAGCTTTATTTATGTGCTCTTTCTTATTAATACAGCAGCACCATATTTGTTTGTATACAAGAATTCTTTTTTAAATGTTAATCAGAAAAACTATATTGTAACGATCGTTTTCTCGATTTCTGCCATTATTTCTACGTGCATGAAAATTGCAATCCTCTATTTCACAGAAAACTACTTACTCTACTTAACAGTCGAGAGTATCCTGTCCATAATTACCTCTATTATAGTAGCCTATATTGTCGATAAAATGTATCCATTCCTTAGAGAAAAGATAAAGAGAAAACTAGATCCAGAAACGAAAGCTAGCTTCATAAAAAATATGAAAGCTATCATTCTTCAAAATGTCGGGAATTACTTTATTTTTGGCGTAGATAGCATTCTTATTTCTTCATTTGTAAGTATTGCTGCCGTTGGTCTCTATTCCAATTATAAAATGTTGATTGATATATGCCGGACATTTTTGAATCAGGTTTTTACGAATACCTATCATAGTTTAGGCAATTTAGTGGCGAAAGAAAGTGCTGAGGCTATTTATCGTATTTTCAAAGTCACTTATCTACTTAATTTCTGGTTATATTCATTGTTATCAATCATGCTTTATCTGATGGTTGAGCCATTCATCGATATTTGGATAGGCACTGAGTTTAAGATGACGAACATTGTACTTCTTGTACTTGTCATCGCATTTTATGAGAGAGGAATGCGAAATTCACTAAGTGCAGTAAAAATAACTGCAGGCATATTTCATGAGGATCGGTTTTCCCCAATGTTTCAAGCCGTGATTAACTTAGGTGTTTCTTTAATTTTTGTAAAATTATGGGGTATCGCAGGTATTTTTGCAGGATCCGTAATAAGTGCATTAATGATCCCTTTTTGGTATACGCCTTGGTTAGTTTATAAGAAGGTTTTCCATCAGCCTGTTGGCCTCTATTATCGCAGTTATGTGTACTATACAATTATTGGTGCTGTTACATGTCTAATTGCTACTAGAGTTATTAAACTAATACCTTCAAATACACTATTAGAGCTAATTTTTCAGAGCGTCCTTTGCTTTATTCTAGTTAATATTATTTACGTTGCACTCTTTTATAGAACGGCGGAATTTAAATATTTATTCGTTGTTGCTCGTTCATTGCTGCTTAAGCTGCCGAAAGTAAGCACAATTTATCATAAGACAATTAAACGCAAACGTCATATGGAAGTTGGCGGAACTAAGTAACCTTTCTCTGACAAGCTACATATGTTAAGAGTAAAACGGAGGTGAAAGTTATGCAGCAATATGGGTCATACCGAATTGAACTTGATCGTTTTAATATAAGCAATGACAGATCGAATGCTGCCGCAACAACAAGTGGGATAAATGAAGCTATTGCATGGGCAAAGTCTGAGGGCTATCAACATATTATTCTGCCCAGTGGAACTTATTGCGTAAGAATGGATCCTAGTTCCTTAGTTGCTATTAAACTACTAAGCGGTATTCATCTAGAGTTGGAACTAGGCTGCTCCATTGAAATGGAAACAAATTCATCACCGAGTTATTCAATCGTTGAAATGAGAAAAATTACTCATGCCAAGTTATCCGGCGGGAAATTAACGGGTGACAAGAAAACGCATGTGTACGAGATTTATGTTAACTTCACTAGAGGTGGAGTTAACGCTGACGGAACACTAAACGATAATCCGAATTGGATTAGAAGTGAAGTGCTCGATCGATACGCGAATCCAGGACTGCTTACAAATTTTAGACTATGGAGCATGACAGGCGTTAATACAACGAACTATTCATTTTATCAATATAAAGATACTGTATCTAAGGCTACATTTGTTGGATCTCGAACAAACGGTGCTTTTGCTCCAGCTAATCCAACCGGAAGAGGTTGGCTGTTAAATGAGGATAAAGACGTAAGTAAGAACAACAAAATGATATTTGCCATCTCATTGCCTTCTCCTATGACTGATAGTCAGATTAGTGCGCTTCGAGGAAAGGTTGATAATGCAGCTTATACCCACGAAAGTGGTTTTGGTATTGGAATTTTTGGTTCCAACCATATTGAAATAAGTGATATTGAGATCTCTGATTGCACAGGTGACGGGATTCTTACCGGCTGGGAACAATATTATGATGATCCTTCTTTATATACGCAGGAACAGATGGGGAACCAAATACTCATTCATGACACTAATATTCATCATTGCCGCAGACAAGGTATTTCATTATGCGGTTCAAATGATGTGCATGTATACCGCAATCATATTCATCATATTGGGTATGACGATGATGGGGTTACATCAAATTTCCGAACTGGAACGCCTCCAATGTTTGGCATTGATGTTGAGTCCCTTGTAAGCCAAAGTAACATACCAGTTAAGTCTGCGACTAATCCGTCAGGATTTGAATTGAATTATAGAATTTATATTACAGACAATTATATCTACAGCAACGCAAGAGGACATTTTGTTAATGTTGATGGTACTGAGATTAACTTGGTTGGAAATAACTTTGAAGGCAAAAATGTTGGTGGAGTAAGCTCATATTCAAATTACCCATTAGTAGCATATATAAACAACTCATTTACGGATTGTGATTTAATTGTGCAAGGTGATAATTTTGTGAATGATGCAGTATTTCTGAGAGGGAATTTAAAGCTTAATGATGTAAGAGGGGCAGTCGTACAAAATTGTGTCATTAAAGATGGAATGGTTAGTGGCTCCAGTGTTTATGGCTATTTTGGGACACCTGCAGTTAATGTGACTACAGGAACTTTTACGTATAGTACTCCACATGGCATGGGCAATGGAGCACAAATATCATTTGAACAATGGGTAGGCAAGGTTCCGACAGGAATTAGCATTGATAAATTATATTACACAGTGAATATTTCTTCTGTAGCTTTTCAGGTATCTGAAACGAAGGGAGGTCCACCAGTTGTTATTAAAGACGCTGGACAGCCTGGGTTTAACATTAGCAGATTCAATTACGGAAGATGTTATTTATCCAACATCACAATAGAACGAGATTGGCGCAACGACAATGCTTTAGCACGAAACTTCAATATTTTAGCAGCTGGTGCTGTCATTAGAAATGTTACGGTAAAGAATTACGATGTATTAATAAACGTTCCTCAAGATTATGTAGGACGCCCAAACATGATTAACGGCATGACGGTTATCGAAGGTTCTGCAAAATTTGAGGCATCTCATATTAGCAATAGTGAATTTATAAGAGCTAAAAGTACGGTTATGGGGGCAAGTGACGTTCAGCTTGGTTCGACCGATGCAAAGTTCACTCGGCAAGTTACGCTGAGATCATCGTTGCTACAAAATTCTGGTATCGCGGTGGATGGCAATTCAATCGTTTCAGGCACCACCTTTTTAAATTCAGCTATTGGCAAGTCGGACAATACGAACAAAGCTGTATTTTCACAATCTTATCTTGAAAACACGAAAGTAAATTTAAATTGGATTCGGCAAAATCAATCCGTAACTATCGCTAAATCTACATTTAGCGGTGTAACCGTAACAGGAACCGCCCCATATGTCCGATGGATTGACAACACTGATCTTAGCAGCAGCTAGCCTGTAACTTTAAAAAAAGAATAGATCCCTGTCACTTACAAGTTGAGGCAGGGACTATTTTAAAATATAATGTTCGTTATTGAGAATTAAGGGGAGTGAAATAATGAAGTCAGCTTTACCCTCAACTGCCTACATATTGCAAATTCATAAAAACCCAGCCCAAGTAAATACGTTTATTAGCCAATTGACTGCAACCGATACGGCAGATGTATATGTTCATATTGATAAAAAAAATTACGATGAGGTATCACCTAAAATTAATAGATCCCCACGCATTAACGTGTTGGAGGAAAGCTGTAATGTGAAATGGGGAGATATTAGCCAAGTGGATGCAACGATCATGCTGCTAAGGAAGGTATTAACCTCAAAAGTAGAGTATGACTTTGTATGCTTAAGGAGCGGTCAGGATTTACTCGTTAAAAATGGTCTTAAAGTTCATTTAATGGAAAATCCCAATAAAATATTTATGTCTGCGAAATTTATTCATGATCGTGATATTTCTGCTGCACATGTAAATATGAAATGGTTTGATTCAGCAAGAAGACAATACAATACATTCCACCCGCTTAGAGTTTTCAGAAGCATAATGCTGAAAATGTATAAGAAAGGTTTAGTTCTTTTCCCTAACCGTCAGTTAATGCCTAACAATTATTTGTTGTATCATGGCTCCTCGTGGTTCTGCATGCCAATTGAAGTTGCAAGATTTATCATAGATTTTCTTGACCAAAACAAATGGTATTATCAATATTTCAAATATGCTCTGTGCCCAGATGAATGGTTTTTTCAAACCTTAGTTATGAACTCGAAATATGCGGATCAGGTCACTAATGATAATTTAACTTATTTAAAATGGGGAGAAAAATATAACAATAGTAATCACCCCATAAATCTAAGCTTTAAAGATATTGATTCTATTGAAAAATCGAATAAATACTTTGCGAGAAAATTCGATGAAAGAGAAGATGCAGCAATGATAAATTATTACAGCGAAAAGGTATGCATGTGAGCTTAGCATCGGAGAGGTGTTTTTTTTGATTTAGTTGTTCTTTATTAAGAATTATTGAGAGGGGTAAATAAAATGGCAATCTTAGTAACAGGCGGAGCGGGGTACATAGGAAGTCATACTTGCATTGAGCTTCTTGAAGCGGGATATGAATTAGTGGTTGTTGATAATTTGTCTAATAGCAGCTATATCGCTTTAGAAAGGGTAAAAGAGATTACAAATAAAACCTTTACCTTTTATCAAATGGATCTTATGGATCAAAAGGGGCTCGAGCATGTATTTTCGAATCATGCTATTGATGCCGTTATTCACTTCGCTGGGTTAAAGGCTGTCGGAGAGTCTGTTCAAATGCCATTATCTTATTATCATACCAATATAACGAGCACTTTAATTCTTTGTGGAGTCATGAGGAAATTTGGTGTTCATAAATTAGTGTTTAGTTCCTCGGCTACTGTTTATGGACGGCCCGAACAAGTTCCGATTATTGAGGATTCACCGCTCTCAGCAACTAATCCATATGGCCGGACTAAGCTCATGCTAGAACAAATTTTACTGGATCTAGCTAGTTCAGATAACAGCTGGGGAATAACGATATTGAGGTATTTCAACCCTATTGGCGCCCATAAAAGTGGTCGAATTGGAGAAAATCCAAATGGCGTGCCAAACAACTTAATGCCTTACATATCGCAGGTAGCTGTTGGCAAGCTTAAACAGTTGCATGTGTTTGGAAATGATTATCCAACTGTGGATGGCACTGGAGTGAGAGACTACATTCATGTAGTAGATCTAGCAAAGGGGCATGTAAAGGCACTGGAAAAGATGAGTAGAAAATCAAATGTGAATATATATAATCTTGGCACTGGGAATGGCTACAGTGTGTTAGAGATGATTGCAGCCTTCGAGAAGGTAACTGGTCAAAGCATTCCATACGAGGTCGTTAGTCGCAGACCTGGCGATATTGCTGTTTGTTATGCAGATACGCTGAAGGCAAATGTAGAATTGAATTGGTTTGCAACAAAAGGAATAGAAGAAATGTGCAGCGATACGTGGAGATGGCAATTTTCAAATCCGAATGGTTATGAAGAAGATGCACTGTTGAAATCTGAACTTGCAGCAAAATAATATACCGGATAGCTCTTTTAATAAAGCAACATTTTAGAGCTCCTAATTTGATCTGGCGGGCTCTATTTCCTTCCCCTGCTCCCTTTAACAATCATTAAATAAATTCGACAAAAAATGTAATTATCTTTCATTTTTGTGAGACAGGAAGCGACAGCATACGCAATTAAAGTGATTTATAATACATCTATAAACGAATGACAAGCATAGGGAGACGTTGAAATGCGTTTAGTATCTGGGCACCTTAAACGCATGGAGTCAGTGGTGCAACCGTCCCAAATTGAATGGGGGACATGGGAAAATGGTACTTACAAAATCAGAGGATAATCAGGATTTAGATATGGAATGGGTAGCATTAATCATGAATGCACGTTCTTTGGGGTTTAGCAAGGAAGATGTTAGAAAGGTATTACTATGTCTTGAAGAAAGCAAGAAAGATGATATACAAGAAACAGCCGTATAAAAGAAAATAAAGCGCTACTCTCGCTTTATTTTCCATTTATTGAATTCTAAAAATTCTTTAAACTGATCTTTGCTTACGCCAGAAGCCATTGCTTCTCGAACTAGATCGGCCCACTCGGTGTCTAGATTGTTTGTTTTACGATCATTGTTTTCATCGCTATTTAAAAATTCTTCAACCGTTACGTTTAATACTGCGCCTACCTTTTCGAGAAATTGAATCGAAGGATTTTGCTGAAGCCCTCGTTCAATAGAGCTTAAGTAAGATTTTGCGACGCCTGCCCGTTGCGACAACTCCGTTAGGGATAGGCCTTTTCTCTTGCGCAGCATCTGAATACGTTCTCCGATCATAGCAAACTCCCCCGTTATCTCTTCGTTGTAGACTAACACTATTATAACGAATAATTCTTAATTGCGAAAGCTTGTAAGTTTTAACGAATAAAAAATAAAATGACGTCTAAATTAGAAAAAAATAAGGTTAAACCCATTTCGAAATGTTGTTCTTATAAAAGAACGATGTTTCGTTTTATTTTGTGATATTTTGGTGAAAAAACGATTGACAACGTCTGTTTTCAAGTGTATTATTCAAATATGTTCTTTATTAAGAACTAAAAGACATTCAATGATGCTCGCATCTCGTTCGATTGAAGAACACGCTGGCTATCTAAATCGGAGGCACGAATGAGCGCAATAGCAGTCGTTTATGAAGTTGATCAGACAGCCCATGTGTTAGATCAGGGGAATAGACTGATGCAGCAATTATCACGGTTTCCTTGCAATACAGCTCAAGCATGGAATAAGAACAATGTGTTTGTTGGATGCCATAATCAATGGATTACACCAGAGTCTGTCGGGGAATGCAATCCCTATTATGATTCGGAAAGACGCTTAGTCATAAGTGCCGATGCAATTATTGATAACCGCATTGAGCTGTTTGAAGCATTAAATGTAGAGCTTGACCGTAGAGTGCAAATCACTGATGCCGAACTGATTTTACTCTCCTATGCGAAATGGGGGGTTGAGTCACCCAAGCATCTGATCGGTGATTTTGCTTTTATGATATGGGATGAAAGAGAACAAAGAGTGTTTGCTGCCAGAGACTTCTCAGGTTGTCGAACATTGTATTATCACTGGAACGGAAGCCGTCTAGCGATGTGCACGACGATGAAGCCGTTGCTGGAGCTGCCGGATGTTCCTAAACGGTTGAATGAGCAATGGATGGCACAGTACTTGGCCATTAGTACAGTCGTTGATGCTGTTGATATTACCCAAAGCGTGTATAAGGATATCTGGCAGCTGCCGCCTTCACATTACATAATCGTTGAAAACGGTCGATTGAAGGTAACGAAGTATTTTTCACTTACAGTAGGCAAGAGGCTTCGATTCAAAAAGGATGAGCAATATGTTGAAGCCTTCCAAAACGTATTTCAAGAGGCTGTAAATGCTAGACTTCGAACGCATCGACAGGTGGGGTCGCAGCTAAGCGGAGGTTTGGATTCAGGGGCGGTAGTCGGCTTTGCCGCAAAAACTCTTCGACCCTTAAACAAGCAGATACATACCTATAGCTATATACCTCCAAATGAGTTTGACGATTATACGGCACGTAATTTAATTGCTAATGAAACGCCGTATATAAACTCAACGGTTCAATATGTTGGGGGGATTTCACCGAATTACCTTGATTTTGCAGATAGAAGCTCTTATTCAGAAATTGATTCTTGTCTAGATGTACTTGAGATGCCTTATAAATATTTTGCGAATTCCTTCTGGATTAGAGGCATATTTGAGAAGGCTGCCAAGCAGGACGTAGGCGTACTGCTAACGGGTGCTCGCGGCAATCTGACGATCTCTTGGGGAGATGCATTAACAAACTATTTGCTGCTCTTTAAACAATTAAGATGGATTCGGCTGCAAAATGAGTTGAAAGCCTACAGTTACAATATGGGGACTGGACGTGCTMACCTGTTGTCGCTAATGACCAAACAGGCTATGCCTATGCTTAATAGAAATAAGGTTCAAGTCGAAAATCCTTATAAACCTATCATTAATCCAGCGTTTGCTAATAGGACAAAAGTATTTGAAGAGCTCAGAGAACATGGTATGGATGAATCGGGCTGGTTTTCTAGCGGAAACATTTACAAATTAAGAAAACAGCATTTTGAAGATCCGATGCACTGGGTGTCATCGAACACAGTAAGTTCGAAATTTTCGTTACCGTACGGCTTGTTGAGCCGCGATCCCACAAATGACATTAGAGTCATCCGTTTCTGCTTATCAGTGCCGGAGGAACAGTTTGTTTATAAAGGCTATGACCGGGCGCTTATACGCCGAGCAACAGCTAATATCCTGCCTGATAAAGTAAGGCTTAATCAGCATATACGCGGCGTGCAAGGAGCGGATTGGATTCATCGAATGCGACCTGAATGGCAGTCATTTATGAGGGAAGCAGAAGAGATGAGCAATGATTCAAAGATTTCAGAATTTATTGATGTCGGTGTTATTAAGACGGCGCTAGCCAGGTTCAAGGATGTGATCCAGCCAGAGCTGGCTGGGGAAGCTGGACTGCGTGACTTGATGTGGAGCGTAATCGTTTATCGGTTTCTAAAACAAAATTTTTGAGAGGAGGTGAAATGAATGACTTTAAAACAATGGGTTAAGCCTGAATTGGAAGTTCTTGAAGTAAGCATGACAGAATTGCATTTGCGTGACGGGTATTATACGGATGCTACATATCCTGCGAATACTCCTAAACCAGATATTTTTTGGAAAAGCTAATCTAGTAATAATAGCGACATATGAAAGCCCCTATACGGAAGTGGTATAAGGGCTTTCATTTTTAATTGAAACAATATTGGAGTGGATAAGGTGCTGAACACAGGTGTAAAAAGCAAAACAATCTATACTGCTTTTGGATTAGCTATATCCAGTGAAATTCCATTCCATGAGCTCATGTCTATTAATGAGGGTCTTGATTCAATAGAACCTGAACTTGAAATTGTAGTTGATCCCTACTTAAAGCATGGTTTCAGCACTGGCTCTGTAGAATTTATCGTTGATCATGGAACTGTAACGTTCCAGATGCCCGATGCAGGAGTATTTCGAGTAAGCAACGGAAACCAAATCATTGTCTCACCTTATGCGAGTGCATACGAAGATATCATTCGATTGTACATTCTTGGTACGTGTATGGGGATTGTGCTGATGCAAAGGTCGTTATATCCGCTGCATGGCAGCGCCGTAGTCGTTAATGGGAAAGCATATGCCTTTGTTGGTGAATCTGGAGCTGGTAAATCCACCCTTGCTTCTGCTTTCGCCGAGCGTGGTCATACACTGCTCACTGATGATATTGTAGCCCTTTCTTTCACAGAGTCGGAACATTATCCGCTTGTAACGCCTTCTTATCCGCAGCAAAAGTTGTGGCAGCAGAGCCTGGATGCTTTGGGAATCAATCATACGGATTTACGTTCTATATATGGCCGGGAGACGAAGTATTGCGTAGGTATGGAGGATAAATATTGTTCCGTTCCGATGCGGCTTGCAGGCATATTTGAACTAGAGAAGACTGAGGAAGATGGAATAAGTATTCAAAAGGCAAGTAAGCTTGCCAGTTTGCAATTGCTTTTTCAGCACACGTACAGACAATTTTTGATTCCAAAACTATCAAAGACGAATTGGCATTTCAGTTTTTCCTCGAAGCTCGGAGAGCGGCTGCCAATTTATAGACTTAAGCGCTCGTCTAATGAGTTCTCGGCACCACAACTTGTTGATCTAATATTAAAAACCATAGTTATGGAGGAATAAATGATGAAAGCAGATACGAAAAGCCATTCATCGGAACAACCGAGTCGATTAGCATTATTAGGAGCAAATATCGTTCGAGATAATGATAATATCGTTAGCGATATGGGCGAGGAAAAAGTGATTTTAAGCGTAAAGAATGGTAAGTATTACAATCTCGGCATTATGGGCAGTCAAATATGGGAGTTTATTCAAGAGCCTATTCTTGTTGAACAGCTAATTGAACAATTAACTGAGCAGTATGACGTTGAGCGTAACGTTTGTGAAGAGCAAGTGCTTCCATTTTTGCTGCATTTGTCAGAAGAAAAATTAATTCACATCCGAGTATAAGGTCAAGGTGCACCTATGGGAATGATAAGTAAATGCAAAACGTTCCTATCCCTGGATCGGAAGACGTTATTCTTTTTTATAGAAGCTGCTTTTTATATGGGTTTGATTAGATTTCAGCTGTTGTATTTTCCTTTTTCAAAACTAGCACCAACATTAGGAAGCTCTATGAAAGAAACGGACTCTACCTACATATTAAATAATCATGCCATACTTTCGAGAGTAAACAACGCGATTGAAGTCATGGGCAGAAATACGTTTTGGGAGACAAAGTGTTTGGTTCGAGCGATTACCGCTATGAAAATGCTGGAAAGACGCCAAATTGAGAGCACCTTGTATTTAGGAACAGCGAAGGACGAGTCTGGAAAGCTGATTGCCCATGCTTGGCTGCGGAGCGGTTCCTTGTACGTTACAGGTGAAGAAGAGATGAGCCGATTTACCGTAACGGGTAAGTTCGCTAAGTTCATTCAATGAATAGGAATGGAAAGTGATGAGGCAATGAATCACATCATATATTTCACAAAAAAACTACATAGCTATGCGGGAAAGATGCTTTATTTCAACTTATTTGGAATGATGATCATTGGTTTGTTAGATGGCGCCGGAATGCTGTTATTAGTCCCGTTATTATCCGTTATCGGAATTATTGATTTCCAAATTCACTCCATACCTGGATTGGGATTTTTCGAATTTTTGCAAAATATGCCAAAGCTGCAAGCCTTAATGATCATCCTTTCAGTATATTTAACGTTAGTTATCGGTCAAAGTGTTGTCAGCCGTATGCTTAGCATTCGTGAAACACGAATTTTGACTGGTTATATTAACAGTGTAAGGTTAGAAATATATCGAACATTACTGCAGACACATTGGACCTTCTTTATACGAAAACGAAAAACGGATCTAATCGCCGCATTAACGGATCAATTAGGGCGTGTGACTAATGGCGCTTACCTTGTTCTTCAATTTATGGCATCATTAATTTTTACGATGATTCAGATTGGAATTGCGTTTGTAATTTCAGTTAAGATGACGTTATTTGTCCTTGGCTTTGGGCTCATTGTCATTTTTCTATCTCGTCGATTCATTAAACAGTCACAGCAGCTTGGAAGTACGGCGATCGATCTTTATCAAGGATATATGGCCGGTATTACGGATCACTTCAATGGGATGAAAGATATTAAAAGCAATTCACTGGAGATTTCGCGTTATCGCTGGATGCAGGACTGGACTCGAAAACAAGCGGATGAGCGAATTAGCAGCAGTAAAATAAGAAATAATTCTCAGCTTGTTTATAAACTGACCTCTTCACTTATGATTGCTGTATTTATTTTGTTCTCGGTAACGATGTTCCAGCAAGAAGGCGCTTATTTATTGCTAATTATCGCCATGTTTGCGCGACTGTGGCCGAGATTCACTGGCATTCAATCTAATGTAGAATTAATTGCTTCATCCATGCCTGCTTTCAAAACGTTAATGGATCTACAGGAAGAATGTTTGAAAGCGCAGGAAGTAGCAGATGTCATGTTATACGAAAAAGATAAGGATGAGAGCGTTAGACTCAAGCACCAGCTCGAATGCCGCCATGTCTATTTTCGGTATGACGAGGAGCAGCCGGATTACACGCTGGAAGCTATTAATTTGAGCATCCCTGCTAATGGCATGACCGCCATTGTTGGACAGTCAGGCGCGGGGAAAAGCACTTTAATCGATCTAATGATGGGACTCATGAAGCCAGAACTTGGTCATGTGCTTATTGACGGCAAGACGCTTACAGATGAGGATCTGTTGTCGTTAAGAAGATCGATAAGCTATGTCCCGCAGGAGCCGTTTCTGTTCCATGGGACGATTAGAGATAACTTAATATTAATCGATCCGAATGCGACGGAAGATCAAATATGGGAAGCGATGGAGTTCTCTTCTGCAGCTGAATTTGTTCGTAAACTTCCGGATGGAATCGATACGATTATTGGTGATCGTGGAATACGTTTATCAGGCGGGGAGCGTCAGAGACTCGTTTTGGCTAGAGCAATATTAAGAAAGCCATCAATCCTTATTTTGGATGAGGCTACAAGTGCACTAGACAGCTTGAACGAGACAAAAATTCAAGAAGCCATAGAGCGGCTTAAGGGAAAAATGACCGTTATCGTCGTTGCTCATCGCTTATCGACCATTCGGAATGCAGATCAGGTTATCGTGTTGGAAAATGGGAAAATCGTGCAAACGGGTCATTTTATCATGCTCGCTGAGGATAAAAAAGGACTGTTCAGCCGTTTGTTAGGCAACCAGCTGCAAGTAGCTTTATAGTCGTAACTTTACTATACTAATTAGAGTAGTAAAGTTCATGACAGGGACAGGCATTTACTCCTTGGGATAGATTAACTCAGAATTGGTTTCAATGATTAGGAGGACACATTTGGCTATTATACTAACGCTCGGAATAACCGTGCTTCTCTTGTACCTGCTCTTTATCCTCCCAACCCAGTGGTTGAAAATCGAAAAAATTACACATCCCATTGGCATTAACAAACGCATATTGCAAATTAGCGATTTGCATGTAGACAGGCTGCGCATAAGCGCAAAGCGAATTCAGCATGTCATTGCCTCCGTGCAGCCTGACTACATTTTTCTGACCGGCGATTATACGTATAAAGAACACTATTTGACGCGGGTAGGCTATTACCTTAAAGCTATTGCAGACAGCGGAATACCTGTCTATGCAGTGCTCGGAAACCATGATTATGAGCTTCCTCGTTTAAAGAAATTGCTCGATCTATTTGGCGTTTATGGCATTAAGGTGCTGCGTAACGAGAATGTTATGCTCGATGATTTTCAGCTTGTCGGAATTGACGATGATTGCTCTCATCATAGCCGAATCTTACCTTCATTTAGAGGTATTGATGATAGCAAGCCTGTCGTCATTATGACGCATGATCCTAATGTCGTTCTAAAAATTAATCGCCCTTTTCAATATTTAATGGCCGGTCATCTGCATGGGAAGCAGCTGAACGTGCCGTTCTTTTTTGCATTAAAGCCAAAGGGCCCGTTGTCCGTGAAAGGAATCTACAAAGGCCTTCATCATAATAAAGATGGCTCCTTTTACATTTCCAAAGGGATCGGTCAAGCAGGCGTTAACGCAAGGTTTATGGTCAGAAGCGAGATTACGATTCATGACCTATAATCAATGAACCTGAGATGCATCTAGTCATCATCGGTATTTCTGCGGCTGGCCTCGCGAAAGGCAGCTGGAGGAATACCTTTGGCTTCGGCAAACGTTCGGGAGAAATAATGTACGGATGAGAAGCCGCAGCGCTCAGCGATGGTTTTAATCGGCGTTGCTGTTTGTGATAGCAGCTGCTCCGCCACGCGGACTCGCTCATGTCTAACAAGCATGGAGAACGATTCATGAACGCTTTGCGAAAAAAGTCTAGATAGATGGCGCTCCGACACATTAATGTAGCGGGCAACCTCCGATAAGCTCAAATTAGCGCCTAAATTATCGCGTATGTACAGCTTTGCGCGGCTAATGAGGATAGCTGCATTGGAAGCGGGCAAAATGATTTCTGTACTTTTGTTCCTCCCGCCTACAATTGTAGGAAACGTTAGGATCAAGGCATGTGCCAGCTGATTCAGCAAGGCGATTGGCACAGCGAACATTTCTTCGCTTGGAATGAGCAGCGATTTCCAAATTTGAGCTGTTGGAGAATGCTGCTGGTTTTCCATCCAAATCGGGCCGCTGTTTAAAGACTGATTGTAATATTCGAATTCATCCGGCTTAGAAAGCTTCTCATCGAGCTCGTAGGCAACATATAATAAATCCAATTGATCTACATCTCTAATTTGATGACGGATATTTGGCCGCGAGCAAAAAAGCACGCCTTCATGCAGAGGATAAGCCGTTCCGCCCTCCTCATAAATTCCCGTACCTCCAGCCACGTAACAAACCTCAAAAAAAGAATGCTTATGAACAGCATTTGCAACTAGCTTTGGTACCGCTCCCCAATAATAAACATGGATGGTCAAGCTCTCACCTTGCAGCAATCTTGCATATCGATTTAAGCGTTCTTCGCTTTTTGACCAAACGTACATATGAACGATCAGCTCCTATGGCGTAATAATGCAAAATTATGTCGTTAACAGGTAAATACGATTGCACTATATCCTATCTATAATTAAACCATATTCACATTAATTATACGATAAGGGGAATGAACATGATTACTAATGAAGATGTGCAATTTTATAAAGAAAATGGTTACTTGCTTGTTAGAGGCGTGTTTAACAATGAGGAAGTAGTAGAGATGAGAGCGGCTGTTGAGCGGGTTATTCAACGAGCGGCGCTTGCTCAGGCAGATCATAACCACGCATGGCAAGGAGATTTTCTCCCGCCAGAGCAGCTTAAGAAGCTCGTTCTAAAAGGCTTCCATGATGTGCATTATCATGATGCCTCCTTTACTAAGGCAGTCATTCATCCGAATATGGTATCCGTACTGAATGGAATCATCGGTCCCAATGTACAGCTTCATCACTCCAAAATGCTTGTGAAGCCGCCTGCGAATGGAGCAGCATTTCCTATGCATCAGGATTATCCGTATTTCCCTCATAACGACCATTCGATGCTTGCTGCAAGCGTTCATCTTGATGATGCCGATTCAGAAAATGGCTGCTTAGCGGTTATCCCTGGTTCTCATTTGGAAGGACCGCTGAATCATGTGGGAAGACATTATCTCAACCATAAGGAATATCCAATTTCATCTGGTACGCTTTGCCCGGCGAAAGCAGGGGATGTGCTGTTCTTCAACTATTTGACGATTCATGGATCGGATGTTAACCGCAGTGACAGAACGAGAAGAAACGTTTTGTTCCAATATCGTGATGCAGCCGACAAGCCTTCTGTAAATACTCATTTTGATTGGGGCATGGGCCTTATGGTTAGCGGAGAAAATCTTGATTTCAACAATGTTAAACCAAAATTTGAAATTACGGAGTAACTTATTATACTGAAGTTACGCCACAAAGAGACGTATACAACCAGATTCAAAAGGTTGTTGTACGTCTCTTTTTTGTGCGAAGCAATACTTGAAAGAGCCCTATATATTTATAGTATCGAAACTCAAAAAAACTAAACGAATATTTCTCTGGAAACTGTGGGAAAATCATATTGACATAAGTTTGAGAACGATGATATATTTGTTTCTGCAAAGTAGAGTATTCTTATCGGAATTAAAATGAATATGATTTTAAGAGTTAATTTTTGCTATTAATCATAATGTGTGGACAGAAAGGATGATTGTTGTATTATGGAAAATAATTTATTGACAGCGATTGAAACAAACTGGATCAGTTTAGTTGTATCAGCAATAATACTTGGCGGTCTTTATTTTATGGCCAAAAAACGTGTAAGCTTCGGAACGAGGGTATTGGTCGCACTTGGCCTTGGCCTTGTGGCAGGTATCATTTTTAACAACTTTAAACTAGATACTGAGGGCGTAGGTACGATTGGCTCCATCTACATTAATTTAATTAAGATGATCGTTATTCCGCTCGTATTTGTTCTCGTTATTAACAGTATTATCTCGATTACGAATCTTGAGTTTCTACGCAAGCTTAGCGTTAAGACAATCAGTTGGTTTCTTGCAACGACAGGTGTAGCCGCAATTATCGGACTTCTAGTAGCATCTGCTATTAATCCGGGTGCAGGCTTTGAGCTTAAAACACCTGAAAATTTTGAAGCGCGTGAAGTTCCAAGCTTTTTCAAAGTGATATTGGATCAAGTGCCTTCGAATCCGATTAACGATGCTGCAGAGGGTAAAGTAGTGCCTATTCTTATTTTCGCACTATTCATTGCTATCGCAATCGTTAAGGTAGGAGCAAAAAATCCAGATTCTGTTCAACCGTTCAAAGCGTTCATTCAATCGGCAACCGTAATTATGCACCAGGTTGTTAAGTTCGTTCTTCGCTTTACACCGTATGGTGTGTATGCCTTGATTGCAGTTATGGCTGCTAGATATGGTTGGGAAACACTCGAACCGCTTGCTATGTTAATTCTTGTAACTTATATCGCATTGCTCTTGCATTTTGTATTTGTCTTTGGCGGCCTTGTATCTTTTGTCGCTAAGGTTAATCCTTTGAAGTTTTTCAAAAAAGCATATCCTACGGTAGCCGTAGCGTTCACAACACGCAGCAGCTTTGCAACGCTTCCGGTCAATCTTGAAGTTATTACGAAGCGCCTTCGCATTTCACCAAAAATCGCGAGCTTTGTAGCACCGCTTGGCGCTACAATGAACTTTAACGGCTGCGGCGGGGTTTGGCCGGCTGTTGTAGCGGTATTCATCTCACAAGTTTACGGTGTATCGCTTACTGCAACAGATTATGTACTTATCGTACTTGTTAGCGTAATCTCATCAATCGGTGTAGCGGGCGTACCAGGTCCAGCTTCCATTTCGACAACAGTTGTATTGACAGCAGTTGGACTACCGCTAGAAGGTATTGCACTCGTTGTTGCTGTTGAATCTTTAATTGATATGGGTCGTACGGCTGTTAATGCTACGGGTACTACGGTTACTGCATTGCTTGTAGCAGATTCCGAAGGCGAATTCGATCGTGAAGCATTCAACCGCGGTGACGAAGATGACCTAGAGCTTAATCCTGCATAAATCAACCTATAAATAAGCTTGGAAAAAAGCCCTTGGAAACACGTGATATGACGTGTTATCCAAGGGCTTTGTTTAAATATAAGAAAGTATATAATTTTCTCATACTTATCTTATATTTCACCGTCAAAACTACTTCAGCGTCTAAGGACGCCTAAGGCGTTTTTGCTTGGTTTAAGGTTCATCATGTACTTCAGGAAAATCATGGTCGTATTCATCTTCACCCGGATAGTCACGAGGCAATCCTGCATGAAGCGCTCGATTCTCATAAGCGAAGCGATTGGATGGTCGCTGATCCACTCTCCAAGGCGTACTTTTTCCTAGCGATTCCATCAGCAGATCAGAGCCATACGGTCCATCCGGAAACTCCTCCGGAATGAGATCGTTGCGCTGCGATTCTACTGTTGATACATCTGTATAGGGCTGGCGATTTTCAGGAACAAATCGATCCATCAGCAGACTCCTCTCAAATGGTATTAGTTTACCATTTCAGTGTACCCTGATTAATCGGTAAAATGCACCGTTCCAACAACAAAGTATAAGAATTGAGCGAGCTCAGCCGCTTCTTCTTCTGTCAGCTTAAACGTATGTTCAAGATAACCTTCCTCTTCAAGGTCATCAGGACCGATAATCGCTGTTTTGCCAAATTGAAGATCAGTAATTAGTTTTTTGCCGTAAAAACGGCTAGTGGAAGTAATAGCAAGGTCGAATCGCTTCAAGCTAGGTCCAATAAAAGTGACGTATCTTGTTGACGTTTCTTCCGTGGAATCGGACATAAAATCAAAATCAGGCAACAGCATAAAGTATAGCCTCCAATTCATTAATACAATCATTATACAATATTATGTTCTGCTTTGGCTTATTGCAGTTTATACAAGCTATGGTACATTAGTAATAGCAGTGCCATCAGGAGGGATGCAATGATATGAACTACAATTCTGAATCGTCGCGTGATGCAAAAGGATCTATTCGTGACTACGTATATGATAAGCTGAAATCAGATATATTGGATTTGAAACTGGAGCCGGGCCGTTTTATTTCAGAAAAAGATATAATTGAAATGCTGAAGGTTAGCAGAACACCCATTAGAGAAGCATTCGTTAAGCTTTCGCAAGAGGGGCTTATTGAAACGATACCCCAGCGAGGTTCATTTATTTCTCTCATTGATCTGGATATGGTGGAAGAGTCACGCTTCGTGCGGGAAACGCTGGAAAGTACGATCGTCAGGCTGGCATGCGAGCAGCTTAAGGCTGAACAAGTGCTGCAGCTGCTAAATTTGATTGCCCTGCAAGAGCTCTGTATCGAAGAAAAAAACTATAAGCGATTGTTTGAGCTCGACGACGAGTTTCACAAAACGATTATCATTGGATGTGGGAAGCTCCGCACATGGAAGCTGCTTCAGGAGCTTAGCGCCCATTACCAGAGGGTGAGGATGCTGCGCCTTGCTGCAAACGATGATTGGCACATCATTTTGAGCCAGCACCGTGCAATCGTAGCGGCAATTAAGGACAAGGACACAGATGCAGCGGAAAAAGTGATGCATGAGCATTTGAATCGATTTCAACTGGAGAAGGATGAGCTGAAAGAGAAACACCCCGCGTATTTTAAGTAATCATGTACAATGAAACGGCAGGCAGCCTCATAGGAGGTGTCAGCTGTTTTTTTGATTTTGCTATATATATTCATATAAAAAAGCATATGCACTTGTCTGAATTAATTGTATACTAGTATTATCAGTTAAGAAAAATGACTAAGGAGATGGAATTATATGATTCGTGTTGCGATTATTGGAACCGGCTCTATATCGTCTGCTCATATCGAAGCTTATCTGGCACTTGGGAACCGCTGCAGTATTGTTGCTTTATACGATATTCATGATGCAAGCGCGCAGGACAAAAAAAAGAAGTATCAATTGAATTGTGAAATTGTAAACGATTACAATAATTTGCTGTCGCGTGATGATATCGATTTGGTTTCGATTTGCACACCGCCCTATACACACGCTGATTTTTCCGTAGACTTCCTGCAAGCAGGAAAACATGTCATTGTCGAGAAGCCAATGGCATCTTCGTTGGCTGAATGCGATAGAATGAACGAAGCCGCGGTAGCATCAGGAAAAATTCTTTCCGTTATAAGCCAGAATCGATTTGGCGATGCGGTCATGAAGCTTAAGAGCGTGCTTGATTCTGGGCTTGCAGGACGAATCGTGCATGCGCAGGTTGATTCCTTTTGGTGGCGAGGGTATACATATTACGATTTGTGGTGGCGCGGAACTTGGGAGAAGGAAGGCGGAGGCTGCACGCTAAATCATGCTGTTCATCATATTGATATGTTCCAATGGATGATGGGTATGCCGGATAAAGTGACGGCCATTATGGCTAATACTTCCCATGATAATGCAGAAGTTGAGGATTTGTCGGTAGCGATTTTGTCCTATCCGCGTGCGATTGCTCAAATCACAAGCTCCGTCGTTCATCACGGACAAGAGCAAAAGCTTATTTTCCAAGGTGAGAAAGCGCGAGTATCCATGCCATGGCAGCTAACCGCTTCATCTGCACAGGAGAACGGTTTTCCTATAGAAAACCCGGAATTGGAGCGGCAAATTGCAGCTGTTGCAGATGGTACAGCTTCCTTAACCTATGTAGGGCACAAAGGTCAGCTGGATAATGTTATAACCGCGATTGAAAACGGCAGCAGTGAAGTACTCGTAACGGGAGTGGAAGGAAGAAAAACGCTTGAGCTTATTACTGCTATTTATCAAGCTTCCAGCACAGGGACAACTGTTGAGCTGCCTATTCGACCAGACAGCCCTTTTTATACACGGGAAGGGATTATGGCGTCAGCGACCCACTTCTATGAGAAGAAAAACTCCGTTGCAGCGTTCATCAGCAATCAAATTACGGTAAGCGGAGAAAGCAAATAGGAGGGGATCCAATATGACGTTCGACGAATCACTGCAGCTTTCCATTCATGCAGGTACTCCGCTTCCAGCCGTTGTTCGAGTAGAAATGGAAGAAACGACGTTTAAGTGGCTTTTGGAATGGTCAGGAAATTGTAACCTATACGCACTTCATGGACGAAGGCATAATCAACAACTGCACGGAGGAGGCCGCGTATTCGCGGTTTCTTTCCTTTGCAGGAAGAGGTTGGCTAGAAGCAGAAACTAGAAACATCTTTCTAATTGTAAGCGCTTCATAAATGGACGGGAGGTTGGTTCATTTGAAGATGAACTGGTATTACCGGATGATGCTGTCGTATACACCGATATTTTTCTTTGTTATTTCATCAGTTATCTTTTTGTTTTTTTCAACGTTAAATAATTCGTCTGAGAAAAAGTATTTGGAAACGAATCAAGCGATCGTGGAGCAGACGATGCAAAATGTGGACGCGAGCTTGCAACTGATTGAGCGCAATGTTGTTAGGGAAATGCAGACGGACAAAACGCTGCAAGCTTTTTTTTATGAAAAGCCCAAGTCATTGTATGATTACTTCGTAATTCAAAAAAAGTTAGTTGAAATATCCTCATCTTTGCCGTTCGTTAATTCCATTTATATTTACAGTGATCATACTGGAAAAGTATTATCCGAAGCAGGGATGGTCAAGCTCGAGGCGTTTAAGGACAAACCTTTTTTCGATTCGCATCAATCAAGATCGGCTGCAATGGGCTGGACGAGCCCAAGAGAGTATAGTGAATCTATCCTTGACGATTCCACTCGCAAGGTTGTTTCACTGGTAAAGGCTTACCCATTCGCGTCTGATAAGCAGGGAGCGGTGGTCGTCAATCTTAATGTAAGCTCCATCATCGATTTTATGAATCAATTCAATGGATACGGCGGCACGATTCAACTTCTAGATTGGGAGAAGAAGCCGTTTGAGTCCACTTTGCCTTCTGCCAAGGAAGGCGGTATTTATGCCAGCTCCCCATACACCGGTTGGCAATTCTATGCAGGCAGCGTGCATGCCAACGAATTTTCCGCCCTCTCTTTGTTTTCCAACATTTGGTTCATTATCGTATTTATCATCATCATATTAGCCTTAATATGGTTTACCTTTATTACGCATGTCTCTTACAAGCCGATCCAGACCATCATGGGTAAAATCGACGGATATGCGGCTCGCAAAAGCCAAGAGCTTGGCATTAAGATGCCCCGAAATGAGTTCAAATTCATCGAAACCGCCATTGATCATTTATTAAAAAAATCGATTGATTATGAGCATCTGCATAAAGAGGATTTGCTGCTCCGTCAACGGAATCTCCTTCAGGAGCTGCTAGTTGGACGATCCATGCTGACCGATCAGGAATGGAAAAAGCAGGCATCGGTACTTGGCTTGCCGCATTCATATGAATGGATTGGCGTCATTGCTCTAGAAATTGACCATTTTGCCGCATTTACTGATAAATATAAAGCCAGTGATCAAAACCTGCTGAAATTTCTTATTGAATCTGCTTTTCGAGAGCTTATGCAGCAGAAGGAATTGCAGATCCAACACGTATGGACAGAGCCTCAGCGAATGGCTTTTGTTGTCTTTCTTCAGCAAAGCTCAGAGTCCATTCAAGATAGGCTGGTACAAGTATGCGAGGAATTCCGCAAGTGGATGAACGAGCATTTGGAGTTAACCGTATCTTGCGGAATTGGAGACTTCGTCCATTCGATTCATGATATTGCTGCCGCTTACCGCAGCGCTGCTGAGAATGTATCCTACAAAGCTGTTTTTGGGACAAACAGCGTAATTGACAACCGGTTAAGATGTACAAAACAAACTGGAGAGACACTTCTTTGCTTTCAATCCATATTGGAGCTGTCACGCTCTTGCCGGATGGACGACGGGCAATGGGAGATTAAGCTGGGCCGAATTTTTCTTAAGTTGAAAGGCATGTTAATCTCGCGCGCGGATATTGAAGCGTTCATTCATAATCTAATCCGCCAGCTAGAGAAAGATATGGAAGCATTGCCAAGTGATATCGAGACGATATGGAGCAGCGAATACCGAAGCAGGTTCAGGCAAATTGCCCAGCATGCTGAAACGATCGACGAGCTTGAGATTCAGCTTGCGGCTGTTTTGACTGAACTTGCGGGCGATAGGGATAAGAAAAGGCTGACTGGCAAAAATCATACGATCGCCCTCCAAACGAAGGAATACATCGACCAGCATTACACTGATCCGAGCTTGTCTCTCGTTCAAGTCAGCGAGAAGCTTGGTCTAAGCGCGAGAAGCGTTAGTCATTTGTTTAAAGAGGAGCATGGTGAAAATTTTATCGATTATTTGCTTAAGGTAAGATTCGCACATGCGAAAAACATGCTGCTTGAAACAGATGAGCCTATCCAATGGATTGCAGAACAGGTGGGCTATACACACGTCATTTCCTTCCACCGTGCTTTCAAAAAATTGTTTAATCTACCGCCAGGTGAATATCGAACCATTTATCGGTTAAACGAATGAATGGCAACAAATCTGCCGAATTAATCGGCAGATTTTCTTTTTACTTCCGTAAAGGTTAATCGTCGGAAAATGGTAAAGTCCGCGTGAATAGCGGGATTTCCGATTATGCTAAGCCTCTGATTCTTGTTAATATCCGATTTCTTAATCGCGTGCTACATTTGGAACCAAGCCGAAATATTTGCTTCCAATAAGAGTCAGGAGGTCATCCATGCAGATTGCAACGGAACGTCAGAGGAAGGTCAAAACCGTGCCGCGCGTTCGTATGAAAGCGCTGTACAGGGATTGGCAGTTATACCTGCTGCTGATTCTGCCCTTGGCGTATTTTATTATTTTTAAGTACACACCAATGCTGGGCGTCGTCATTGCATTTAAGGACTACAACATGTTTCAAGGCATTTTAGCAAGCCCCTGGGTCGGCTTCGAAACGTTCCGGGAAGTATTTCAGATGGATGGTTTTTACAATGCGCTCCGCAACACCTTTCTACTCAATTTCTTGGATCTTGTCGTAAGTTTTCCAATTCCAATCGCACTAGCGATACTGTTAAATGAGCTTCGTATAAAATGGTTCAAAAAAGGCGCGCAGACGATTCTTTATTTGCCTCATTTTATATCATGGGTCATCATCGGCGGGATGGCCATTCAGCTGCTGGCGACCAATAACGGTATTGTCAACAATCTGCTGAAGTCGTTAGGAATGAAGGTCATTCCTTTCCTTACGGAGCCTGTTTACTGGGTGCTTACATATTTAGGCATAGGTATTTGGCAGAGTGCCGGGTGGGGAACGATCATTTATCTCGCTGCTTTAACGGGAATTAACAAGGATCTTTACGAAGCTGCAGATGTGGATGGTGCAAGCCGAATGCGTAAAATCTGGCATATCACGCTGCCGGGCATCAAGCCGACAATTATCATTCTACTCATTATTAATATTGGACATATGGCCAGCATTGGATTTGATAGACCGTTTGTACTTAGCAATCCTCTCGTCACCGATGTGTCTGAGGTTATAAGCACGTATGTATACAAAATCGGAATTCAGTCCGCACGGTATACAATAGCAACGGCTATCGGTCTTTTCCAAGCGGTTGTAGGTCTTATTTTCCTGCTGTCGGCCGATTATATTTCCAGAAAAGTTAACGATCAAGGCATTTGGTAGGAGGGCAGATATGAGAGCGTATGGAAATGACAAAATCGTAGATGCAATGATCATGGTCGTAATCATAACGGCGGGGCTCTTCTGCCTGCTGCCGCTGCTTCATATTTTTGCCTTATCTTTAAGCGCCAACGGGCCGATTTTATCAGGAAAAGTTACGATACTCCCCGTAGAAATCGATTTTTCTGCTTACAAGGCTGTTTTCGGCAATGCAGCGATGATCCATTCCTTGCTTTTTACAATTGGACTAGTTGTTTTGTTCACGGCTATAGCGATGCTGATGACCATTATGGCAGCCTATCCCTTGACGAAGCCTAACCTAAAGGGAAGAAACTTTTTTCTTCTCCTTATCGTCCTGACGATGTTTTTCAGCGGAGGCATGATACCGGAATATTTGCTCGTAAAAAATTTGCATTTGCTTGATTCGATCTGGGCGCTCATTTTGCCGGGGATGGTTAATGCCTTTTATTTGCTCATCATAAAGACCTTTTTCTCCTCCATTCCAGTAGAGCTGGAAGAGTCGGCGCGGATGGACGGAGCCAACTATTTTAAAATATTGTGGCATGTCGTCCTGCCGCTGTCGCTTCCGGTCATGGCCACGCTTAGCTTGTTTTACGCAGTGGGAAGGTGGAACGGATTTATGGATGCCTTATTGTACATTACCAAATCGGAGCTTTATCCACTTCAATTGAAGCTGTACGAAATGGTCATCAACAGCCAGGTTAACGATATGGCGATAGCAGAGGGACTTAATGCCTCGGTACCGATACCGGAAAGCCTTAAAGCTGCCTCGATCATGTTCGCAACCATTCCCATTTTGCTCGTATACCCGGCGCTTCAGCGTTACTTTATTTCGGGTATGATGATCGGTGCCGTCAAAGGTTGATAGTCACTCCCGGACAGGCTGGAGCCGAAAGCTCCCGTTTCATGGAGTTGCTATAGATTTAAAAAATGATTAAAGGGAGTTGAATGCGTTGAGGAGAGCAAGGCGTAAATTCACGATAATCTTTATGGCAGTGCTGTTGATCACATCCATGCTGTCTGCGTGCAGCAGCGGAAACGGAAATAAGGAGCCTGTCAAAGAAAAGGAAGCTGCAAGCAATAAACCGAGCAATTCAGGCTCTGAAGCAACCGAGAAGCCGAAAGGAGATCCAATTAAGCTTCGAATCGAGCTGTTTGACCGAAACAATACACCGGCAGGCGCTCCGAAAATTACCGACAACGATATGACAAAATACATTCAGAAAAATTTTGGTGAACCGAATAATATTACTGTCGAATTCGTTACGGTTCCTCGCTCAGAGGAGGTAGACAAGCTGAACGTGCTTATGGCTGCGAATCAGGCTCCTGACATCGTATTTACTTATGATCAGCCGACGGTACAGCAATACGTAAAAAACGGCGGTCTGACAGATCTTGGTCCGCTGCTGGATGCGCATGGACAAAAGTTGAAGGAAGTATTGGGTGAGGAGCTGCTCAGCTACGGTGTATTCGATGGCAAGCAGTATACGATTCCTGCTAAGCGCGTTCTTCAGCCTCAGAGCTCGACTTTTATCCGGCAGGATTGGTTGGATGAGCTCGGGTTGCCGCTGCCGAAAACAACGGAGCAGTTCTATGAGACGATGAAGGCTTTTAAAGAGAAAAAGCCTGGCAAATCCGGTGATAAAGCGATTCCGTATGGTCAGATCGACTATTTCCATATGCATCCGATTCAATATTCGTTCTGGGAATGGGACAAAATCACAGATGAGGATCTCTATGCATCAGCGGAGTGGCTCATTCCGGGCAATAAGGAAGCGTACCGCTTCTTGAATAAGATGTACAACGAGGGACTTATGGATCCGGATTTTCCGCTCCATATGGGCAAGGATACGCAGCAGTTTCAGAAGAACCTGCTGAACGGGTATATTGGTTCAGCAACAACAAATACCAACGAGCCGGTTTATATGGGCTATTATGCCGAGCTGCAAAAGAATGATCCGAATGCAAAGCTGGCGTTAATCGACCCGTTCACAAGCGCGGACGGCAAGACACCAAAGCCTATTTATTCGCCTAATGGCATATACATCATGGTACCAAAAGCAAGTAAAAATGCTGAAGCGGCCATTAAATATTTGAATTGGATGGCTGAAACGGACAATATAATTGCCCTTCAGAACGGTACGGAAGGCGTAACTTATGAGATGAAGGATGGCGTGCCAATCACGCTTGATAACGATCAGGCGAAGCAGACTTTATATAACTATTTTGATTACTGTATCATTCTTAACGGAAAATATGTCAGTACAACTGATGAGCTGCTGAACATTACGGCAAATGCGTCCGATCCGAATTTCAAGGATTTTACGGTGGAAAGCATCGCGACTGGATCGAAGGATGGAATCATTAAACCTCGTGTGGTGACGCCGATTCAAGCGGAGATCAAGTACGCTACAACGCTGAAGGAAAAGGACGACGAAATATTTGTTAAAGTGTTAACCGCGAAACCAGCGGATTTTGACAAGGTTTACGATAAGGAAGTAGCGGATTATATGAAAATTGGCGGCAAGGAAGTAATGGAAGAGAAGCGAGCAGCGTTTAAAGCTGAGAATCCGTAAGGAGAAAAAAGAACGGCTACCCTCCATTAAGGAGTGGTGGCCGTTCTTTTTCAATTACGATGAGAAAAAACGCTATACAGCTGGCATATAAATTTTAAAGCTGCCGCTAAGCGCAAGCATGGCAAACAGATAGAGGCAGTTGTCGTAATAGCGTCGGTCGCCTGTATTACTCCCCTTATATTAAATTTTCACTGCATGGAAATGTCTGAGAAATTGACTTCACCAAAACTTTACCTTGTATCGTTCAGAGTTCCTACCCTATAAAGTTTATAGAGTACTGTAATTATTAAAGGTTTGGTCTTATGAAGGAAGCTTGAGAGCATGATTTTGCAGCAACAAAATGCTTGTAATAAAGAAATCAATATGATAGCATGAAAGCAATCGAATCATTAAACGTGAGGAAGCACCTCCTTTGCCGCAGGCAGAGGAGGTGCTTTTTGTTGTTTTCCGACATTCTCCCTAATTGTTCGGACGCTTTCCTTGCCTTCAACCGATTCGCGACCACATCTATTTATTGGAGGAATGAGAAACATGCAAATCGTATTTTTGAACACGTTCGAGAAGCTTGGAGAAGGCCAGCGCATTGATAGCGCGCAGCTATCTATCTGTGAGAATCAAGGCATTTGGGCAGTGCTGTGGGTGGAGCTGAATGAGGAGAGCGAAGATCCGATCACTTGGTTTGAAGGAACGTCATGGGAGGAAATGATTGTGGCATTCCGTCATGGCATTGCAAGGGTCATGGGGGAAGGGTACGCGCCTATTATCGATGGCATGCTGGACGATCGCCGTTCTACAACTGGCAGCTTCGTAACTATGCTTCAATGCTATGGCGAGCTTCATGCCAATCAAGAACTTTTTCAGAAGCTTCGTGAATGGCGGCGTACGAAAGCAATTGCTGAGAAGCGTTCGGCTTATCTTGTCGCTACTAATCGCATGTTGTGGATGATCAGCGCCTTTGTTCCGAAGACGGCAGATGAATTAGCACAAATTCCCGGTTGGGGAAGCGCCAAGCATGCATCCTATGGATTAGAAGTGCTGGAGATTACAAGTGAGGCTGACCGTGAAACGGAGTTTCCGCTGCAATGGGTAAGTGACAAATTAGATTCAATCGCCTATACGCAGTGGCTTTATAAGCAAAAGGAAACAAAATATAAATCTCAGATGGATCGCCAGCAGGCAAAAAAACATATTTTGACGGCGGTACAGCAGGGTGGATCGCTTGAACAGCTTGGCGTGGAGCTAGAACTGTCAAGGCGCGAATTAATGGATCGAATCGAGCAATTAGAACAAGAGGGTTACGATATGGAATCACTGATTACGCGGGAGCTCGTTGAGATGCCAGATGATGAGCAGCAGCTGGTATGGGATGCTCTCTCGCTGGTCGGCGATAAATATTTGAAGCCGGTATTGCAGCAAGTATATGGCACTTTGGAAGCTTCGCAATTGAATAAGCCTGTTGATGTCCTTTATGAGCGCTTGAGGCTCATAAGGCTGCGTTTTAGAAGAAGCCTGACAAGTAAGGCTGTATAGTTTTTTTAGAAAAAGAAAGACAGGAGAAGGCTCCTTCATTACTCAAGGAGCCTTCATAATTCCGATTTGGTCAGTCCAAACCGTGTCTGCAAAACGGATTGTAGTATTAAAGTCGCAATGAAGTCCAGTTTCATAGGAACGATTGTCTATAAGGGCGATGGCATCTTCTCGCAGGAGACGTACATGATAACGCTCCTCTTTTGTAAACTGCGGCTGCTCATAGGCTCTTAGCCAAATGAGGATAGCGCTTACAACCTCGGCCGCATCATCTAACGCTTGATTCCATAGCTGCCAAACGCTCTCATTGTGATAGGTGGCGCCGTCCACAGGATCAAGCCAAGGCTGCTCCTCTACATTTAATACGTCAAAGGGCATAACCCCTCTTTTATAAGTAAAAGGCTCGATTTGTCCAAATGTTAGTATTTTTCGTATGCCGGTCGGATCATGAAATAAACGCTGCGCGGCAGTGAAATCACGATTCGCTTGGTTCCAATCCTCACGTTTAATGAGCGGGGCCAGCTCTTCATAATAAAGGGCAGCTATCGACTCGAAAGCGTCCACTACGGTTGTTGGAAATGCTCCCTTCGTATCGATATGCTTCCAGACTGGAGTTTTCCACGTTTCAATTCCCCAAAGCTCACGCGCTATTATCGTATCCATCATAATTTCAAAACGTTGATGATCCCATTTGCGAAAGCCTGATTTGCTAAATACATAAGGATGAAGATTACGATCAAGAATGTGATGCAATACGAATCCCAGTGTGTATAGGATAGAAGAATCAGGACGTTTAGGGCAGGCGGGTCTGCCGACGACACTATCCAGCATTTCGACAAGTACCGGTCCGCAATTGCGGTTATGCATTTCCGTTCCTAAACGATTTAAGGCTATGCTGCGCTGCCAAGGGAAAAAACGATGATAGAACAAAAAGTCAGGTCCTTGGCATCCCATGTTAAATATATTTTTTTTCTCATCTGATTCAATTAGTGCGCATTCGCTAAGCCGCTCGAATACAAGTTGTCCAAAAATGAAGTGAGCCCATACGTTAGGCATAGAAGAGGACCTCCATTCCTATCAATATTCTACAGATTTCGTTTTAAAATATAGTTCTAAAGATACATATATTTTATTTATAGTATACTTGTCCTAGTGAATTAAGTATAATATAAATTAAACAAGACAAAGCGCGAATTTTGTCGAAAAGGAGCGTATCTTCATTATGAAGGCAGAGTACATTAACCCGTTTCTTGAATCTGCAAAAATCGTGATTGAGCAAGTCGTTCAAATACGTCCAGCGACTGGAGAACTAGGTCTCAAGGATATCAAGTTTGTAGAGAACTATATTTGGATTCAAATTGGGCTCAACGGACAGATGAACGGTGACATTGTATTCGGGCTTAGCGAAGAGGTAGCTATGAAAATGGTTTCTGCGATGATGGGCGGATACGTAATTTCTGAAATCGACGAAATCGTGAAGAGTGCTATTTCTGAGCTTGGCAATATGATTAGCGGAAATGCGAGTACGATGCTGTTTAATCAAGGGGTGAGAGTAGATATTACACCGCCGAAGGTTATCCAGTCTGCTCAATCAGCTGGCTTCACCGCACAAAAAGCGTTGACGATTCCACTGATAATGGAAGGCATTGGAGAACTCGACATCCAAGTTTTAATCGCATCTTAGCATAGAAATGGCTCCTTAGGGAGCTTTTTTTGCGTCTGCAATACCAATCAAGTAAAATTGTAAATGGGTGATGATGGATGTTAAGAGGCAAAGTGATTTTCATCTCCGGTGCATCAAGCGGAATCGGAGCGTTAATGGCTAAAATGCTGGCTGAGCGGGGGGCGATCCCAGTTTTGACTGGACGCAACATCTCGAAGCTAAAGGAGATTTCCGCTGCAATAAAGGGGAAAAGCTCGTTCTATCAGATGGACGTGACCGATAATGAACAGGTGAAGCGAACAGTAGAAGCTGTCATTGCGGAATATGGTAAAATAGATGTATTGCTGAACAACGCTGGCTACGGCAAATTCGAGAATTTTATGAGCATGAATGTGGAAAGCTTTGAGCAAATGATGGACACGAACTACCTAGGCATCGTACGCTGCACGAAGGCAGTTGTTCCTCATATGGTAAAGCAAGGAAGCGGACATATTGTAAACATAGCATCTTTAGCAGGCAAAATAGGCACTGCCAAATCAACCAGCTACACAGCCACAAAGCATGCTGTGCTTGGCTTTACTAATGCGCTTCGCATGGAGCTTCGGGAGCAGGGAATTCAGGTATCTGCGGTTAATCCAGGTCCAATAGATACGCCTTTTTTCTCGCTGGCTGATCCTTCCGGCTCTTACGTTAAAAATGTCAATTGGTTTATGATGAAGCCAGAATATGTAGTCAAAAAAATCATTCGTTTAATCGAGCGGAGAAAAGCCGAGCTTGACCTGCCGAAAACCGCAGCTTTTGGTATTAAACTATATCAAATGCTGCCGCGAACCATTGATCGGCTATTCGGCGGTATGTTAAATCGAAAATAAAGGTTTAAATGAGAGAGGATTAAAAATGAGTAAGCACACATGGTATGAAATAGGAATTAATGAACTGCTGTCGGATAAGCTCACAGCAAATGGAATTATTGAACCAACCGATGTACAGGCAAATACGATTCCAATACTGCTTGGAGGAAGCGACGTTTCAGCGAGGTCGCAGACGGGCACAGGTAAAACGCTTGCGTATTTGTTGCCGCTTCTTCAGAAGCTTAATTCGCATTCAAGCGCGATTCAAGCGATTATTTTGGCTCCAACACAGGAGCTTGCGATGCAAATTGTTCGTGTAGCAGAAGTGTACGCGGAGCCGCTGAACATTCGCGTTCAGCAATTGATTGGCGGAGCTGCATTAAAGCGGCAGGTAGAGAAATTGAAGCTGCGCCCGCAGCTGGTTATTGGTACACCAGGGCGAATTCACGAATTGCTTAAGCTGCGCAAGCTCAAGCTGAATGATGTGAAAAATGTTGTAGTTGATGAAGCGGATCAAGTATTTCAGCTCGGCTCGACAAAAGAGGTCGAGATCATTTTGCATAGTGTCGGTAAAGAACACCAAATTGCTTTTTTCTCCGCGACATATCCAGATCAAATGGCTCGTTTTGAAGGACGCTGGATGAAAAACCCGGAACGCATTCAGGTTACGCCGGAGCATACCGTATCACAAACGATCGATAATTACTTTATCGTTAGCGATAAGCGTGATAAAACCGATACGGCAAGAAGACTTGTTCGCTTGCTGAACCCGGCCTCTGCGCTGCTTTTCCTAAATGATACCGACAACATTTCCAACTGGGAATCGAAACTAAGCTATGAAGGCTTTACTGTTGAGGCTTTGTATGGGGATGCGGATAAACAGCGCCGTGCAGCAACATTGACACGTTTTCGCGAGGGTCGCTGCCAGCTGCTGCTAGCGACGGATGTTGCGGCTAGAGGCCTTGATATTGAAGGTCTGCCGCTCGTCATTCAGCTTGATCCTGCATCGGATGCGGATCACTATGTGCATCGTGCAGGACGCACGGGCCGTATGGGACGTCCTGGTACAGTCGTTTCCATTGTTACGCCGCAGGAGCTGTTTATTATGGAGAAATTCCGCAAGCAGCTGGGCATCGAATTGACAGAACGGACAATGTTCAGAGGAAAGCTTCTTAGCGAGGAAGAGCTGCGAGAAGCAACAAAACCGTTTGCGGCTCGTCATGAAGCAAAGCTTGCAGATCGCTCAGAAGCGTTGCAAACGAAGCGAGCTGCAGAGAATAAAAGTGCAGCTGCTGCTCCGAAACAAACGAAGCTTGTAGAGACGAAAGCAGTAACTGCTCCGCCGAAACCAAAGCCAGCAGCGAAGCCTGCTCCTAAGAAAGTGGAGCGAAAGCGCGAAGGTAAAAACAAAGGTGCTCCTAAGTGGCTGAAAGCTAAACGCGAGGCCGATAAGGAACAATCATAAAAATTTATTTTGAAAGCCACCCTCTTAAATCGATCTGCCTCTCCCGAAACGTATGGGCGAAGGTAAAAAATGCGGCAAAACCCGCAATCGAAAAAGGAGTGTGGCTTTCTTGATGAAACAAACAATGTGGAAAAAGACAGCAATTTCTTCGCTTGCGCTGCTGATGCTTGCGGGCGGTGCGACGTCAGCTTTTGCAGATGGCGGTAAAGGCAAAGGGCATGATGGCGATCGTAATGATGATAAAGGCCGTCATGAGGACAAGGATGACAAGTATGACAAGGACGATAAACATAAAGTAACATGGCAATTCCAAGATGAGGACGATCTGAAGTGGGCTATGGAATACATTATGCGGTTAGCGTCAAAGGGCGTATTTACTGGCTACGAGGATGGTACATTTAAGCCTAATCAGAAAATCAACCGTATTGAAACGTTGACTGCTGCTGTCAGATTGATGGGTCTTCGCTCACAAGCGGAATCAGCAGATAAAATGAAAACGGATTTGCAATTTAATGACGGGGATAAAATCGCAAAAAAATACCCTTGGGCTGTTGGTTACGTTGCAGTAGCGCTGGAGAACGATCTATTCTCTGAGACTGAATCGGAAGTGAAACCGGAAGCAAACGCGACAAGGCTATGGTCTACGATTCTTCTCGTAAAAGCGCTTAAACTGGAAGACGAAGCGAAGGCGCTCAATAATACGAAGCTTGACTTTAAGGATGCAAAAGAGATCCCTGCTGGATCAGTAGGTTATGTAGCTCTTGCTTTGAAGAAAGGCATTATTACCGGCTACAATGATAAGAATGGAAAAACGTTCCGTCCTAATCAACCAGTAACCCGTGCAGAGCTGGCAGCGCTTCTCGATCGTACAGATACGGAAATGCCTAATCATGATGCACAAGCCATTATAGGCAAGCTAAAAGCAGCTCCTGCTGATGGCAAGCTGACGGTTGTTAAAGGAGATAACACGGAGGTTTCACTAGCATTAGATTCGAATGTGTTTATTTTCAGAGATGATAAAAAATCGCCAGTGAGCTCACTCCGAGCAGGTGATGAGGTACTCGTTCGTACGTATCTCAATCGTATCGTATTTATTGAAGTAACGAAGTCGGCTCCTGTTAGTACAGCTTTCTCGGAGAACGGAATTATTAATACATTAACGTTCAACAATCAGGCGAAATTGACGACGGTTTCTCTCATTACTCGATATGAAAACTCACAGGCAGTTGTCACAACATTCAGCATTGATCCAAGTGTAGTCATCACAGGTGACTCCTCGCAGCTGAAGGTTGGTCAATATGTACAAGTAAAAGGCGACAATGGCACAGTTAAATCAATTGAAGTGAAATAAGGTTTAAATAAGAGAAGGGCTGTCCTGAAAGTAGATTTTTCTACTTTTGGAACAGCCCTTTTTCCATTGCTCAACAATCAATATAATAGCTTACGAATCCAGCAGCGCTTAGTTTTCTGCATAATAAGCACGAAACAGTTCGTTAGAAATAGAGCTTGATTTCAATTGCGATATCGAACTATAATAAATGTAAATTTCAGGTAGGTGCAACTGGCGTAAACGTGGATGACCACGAGGGAGCACCTATTTCATATGTCGTGCGCCTGGGCAAAGTATTTGATCGATGATCAAATGCTTTTTTTATTTTCAGATAAAATAAAAAGGTTGAGGTGAGTATGTTGCAGTCCTATGAAGATCAGTTATTTAATAATCCGTATCCTGGTAGAACAATAATCGTGGGGATGAGCCCGTCAGGAAAACATTTTGTTCAAGTGTATTGGATAATGGGCAGAAGCGCGAACAGTCGCAACCGAATCTTTGAGCGCAATGAGCAGTTTGTAAGAAACATAGCATATGATGCGGCAAAAATGGAAGACCCTTCATTGATTATTTATGATCCGATAAAGAGTATGAATGGGATGCATATCATTTCCAATGGAGATCAGACTGAAACCATCTATGAAGCTTATGGCAAAAGTGCAACGTTTGAAGATGCATTAAAAAGCAGAAAGTTTGAACCGGATGCTCCCCATTATACACCGCGTATTTCCGGTATTATTGATACTGAATCAGCTTTGTACAGCTTGTCCATTTTGAAAACAAGGCAAAACGATCCGTCATTTTGCATCCGTCATTTCTTTCATTACGACTCTTTTACAAAAGGGATAGGTCATTGCATTCACACTTATAAAGGTGAAGAAAATGGTATTTTGAGATCTTTTGAAGGTGAACCGCTGGAGGTTCCTTTATTTGATTCAATGGATGAAACGGCTCAATTTTACTGGAGCAGCATAAACGCAGATCATAAAATTTCATTGCTTGTGAAGTTTATTCATACCGATGATCGTAAGGTGGAATTTAAAATAATAAATAAAAATCAGACGTTTTAGTGTCTCTATAATTAATTCCGACAAAAACGATGGGAAAAATTTAAATAATCGTTGACAGGGTCGTTTTTGAGGAATAATATAGGAATATATTCAAAGTGAGTTGAAAAACCATTTTGTAGGATGACAAAAGAAGATAATCTACTGGACCACCAGAGATTCAATAGGAGCGCAGTTCTGCGCCTTGTTGGGTCTCCTTTTTTTATCCAAAAAAACAAAAAAGCTCAAAGAGCGAAGCGAAAGGGATGTTTACAATCATGAAAAAACTAACACTAACATTAATTTCTGCAACAGTAGCCTTCTCAGCTCTAACCTATGTTGTCGTATCTGCCAAACAGGCGCAAGGTGCGCCTGCGGTGAAGGACAACGCTGCAATTGTTACCGAAGCAAAAGAAGAGAATCAATCCAAAATCATTACCGTTTCTGACACAGAGAAAAAATCAGAAGTAAACACAGCTGCAGCAGAAGGCGAAAAACAACCGCAAGCAAAAACGGCGGACACGATAGAGGCTAATAAACCTGAAGCAGAAAAAGAAGATGCGAAACAAGAAGATAAATCCAAAGTTACTCTTGCTGTAGATAAGAAGGAAGAGGCGCCTGCAGCTAAAGCGGCAGCAGCAAAGGAAGAGCCTGCGGCTAAAGCAAATACATCGGTTGAAAAAACAGCGACTCAGCCGAAAGAGACTGCCCAGCCTAAAGCAGCAACGACGGTGAAAGAAGAAAGCCAGCCTAAAGCTGCAGCCGTTGTAAAAGAAGAGCCAAAAGCAGCAGCACCTGCTGCGAAAGAAGAAACACAATCGAAACCAGCAGAGCCAGCTGCAAAAGAAGAAAAGAAGCCATCTAAATCGGTCTCATTTGTGAAAAAAGATACGGTACAGCCGAAAGCACCATCATCCTCAGAGGCTCCTTCTTCTTCCTCTTCATCATCATCTTCGTCTTCCGAAGGTCAACAGCCAGCACCATCGACGACGGAAGAAGAAATCTGCTAGAAACAAGAAATACGTATTCATGAATTATGAAATGGGGGTGGCCATAAGAGGCAGATCAGCCTCTTATGACCGGCTCCCTGCACGAGATCTTGAAGCGACTAGTGGAGAATACATATTTCACACTTGGCACATCGACAAAATTTGATGAAAACGAGGAATGAACATGAAATTACAATTTAATACATCCAAAAGATGGTTAGCTCTTATATTGGCTGCATTATTAATTTTGCCAGCTGCCAATATCGTTAATGCCAATCCAGCTTCGGAAACTCTAGTAAATAGCGGCGCCAGCCATTATAACTATTTTAATAATGTGTATGATCATTTGGATGATGAGAACCATATTCTTCAAACGGTAACGTATGAAGATATTATTAATCTCTTTGACAGCGAAGGCACATATGTTGTGTTGTTTGGCGGAGCTTGGAGCGATAAAACACAAGCGAATATTGGCTTTATTAATCAGGTGGCAAAGCAATATGGTGTAAAAACCATCTATAACTTTGATACAAGGTTAGATGGCAAATCACTAGAGATTGCTGAAACGCAAACGAAAGAAATCAAAGTTGGCAACAACACTTTTGATTTTGCAGAAGCGTATGTCGAGCTGGTCAGAAAATATTTAACGAACCTCGATGAAGTACTTCCAGCAGGAGATATCGTTAGCTATACGAAAAAAGACAGCAAGGGCGCAGTAATTTCAGAAGGCTCAGCGAAAAAAATTGAAGCACCATTCCTGTTTGTGTATAACAAAAAGAAAATTGTTTCCTCTTTGGCTTCAACAAATGTGTGGAGCGATTACTTAACTAATGGCGTTTTGGACGCGAGCAAAGTAGATGCTTACAAAGCAAAAGTGAGTCAAGTATTTGAAGGAATCACTTCATTTGATACGATTAACCGTTCGAATTCCATCAAAGCAGCTTTCAATAGAAACGGATCAATCATTAACAAAAAAGAAACGGTTATTTTTGACGAATCGGACGGAGAGCTCGTATTTGAACATGTAACCTATCACCAATTGACGAAGATTCTCGAGAGCGAAGGGAATTATACGATCTTGTTCGGCGGCTCTTGGTGCCCGAATACACAAGCAGCCATTAAGTTTGTTAACGAATATGCGAAAAAAAATAACATTGATAAAGTTTATTTTTGGGACACCAAGCTGGATTCGGGAATTTCGATCCTGGATCTTTATAAAGACCCGAACGCTGACCCCCATAACGGAACATTCTTTCAAACAAGAGATACGAATCATCCTTACGCCAATCTGTATGTAGATTTGATTAACAAATATTTGCCTGATATTAAAACACAATACGTAAAAACAAAAGACAATGTAAAGTATACGAATGAGAACGGCGTTGAAGTAATCGCAAGCAAAGCGCAAGTTCCATACCTCTTTCAATATAACAAAGACAACAAGGATGTTGATGGCAACAGAGCTCCAATTCTTGGGCATATTGAATTGATGTATTCTTGGACCAATATTCAACCTGATTATGTAAGCAGCGGCGGACTTGGTGTGAATTACAAAAATTATACAAATGCTTTGAACAGCCTATTTGCAAGAGTTGAGGCCAAACCTACAGGGCTGACAGCGGTTAAACCAACCTCATCCGATGAAAATGATGGTCAAATTACAGGAACGAAAGGCAAAGCGCTTGAATACAAGCTTGAAAATGAAACGGATTACAAGGCTGTAACTGGTGATGCAATAACTAACTTAGTGCCAGGTACTTACAATGTTAGATATGCATCCAAGCTTGGATACAATGGTCCTCATACAGCAGGAATTCCCGCAGCTGTTTCGTACAAAGCGGGCGAAGCTGTAAACGTAGTGGTGCCATCCTTTATTCAAGACCAAGCTGCACCAACAGGGCTGGCAGGTGTTGCACCAACGACATCAGCTAACAATGACGGTAAAATTACTGGAACGACGACAGCGCTTGAATACAAGCTGTCTAATTCGTTATCCGATTATATTCGTGCAACAGAACCGTCTGTTACAGATCTTGTTTACGGTACTTATGATGTTCGTTACGCGGCAAAAGAAGGATATCGCCCAAGCCCTAAAGTAGAGGTTGTTATTCCGGCTTACGGCGAGGAAGCGCAAGAAGCGCCGACTGGCTTAACAGGCGTATCACCGACAACGATTGCTAATAACGATGGACAAATTACAGGAACGACTGCAGCTCTAGAATACAGATTAGATGGAACGGATGTTTATCAAGCAGCAACAGAACCAGCGATCACTGGTCTCGCAGCAGGCACCTACAATATCAGATTTGCAGCTAAACCTGGATTCAGTGCAAGCCCAGCAATTGATATCGTTATCAAAGCGTTTGCTCTACAAGAGCAGTCGGAACCATCAGGCTTGACGGGTGTAGCTCCTACCTCTTCAGCTAATAATGATGGACAAATTACAGGAACAACGACAGCACTTGAATACAAGCTGTCAGGAGCTGAGTCCTATCAAGCGGCAACAGCGCCATCTATTACTGGCTTATCATCTGGAACTTACAACGTGAGGTTTGCGGCTAAGGAAGGCTATAATGCCGGCGCAGTGCTAGATGTCATTGTACCTAATTATGTATCCCCTCCAAGTGGTGGAAACAATGGCCCAAATCCAACGCCTACACCTACACCTCCAGCAGGTGGAGACGATGATGGTACAGCACCAACAGTAACGATAACAGCAACAACCGATGCTGCGACAGGAGCAACCGTAGCGAAAGCAACCGCAGCTTCTATTACAAGCTTAGTTGAGCTTGCTAAGAAAGCGGAAGCAGCAGGCAAAACCTCTGTCGTCGAGCTTAAGGTTGAAGCAACAGCTCAAACTAAATCTGTAGAGCTGAGCATTCCAAGAAAATCGTTTAATGAAGTAGCTTCAAGCACAAATGCGGGTGTGAAGGCCAATCTTGGCGTTGGCACTGTCGTTTTTAACGCAAAAGCAATTGAAAGCATCAGCAATTCGGCTGAAGCGGGTGACATCAGCATTATTATTACGAAAGTAGAGCTAACTGACGAAGGCAAGGAGGCTTTGGGTGACAGACCGGTATATGATTTCTCCGTATTCGCAGGAACTACCCAGCTTACAAGCTTTGGCGGCAGCAATGTGCAAGTTAGTGTGCCTTATTCTTTAAAAGCCGGAGAAGATCCAAATGCTGTAGTGGTCTACTATGTAACGGATGCCGGCAGCTTGGAAACGATCCGCGGGAAATACAACGCGGGTACAGGAACGGTAAACTTTGTTACGACACATTTCTCCCAGTACATTGTAGGATACAATAAAGTAAGCTTTAAAGATGTATCGGATGCAGCTTGGTATAAGGATGCCGTTTTATTCCTTGCGGCAAGAAGCATTACAACAGGTACAGACGAGGACCATTACAGCCCGAATGCGACAGTGACGAGAGGTCAATTCATCGTCTTGTTATTGAAAGCATACGGCATCGAGCCTAATGAGAAAGAGACAGCTAATTTTGATGATGCAGGGAATACCTACTATACGAATTACTTGGGAGCTGCTAAGCGCCTGGGTATTACGAAAGGTGTAGAAGGCAATACGTTTGACCCTAATAGCAAAATTACACGTCAAGATCTATTTACGCTTTTGTATCGTGCACTTGAAGTGTTTGGTGAATTGCCTAAAGCAGAGACAAATGTTGCGGTGTCCAGCTTCAGTGATTCCGCTCAAATCGCGAGCTATGCAACCGACGCTTTCAAGGTGCTAGTTGAGGGCGGCATCATTACGGGGAACAATTCAAAGCTGAGCCCTAAAGATGTTTCTACGAGAGCTCAAGTGGCACAAGTGCTTTATAATCTGCTTTCAAAGTAATACGATATGAAGGCAAATCATAGTGTTTAAAGAATGGGCGGCCAATGGCTGCCCATTTTTTTTCGTTTTCGTGCATGCTCCTTGCTTTTGTACACAAATCATTGCTTTCTTTGATATTAGTCCGATAATTCGGTATGCTGTTTACTAGATAAACTAATTTACATAGTTGAAGGTGATAGGATGGATTCTATTTTACAGGTGAATGGTTTAATCGGCGGTTACAGCCCACGAAGACCAGTACTGCATGATATCTCCTTTGAGGTAAAAGCGGGCGAGATGGTAGGATTAATCGGTCTGAATGGCGCTGGAAAAAGCACAACCATTAAGCATATTTTAGGTTTAATGAAGCCGCAGGCGGGGGAAGTAAAGGTTGATGGCGTTACGCTGGAGGAAGAAACGGAGCGTTACAGAAGCGCATTTGCTTATGTGCCGGAGACGCCGGTTCTATTTGATGAGCTGACCGTTGAAGAGCACTTGCGCTTAACGGGGATGGCCTATAGCGTAAAGGACAAGCAGTATGGTGATCGTGAGGACGAGCTGCTGAAGCAGTTCCAGATGACGCCAAAGCGTAAAGCCTTTGCAGCCCACTTATCCAAAGGCATGAAACAAAAGGTCATGATTATGAACGCGCTGCTCGCTGAGCCGCCGCTGTACATCATCGATGAGCCTTTTCTAGGGCTTGACCCGCTTGGCATTCGTTCCTTGCTGGAGCGGCTGGTTGAAGTAAAACAAAAGGGAGCAGCCATCCTTATGAGCTCGCATATCCTCTCAACTGTGGAAGCATATTGCGATCGTTTTATCGTCATGCACCACGGCAAAATCGTTGCGATCGGCAAGCTCGATGATATTAGACAAGCAGCAGGCATGGACATGCGCAGCGGTTCTCTGGAGGATGCCTTCTATAAGCTCGTTACTGGGGGCAATGTTTGATGAGCAATATTAGCAAGCTGGAGCTGATGTGGCAGCAAAGAGCAAAGGCATTCCGCGGGGAAACGCTGCCTTATTTTCGGTATATGGGGCAAAGCGGCTTCCCAGCTTTTATGTCTTTAATCTTGATCTCCTCCACGATTGGATACATAAATTTAATTCGACATATGCCAGCCAGCTTTCCCTTTGCGACTGTTGGTGTGATTGCATTAACGTTAGTGTTGTGTTGGAGTCCGCTTCGTACGTGGCTTGCGGCCGGAGACGTCGTCTTTATGATGCCGCGTGAGGCAGAGATGGCCGGTTATTTACGCTTATCGTTCCGTCATACTTCAATTGCTTGTTCGATACTAGCTGCCATTGTGTTTCTTCTCTATTTGCCGATCTATAACCAAGGCCCAGCCATTAACGGCGCATTGCTGCTTGCACTCGTGGCTGCCGCTCTGAAGGCGGGCAATGTATGGGGAGCATGGAAAGAGCGCCGAATGACTTGGGCTGGCATGCGACGTCTCATGCGTGTGCTGCGCTGGGCAATGACAGCATTGACGCTGGCTGCTTGGCTTACTTGTACCGCTTGGCAGGCTTCGGGGTTTACGCTGCTCATCGGTATATTGTCTATGCTGCTTTATCGTCTTCCAACAAAACATCCTTTTCCTTGGGAGAGGCTGATTGAAGAGGAAGCAAGGACACGCAAACGGTATTATGTTTTTTTTGGATTGTTTATCGATGTGCCTACACTCCCATCGAGTATCGCAAGAAGATCTTATTTAAGCTGGATTCTGCGTACGATACCGTATTCGAATCACAATACATTCGTATATCTCTATACGGCATCCATGCTTAGAACCGAGATGGGCGGAATTATACTAAGGCTGCTTATTCTCGGCTGCCTCATCACCTATTGGTTTGCTGAGGCCGTATCGCTATCTGGTTATGGCTGTGTTCTCGTATTTTTTATTTTTATGGGACTCATTGCAGTTCAATTAGGCGGCTTGCGTCATATCCATCGTTATTCGGTTTGGAAGCATGTGTACCCATTGCCGGAAAAACAGCGAATCGAGCAATATTTGAAAATCGATCGTTTGGCGATGGTGCTATGCACGCTGCTGCTGTGGCTGTTTGTTGCTTTGCCGCTGGCTTTGGCGGGCGGCGTTTACATCCCTTCGCTCATAGCTATTGTACTTGCCGCCATGTATATTGGCATTCGTCCAGCGCGTTTGCGCAAGAAGCTTGCGAAAGATGAGGATGAAGACTAAGCAGGGAAGACGGAATACAAAAAAGAACCCCTGAGAGAAGCATTCGTAAAGAAATGCTGACTCAGGGGTTCATTGCAATTATTCGCGAATGAAGTGCGAGTGTTTATTATACTTTTTGCGCAATCAAATCGTTAACCGCTTTGAAAATCGTATCGAACAGCTCTTCAAGATTTTCTTCCTCGATGCAAGAGAATGCAACGCGAAGATCTGTTTCACCTAGAGCAATCGTACCGATTCCGTATTGGTTCAACAGATGTGCACGTACGGACTCAGCTGTAACGCCGCTTAGTGTTAGACACATAAAGTAGCCGGAGTTGAATGGGTAATAGCCCCATACATCGCCATAACGGCCGCTGTCGAGCAACGATTTTACGCGATTGGCGCGGCGTTTCATAATATCGTATTTCTCCGCTTTTTGAGCTTCGAATTCAGGTGAAGTCAAAGCGCGCAATACGAATGTTTGTGATGGATGCGGGCCGCTGGAAATCGTGGCACGAATGATACCAATTGTTTTTTGCTCCAACGCATTCAAAGTAGCCGCAGAAGTTGAACCATACGTAATGAAGCCTACGCGGAAGCCCCATACGTACTCTTCTTTGGTCGCACCGTCAACTTTAACGGCAAGCACGCGCGGATGCAGATCAGCAAGCTTGGAGAACAGTGATTCTTGCATGGAATCTTCGAAAAATAAACCAAAATAAGCATCGTCTGTTACAACAACTACATTGATGCCAGCTTCCGCTGCGTCGTGAATGGCAGCAATGATTTCATCGCCTTCCTGTGGACCAGGCGTGTAGCCAGTAGGGTTGTTTGGAAAGTTCAGCACAACGATGGCTTTCCCTTTGTCCTTCTGAGCCAGCAAGGCTTCGCGAAGGCCAGCGCTGTTGAAGCGAGTTTGGTCGTTATACAGCGGGTATTCTACAATTTCAGCACCGCGGCGGATTCCGAATGTCAATTCGTAGTTTTCCCAGTTTTTATTAGGGATGATTACAGCGTCACCCGCATTAGCGAATAGGTCAGCTACGATGCTAAGACCGTGGGTCAATGCATTTGTAACGACTGGCGTACCAAAGCCCTTTGTTTCAAGGGAAGGGTTGTCTTTGATCATTTTTGTACGCCAAGCAGCACGAAGCTCAGGCTTTCCTGCAGGAGGCGCATATTCATATATATCTTTCGGATTGTAAGCAGAGAGGGTATCTTGGATGACCTTTAGGTGCATCGGTTGTCCGCCTTCTGTTGCAATTCCAATAGTAGCATTAAATTTAGTTGCTTTCGTTTTCGCTTCGGCGGACTGACTGAGAATGCCCTCCTTCGGGAAATAAATCGCTTTGCCTAAGTCTGACAACATCGCATAAACGTTAGGGCTTTCTGCTTGTAACGTCTCGTTTAATTGCTGAGCAAGTGGGTTCATGGACTTTATTCCATCCTTCCGAAATCATTCATTTGAATTTAGTATAATTAGGCGTTAGCCGTTTATTCTTGTCGGGTGCTATTATAACATTTTTTTTGAGATGGAAACCATTCACAAAGCAAATTTTTTCGTAACTCATGTGGCTTGCGCAATAGTTTCTCCCTGTTGTATGATGACGGCATAGATTTGTACAGGAGGTTTCCTTATGCTGCACATTTCGCCTAATTCGTTCATCCTGTTACCTGCGTTTGCCAAAATCGTATGTGAGCCGGGTTGGAGATGGGCTAGACGCGAGAAGCCGATGGCCAATTTTGATTTATTTTATGTTTGGAGCGGAGAAGGGGAAGTTGAAGTCAACGGTACTCACTATGAGGTTGGTCCGGGAAGCTGCTTCTTGTTTCGTCCGGGCGACTACACAAGCTCCACTCATAACCCGCAGCGTCCGCTCGTATTATCCTATATTCACTTTGCCATTAATGAAACGATAGATGCTGTGCCGAGTCGGTATAGGCAATTGAATGACACGGTCGACTTTGAATATATGCTCTCACGTTATGTAAGGCTGTTTCTTGTAAAAACGTATGCAGCGGAAGAGGAGGCGCAGCTTGTTCTTAAGCAGCTGATGATTCATTTGCTTAGAGAGGACAAGCAGCTGCCAGTTGAGAAGAAGGCAAGCAATCAATTGACGGAGGCCATTCATGAGGTGGCAAACTTTGTTCGGCAAAATCCAAGCATTGCGCACCGTGTAGAGGATCTAGCGATGCGGGCGCAGCTGTCGCCCCGATATTTTTCAATGAAATTCAAAGAGCTGATCGGCATGTCGGTGCAAACCTACATGATTCGCACGAGAATTGAACGGGCGCAGCATTTGCTCATGCACGCCGGGATGAATGTGACCGAGGTAGCAGATGCACTGGGCTATCGGGATATCTTTTTTTTCAGCAGGCAGTTTAAGCAATATACGGGGCGAAGCCCCTCGGAGATCAGATAGGCTAATAAACGAAAAGCCCCGAATTCACTCATCGCTGAGAAATTCGGGGTTTTTCGTTTTGAGCTAAGTCTGCTTCAGTTAGTTTTCGTGGAGCGATCCGAGCTTCTCACCCATACGCACCTTAGATCCAAGCATGTCGTTGTCACGCGGAGTAAAGGTTCCATCTTCAAGCAGCAGCACTACAGTAGAACCGAATTCAAAGTAGGCGAGTTCTTCACCCTTGAACATTTCTTCCTTAAGGGGCTGTACGTACTGAATGCTGCTTACGTTCATTGCGCCAACTTTGACAACGGCCGTTTCCCCTGCATGATGCTGCATATAGGTAATCAGCCGCTCGTTGCGGCTAAGCACTCTGCGCATATGGCGAAGACCAAAGTCATTAACCGGATAAACTTTTCCTTCAATATGCTCACGCTCTACAACACGACCGCTGACTGGCGTATGTATACGATGGTAATCGGTTGGGCTCAAATAAAGAACGAAATAATAGCCGTTCATATAATTGGAAGTTCGCGGAGACCGATTAAGAAGCTCCTCAATCGTATAGTCCTGCCCCTTTACGTTAACAATCGTGCCGCTGCTTATTGGCCCAGCTCCGGTTATGAGAGCATCAACAGGACTGACAAGCGAGTCCTCATCTGCATGCACATCACGCAGACCGGGTTTTAATCGCCGTGTAAAAAACTCGTTTAACGTTTTATATTGGGCTAGAGGTTTCTCAGCTTCCTCAGTTTTAATGCCATATGTCGCAGCAAAACGGGAAATAAATCGACGGCTGGCAGCCGATTGAGCGAATTTTCCGGTTATGCGAGATATCCATTTGCGCGAGCTTAATTCTGTCATGGAACGAAGCAGCCATTTTATCATACGTGAACCGTCACGTCCTTTCCTGCAAGGAGGCTTTCGTCCTCACACACATCAAACAGTGTGACATATCCGGTTCTATTTTTCAATATGCAACTGCTTTCCTTTCCTTGCCTGAAACCAAATAACAATGGCAGCAATCATTAAGATACCAGCAGCGATGCTGGCTGATAGACTAACCTCGGGCTGCTGATCCTGCTTTACGGCAATAGCAATAAACGACCAAACAAACACAAGAACAAAGGTAGAGTCCACAAACCTAAAACCGATGACAACAGCAAGCAAACTGGCTGCAATCAATAAAATAATGGTCCAAGCAGCATCAGATAAACCAAAGCCATTCCACTCGGCAGCGTACAAAACGACAGCTGCATTTACAATAGAAGCTACGCAGATCCAACCTAAGTAAATGCTGAAAGGCAGCCGTACAAGCCATTGTTCCATAGGAGCAGGAGGCTGCTTATCCTTTCGAATTGCGCTATAAATAACGATTAGCGAGACCAGCAGAGCGAACATAATGAATACGCTGCTGGTTAGTTTCTCATAGTGCCACAGGAGAATCCAAGCGACGTTGACCAGGCAGCTTATGATGAACCATGGGCCGATGTTTTGCACATTTTTGCTTTTGACTGCACGTGGCTTGAACTGATAAATGACGAAACCAATCAGCAGCAAATAAATAATAGACCAAATGGAGAAGGCATATGGCGCAGGAGTGATAAGCACAGGGTACTTGGCGGATATTTCTCCAGTCGTTTTCCCATTGATAGGAAGCCACTGCGCAAGTCCATTAACTGCAAGCACGGCGGCGAGACCGGCAGCATTTAACCAGGGAATAAGATTTTTCATACAGCATTCCTCCAAAATGTTACTTTTATTGGACTTCTTTATCATATGTAAACAAGCTTGGTCGCTTTTATTCGCAATATTCACATTCCATCCAAAAATGTAAGGTTTAAGTGTGCAGCAAATGACCGAACCTATCACAAGAGGTGATGGCAAATGATGATATTAATTGGTGCGGCATTAGCTGTTGGCGCCGTTCTCATGGGCTGGTTGAGTCGAATGAGTGCCACAGTCAGTCGCGTTTTGGATGGGCTTGCAGTTACGGCCATCTTTTTATTTTTTGTAACCGCAGCGGATGCCATAACACAGACTCTCATGGATGATACGGTGTTTATGACGGAAGTGCATCGTGTACTCGAAAATTTCGTTTTTTTAATAAGCGGCGCTTATCTTGGCCCTTATGCGCTGGCAAGAATAGCGCTGCAGTCTTCCGCTATGCATAGGCGAAATTGACAATAGAATCTCTGTAGTTGATGAAGCAAGTGATGAACGGTTAACCTTGATCAAGCCTTGCGATCATTTCCTATATTCCGTTATGATAAGAGCAGACTTTGAAGGAGGTTTCAACTATGAGCGTACATAAGCTGCGAAAGCCTGAGGCTGTCATATTTGATATGGATGGAACGTTGTTTGAAACGGATAAATTGCTGGTGCCTGTTCACCACCGCGTTTTTGAGACGCTAAGGGAAGAAGGGCTTTACGAGCATGAAACGCCGCCTGTAGAACGGCTGCTAAGCTGCTTAGGCATGCTGCTGGAGGATATTTGGCGGAAGGTTATGCCAGATAGTACAGAGGCTGCTCGGAAGCGGGCTGATGTCTTGCTGCTTCAGTACGAGCGCGAAGGCTTGGAAAGAGGCGAAGGCGAGCTGTACCCATTTGTCGAGAAAACGCTGCGTGAGCTGCATTCACGTGGGATTAAGCTGTTTGTAGCCAGCAATGGGCTTGAGGAATATGTGAAGGGCGTTGCTGAATTCAAAGGCATTGCGCCTCTATTTGACGGCTTATACAGTGCGGGAGAATATGAGACTTCAACCAAAGTCGACTTAGTTGCTCGCCTGCTTAAGGATCACAATATCCAATCGGCTTGGATGGTAGGAGACCGCTCTTCGGATGTGGAAGCGGGCAAAGGCAACGGTCTTCAAACGATCGGCTGTGCGTATGCTACATATGGTCGTGCTTCAGAAATTGAGGGAGCGGATGTGCTGATTAACGATTTCCGCGAGCTCCTGCCTTTATTGGAACAATAATAAGCAGCTTGAATATAGTGCGTTGCAAAAAAAACACCTGTCAGGGAGGCCGGGAGATGGCGCCGCCCTAACAGGTGTTTTTTTTGCTATGGATTTCAAATGCTCAGCCGCATCACAGCTCCTTATCAGAAATGAAGTTCTCATCCACACGGGTATCTGATACGGCAGCCTGCTTCTCTTTACCTTTCCTTCGCTTCTTCTGGTTATAAAGCCAGATGGCATATTCCAGAGGTCTAATAATCGCATTGCGATAAACCTCTTTCTCTCCGGCCTGTGCAAATACTTCCCTAGCTGGCTTCGGATTTACTTCCAGCAGCCAGATCCCGCCTTTTCGATCAATTGCCAAATCGAGAGCAAGCTCACAAAGTCTGCCGTAATTTTGCTCTAAGTAAGCGGCAATGCCGACCCCAAGCTTCTCTGTCTCTTCCTTAACCTGCGCGACCTTCGCATCATCGCGAAGCCATTCCTTGAGCAAGCTGCTCATCGTAGCAGCATTGCCGCCGCCGTGTAAATTAGAGGTAATGCTGCCGGATGCCCCGATTCTTCCAGCGCATCCGGTAACTTCCCAATTGCCTTCTCCGTTTTTTTGAACAAGCATCCGATAATCGTGCACACGTCCGCTAGCAAGCTTTATTTGAATGCCCTGCTGGGCGATGTAGCGATTGCCTTTTAAATTCCAAGGAGCCAAATAACTGTTTAAACCTGCAGTGGAAATATATTGCGGTCGTATAATTTTCCTTGATTGATCCCGGCCTTGTATGTGAAGCTGACCATCCTTGCGCCGCTCGATTCGCAAAATTCCTCTGCCGCCGGTTCCATTAATCGGTTTGAGATACACAAGCGGATGTTTTCGGATCATATCGGTAATATCTTGATTATCGGTGACATACTTCGTGGCAGGCAGATAGCTTTTATATCGAGAATCTTTCGAGAGGATGCGATGGATGGTCCATTTGTTGCGAAGCGGGCGATTAAGGAACGTAAGATGTCCATAGCGTTCACGAAACTTTTTGAGCTGGTCAAAGCGGTAGGTACGTTGGATTCGGCATCGATCATAAATCATATTTGGAAACGAGGTCCACCTTCGTGACCATGTTTGTGTGTCAAGATTGTAGAACTGCGCGTGAATTTTGTTGTTAATATAATTGACGTCCTTTGGCGTAAACACGAAGACGCTTAGTCCCAGCTTTCGTCCAGCGGAAGTCATTTTCTGATAGATGGAACGTTCCTCCAGATGTCCGGCTTCATTGAGATATAGAGTCAGAATGCCTAGGACGGGCTGTTTCATTCGTGGTTCCCCTTTCAAAGCGAAGCGTCGGTTTGCCTGTTGGACCTCTATGCATGGAAACGGCTGTCATGCCTAAACGAAAACATAAAGCCATGCTTGCCGTATTGTCCGTTGCTACATTGCAAGTGAGTTTCCCTAAACGTTGAATCATGGCTTGAACGAGTGAACTGCCAATCCCGAGGCTTCGAGCTTCGGGATGAACGACGACCATGCACGCAGACTCGCCGCCGTCCTCTGCAAAACCGAAGCCGACGACGCGGTTGCCCTGCTTAGCAACAGCAGCAACCGCGCCGCATGGACGGCTCACTCCATCTTCTAGCAATGAAGGTTCAAGCTTTCGGAGCGCATGAATAGTCGAAACTGCAAGCCGCTTATCTCCGAAGCGAATGGCAAAGCCAATGAGTCTTTTTTGTTCCGCTAACCATGCTTCGGGTGTAAGCAGCTCTAGATCCACGTTATGCGCCTCCTGCTTTTTCTAATTTTGTTCTAGCTAAATAAGCTCCATAATGAAATACGCGCTCTAACGATTTTTGACGAATATGAGGCTCGTCGAATTTCATAGGCTTAGAATTAGCTTCGAAAAACCACATATTCCCTACGCTGTCCACGCCTAAATCCAACGACATTTCGCCGAGCTGCTGGCCTGAGGCGCGTTCAATCTGCTTAGCGATAAGAACGGCCGCATTTTTTGCTTTTATAAGCAGTTTACGCGCCTGCTCTTCATTAAATGAATTTATGAGCAGCTTCTCAGGGTCTTCAATCATACCGCCGCGAGGAACATGGGTCGTAATGCTGGATGCGCCTGCAATTCGGGCACCTATTCCAGTAATATCCCATTGCCCTCGTTGGTTTTTTTGAACAAGCGCTCGCAGGTCAAATCTTCGGTCCTGGAAGGAGGCGAGCTTGATGCCTTGTTGAGCGATATAAGCCTCATTGCCGCTTTGTTTCTGAATACGACTCCAAAGTTTATGAAGGGTGGAGCAGTTGTAAGTCGTACTCTTTTTGTTTTCTTGTATTCTTAATCGATAAGGAAGCTGCTTCTCAGCATGAACCTTGATCGTCATTATGCCTTTTCCTGCTTTTCCGCTTTCCGGCTTTAAATAAAGATAGGAATGTTTTCGCATCATCCGTTCCAGGCTCGTAACCGAAACGAGTTTTCGTGTTAATGGGATATAAGGTTTGGTCAGTTTGGACAAACGAAGCCATTCAAATAAATCCCATTTGTTGAAAAAAGCCGGATTAAACAGCGTGACTCGCGGATGCTTGCGGCAGGCGTTGATCTTTTGCCTTACAGCCGGTTGGATCTCATCTTCGCGCAGCGGAATCCGGTTGTATATCACGTCGGGAAAGGGCAGCAATCTTTGCTGCCAGCTGTCCTCAGCTTCATTGAAGACATATCCCTTTAAGCTGCTTCTGGTCAGAAGCAGGTTTTTTACGGTGAGGACATAAACGATGAAACCCATCGATTGACCCGTTCTAATCAAATCGACAAAATTACTTCGATTGCCCCGAAAGAGCTGGAGATCATCATCGATCGTCAAAATGGCCAATACGGTTCGGCCGGCACGCTGCTCTCTAACGTCTGCTTCATCGGGAAGTAAGCTATCCATCAGCTGTTACCTCCCTCATCTTTGAAGCGGCTGAGATATAAGCAATGCTCTAAGATATAAGTGAGCGAAGCGCGGCCTTCAGAGCGAAGCGCCGGATGCTTGAAGATTGATCGTCCGGGCTTGGCGTTCGCTTCGAACATCCACACTTCTCCATCCTTATCGATGCCGAGATCCAGTCCCAGCTCACCGAGTCTATGAGGGTAGTTGCGTTCGATCGCTTCTGATAGTTTAATCGCAGCCAGCTTTGCTTTCTCAAGAACAGCATCTGCTTGCGTGCCGAATGTTTTGCCAAGCGCTTGCTCAGGCGTCATGAGCGAGCCGCCGTTTTTCACATGCGTCGTTACACTTCCACGGCCTGCTTTTTTGGCTCCGATTCCAGCAGGAACCCACTCGTTGCTGCCGTTCTTATGCATGTGAAAGCGGAAATCGAGCGGGCAGCTGTCGATCTCAACTAAGCGAATGCCTTGCTGAACGACATAATGATTCAAGCTGCTGCCATGCTTCGCCTGAAGCATCCGCATTAAGCTGCTGAATTGCGTGAATCGAAGCAGCACATTTTGGCTGCCCTTGCGATAGCGGGCGAAATACCCGCGCTTCGGGTGATAGGTCAATCGGTAGATTCCTACTCCAAGGCTGCCTGCCGTAGGTTTGTAATATAGAAATTGATGTTTCTCCAGCATTTCCTTAATTTTTTCGGAAGATGGACCAGAGACCGATTCAGGCAAATGAGTCAGCGCTTCAGGATCATTATCAAGCAGCTTGTAGACATCGGCCTTGTTGAAGAAGCTCCAATTAAAAAATGGGATTTTGCGGCGCACGAAGCGTTCGCGCAGTGAATTAATGGATGCAGATGTCTCCGCTTTGCGGCTCGGAAGACGATTGTACACGACGTCCGGGAGCGGAACGATTTTGCGATACCAGCCGCCCTGTGGGTTAAGGAAATAGCCATTGACCGTTTCTTGCTGCCAGTTGATGTCGCTTGGTGTAAAGCCGAAAAGGTAAGCTTTATGTTCACCTGTTTTAATGACTTGCTTGATAAATCCGGTACGCGGACCAAAAGGATTGCTCTCAGAGCGTGTCGAATTGTCGCTCAGTATGCCGACCAGCGGTCCGAGCTGAACCTCATTATCGCCTGAATTAAGCACGTAAACGTTGCCTGACTTCGGCACTTTAATCGATTGACGGATGGCAGTTGATAAATACAGATGATTGCCCGGCCGCTTCAATGGCTTGATTTCAGCTACGATTACCTCTTTGCCCAGCTTGAGGTGAACCGATTTTTTGCCTGAGAGCTTGAGATGTTTGAGCAGTGGGCTGGATAAATAGACAATTTTATTCGATTGCTGTGAGAAATGTACGTTACAAGTTGTCAAACTCATCGATGAACCTCCTGAACGTTGAAAGGCCGTAATTGGTTGTCAGAACTTGAATGATGACGACGGCCATTTGCGAATTCATTGGCTACAAAGGACGGTGATAGTCGCCTAGACAGCATTCGTGCATATAGAAGCGGTCTTTCAATGGAAAGCCGCTCGGCCTCATGATCGCTTATGATTCCAAAGGAAGAGCGGCCAGGCTTCGAGTTTGCTTCGAGCAGCCATATTCGGCCGCTCTGATCAATGCCATAATCTAACCCGAGCTCGGCAAATCTGCCGAATTTGCTTTCCAGTCGTTCTGCCGTTTGCTTGCTTATTGTATGGATCATCTCTAGCAAACGTTCGGATTTTGACTCGCCAAATTTGGCTGACAGCAGCATTGCCGCCGGGACGGCGCCGCCCCCGCCATGAAGATTGGATGTTAAGGAGCCCGCTTGCCCTGTGCGCACAGCGACTCCCGAGATCGACCATCTGCTCTTCTCATCCTTTTGAATGAGCACTCGTAAATCAAATGGTTTGTTGTCATTGCCGCTAAGCTCCAAATAGGGCTGAATCAAATAGGAGGTTCCACTTATGAAACGATGAATCCATCGCTCAAAAGCTAAATCCTCCTTAAAGGAGACCGAGAAGGAATGGTTTCTTCGGTTTCGACCTTTTATGAGCAGTGATTGCTCAAACGGGCAGCGCTTCACAAGGATGATGCCTCTGCCTTGCATCCCTGAGGAAGGCTTAAGAATGATGCCTCCTCGGAAACGATCGGCGAGCTCAAGAAGCTGCTGTGTCGTTTGCATGGGAAGAGTAAGCGGCAAATGCCTGCTCAGCATACGGTCTTCTTTGAGTGCTTCATACACATCGAGCTTCCCAGGAAGTTTTCCGTTTAGAAGCTGGTAAGGCTTAACTTGAGCAAGGGAACTGAGCATGCGGCGGCAGTTTATTCGCTGATTGGCTTCAGTAAAGAAACAGCGGTCATAGATGATGTCAGGAAGTGGGACGGTCTGTTTAGCAAAATGCTCGTTCTCCAATCGATAGCCAACGAGAGACTCTGTATGCTGCTGAAAGTCTTCTGCAGTAACTACATAAACATCCATGCCAAGCTGCTCGCCGGCAATGCTGAGCGCACGATAGAAGGAAGGCTCTGGCATTACCGGAATCGATGCATGCTCTGAGGCATTAACGTTGATTGAGGCCACGAGAATGGCAAGTTTGACCTTTCGATTCTGCATAGAAGCCTCCGTTAAAAGCCCGCTAAAAAACGGGAGTATTGAATCATCATGCGGACGGATGGACGAATTTTATTGTCATTTAGCGGTGTGTTATCATTTTTTGACGGTTTGGAATTGACTTCCAGCAGCCATACGCGGCCTGCCGTATCCATTGCAAGATCGATGCCAAGCTCACCGAAATGTGCTGGTATTTGCGCATCAACGCCGCGCGCGATATTTAGCGCTGCCTGTTGGAGCCGCTGCGCTGCTTCCTGCCTGCTAACCCCTGCCTGCAGATTTGATTTTGCAACAGCTTCTCCAACCGTGCTGAGCGTGCCGCCGCGCGCTAAGTTTGAGACAAAATGATGAGTTCCGGCTGTACGGGCTACAATGGATGTGATCGTCCATTTACCGCTCGAATTTTTTTGGACGAGTGCACGGAAGTCGACTGGCCGCTTCTGGATTTCAATGAGCTGCAATCCCTGTTGAATTTGGTATCTCACGGTTTTCATCTTCGCGGAAATCGTCGAGAAGAGCTTAACTAAGCTCGTAAACTGCTGCCTTCGAGTACCAGCCGAAGTCGCATACATCACTTGATAATTGCTCGAATCAAGATGAGTGATCCGAATGATTCCTTTTCCTAAGCTGCCGCGAACAGGTTTGAGAAAAACGCTGCTGTACCGAGAGCACATTGATTTCAGCATCGTATAGTTGCGCAGCAGATGCGACTCAGGCAAATAGCGAACTAAGCTTTCATCTTTCTTAAGCGCATCGAAAACCTCGGTTTTATCCAAAAACTTTTCATTGAAAACGGTAGTCTGATGGTGCTGTTTTACTTCTTTCAAGAAATGTTGTACGCTGGGTCTGTTCTCCAATTTTCGTGAGGTAAGACGGTTATTAACGACGTCAGGAACGGGCATCGAAAGCTTCCGCCAGCCGTCGGAATAGATCCAGCCATCAATGTTGTCGATACTTGTGCCGATCTGATTAGGTGTGAAAAAATAAACGTACGCGCCTTGCGCTGTACAGGCTTCAACAAGCTCCCTGCAAAACATAGTAATGGAACCAAAGGGTTTATCCGGCATATGCGGATAATCTCGGCTAATGAGAACGCCGATTAAAGGCCCAAACACGAGTGTGGCAGTGCTGGCTTTGTATTGCAGTCGGATCGATGTGCCATTTGTTAATCCCATCTGTCTGGCTAAACTTTGACTGATCCTCATTCCGTCGTACTTTGCGACAGGAATAACCTTTACATGCTGCCGAAAAGCACCAAACTTTACGAGAATGTGCTGGCCTTGAGGGATTTTCCACTGCTTTACTTGTGCTTCGCCAAGCATGAGCGTATCCTCCGGAAGCATGCCGGAGCTGATCACCTGTACGGCTACTTTCGATTTGAGCATCATAAATCTCCTTCCAAGCAGGAGGATGACGATAAGAGGTTAGCGGCCTATAGGTGTTTTACACGAATTACTTCAGCATATGAGGACATCTATTCCTTTGTGAATCAGAAACGGTTCTGAAGCTTGTGTTGTTTTAGCATGCTTTTCCATTAAGGATTTGGTTCTTGGATAGAATAACGGGTATGATTGGACGTATAGAATACCAAATGAGAGCGATAAGAATGGGAGAGAGACGAATGAACATTTATGACAAAGCTTATGAATTAGCGAAGGCGCTTAAGGAAAGCGAAGAGGCATTGCTATTAAAGGCTGCGAAGCTGGAAGCAGAAGCTGATGCAGATGCAAAGGCAATGCTGGATGATTTTCGCGAGCGGCAAAACTTTTTACAGCAAAAAATGATGGCTGGTGAAGAGCCTTCTGCCGAAGATATGGAGAAGATGAGCAAGCTCTATGAAGTAATTACACTTAATCCGTTGATAGGCAAATTGATGGATGCGGAGCGCCGGTTTGCCGTTGTGTTTGAGGATGTTAACCGCATTATGTCCGATGTGCTGAAGTCGATTGTAGACTAATAGGAGACATATACCCTGTCCTTCCTTCATAGAATGAATATGCGGACAAGAATATAAGCCGCTTATGACCGTATGAAGGAGCTGAAGGGAATGTTAGCTGGAAAAGGCCGTCATGTATTGTATTTGCTTATTGCGCTGGCGATGCTTGTATATGCGATTCCGCGTCTCGAGCTGAATGCGCCTTGGAGCTTGATGAGTGTATTCGGATTAGTATGGATTTTGTTCTCTTTAATCATCATAACGTCACATGTCAATGCGCTGGTTATGAATGATGAGAGACGGAAGGAGCTCGCGCGCATTAAGAGAGCGAAGGCGCTGTTATGGGAACAGAAGCTTGTTCAGAAGGCGACAACTGCCCGCAGAGCCCGAGGTTAGCATACAACAAGAAAAAGATCCGTCGGTATTATACCGATGGATCTTTTTCTTGTTTATAATCATATTTGACGAAACCTTCTTATTGAATTTCTTTAAATTGAACAAGCTGCTTAACGAATTTATATACCGCTTCCTGCTCCTTTAAGCTTAAGCCGTTCATTTGGTGGGCAACCTTCGTGGCATATCCTTCATCGTCAGTATCATCTGCAGCATCGGGGCTTGGAACAACGTTCACGATTCTCTCGAGCGGCGTTTGAAGGGCAAACGCGATTTTGCTTAGCACATCAATCGTTGGATTTTTTTCTCCCCGCTCAACCTGTCCCATATAGGAAGCATTTATATCAGCGCGAAGAGCAAGCTGTTCTTGACTAAGCCCTCTTTTTTTGCGCAGCAGTCGAATGTTCTCTCCTACAAGTCCTGCAATCCCACTCATTGATTCACCTCAGCCTAACGATAAAACTTTACTAGTCTATCAACAACATTCTATAGAGCATATTAAAAAGAGTGACTATAGTCATTGACTAATAGATGGTCTCTTTACTATAATTGTGTAAAAAAGTATCATTCTAATAATATCATTGCCTTTAAAGGATCAATTTACCATTTTAAATAAAAGTGGTAGGATATATAAGGGCAAAATCAGTGGACACGAGGAGGATGCAAAGTGGTTGACGAATTCGAATTTTTCAGAAAAGTTCGCGCATATTATAACAATGTTCCATTCCTTGTTCAGTTCACATACCGCTTGTCTCACCGTGTCGATAAGGCTTTGGCTGCTCGTGGCTCATTCAGCTGTCGCGTTAACCCGCATACCCAAATCGTTGAATATGTGCTTGACTTAAAATCTGATCCTATTTCTCGGCCGCACAGCGAGCAAAGCTCTTTTTTGTTCTCTAGCATATACGATGAAATTCCATCACAAGTGATAGAAATGAATCAATTCCTTATCCAATCACTGCGATATCCGATTCCGATTGAATATGATTGGCAAGCGTTTATCATGTCAGGCGCTGAAGATGCCATCAACGTTCAAACGGTACAGCAGCTGTTCAAGAAATGGCGGTTTAAAGGCTTGGAGGGTCAGCTGATCGATGGCAGGCTGCGTACGAATCAAGTTCTGCTTCAATGGCAGCTCTAGATTAGGCCCGATTCGAGGGTAAGCATGACTTGTTCCTCGCTTTCTCCTATAATAGGGAGAAACAAAGGCAAGTGGACGGAGGATATAAGGTGGCTTCAATCGGACCAGGCAACGAGACTAGCACGAAGCATGAACAAATTTTGAATTATATACAAAGCTTGAAGATTGGAACGAAAATATCCGTACGCGCGATTGCCAAGGAATTAGGCGTCAGCGAAGGAACGGCTTATAAAGCATTTAAAGAAGCAGAAAGCTCAGGGCTTGTCAGTACGAAGGAACGCATCGGAACGGTGCGAATTGATCGGAAACGGCGGGAAGCGCTGGATCAGCTTACATTTGGCGAGGTTGCCGAGATCGTAGAAGGCAAGCTGTTTGGCGGAGCAGCCGGCCTTGATAAAACGCTGCATAAATTTGTCATTGGTGCAATGGAGCTGGATGCGATGCTGCGCTACATTGACGAGGGCAGCTTGCTAATAGTCGGCAACCGTATCGGGGCGCATCGCTGCGCGCTAGAGGAGGGAGCAGGCGTATTGATTACAGGCGGTTTTGAGCCGAGCGCGGAAGTAATCAAGCTTGCTGACGAGCGCGTTCTCCCAATCATCTCATCGCGGCATGATACGTTTACAGTCGCCTCCATGATCAACCGTGCGATGTACGACCGGCTTATTAAGCGGAAGATCATGCTGATCGAAGACATCGTAACCTTCAGCAAACCCGCTGATGTGATGCGAATCGGGCAAACGGTTTTGGACTTCCATAAGATATCGCGGGAAACGGGTTATTCCAGATTTCCGGTAGTCGATGTAAGGGGCAAGGTTGTTGGCATGATGACGGCTAAGGATGCTGTGGGATCGCCTGAGGACAGCGCGGTAGATAAAGTGATGACAAAAAATCCGATTACAGCGGCACCAAATATAACGGTCACTTCGGCTGCTCATACGATGGCTGCGGAAGGTATTGACTTGTTGCCTATCGTTGACAGGCATCGCAAGCTGTTAGGCGTTGTGACGAGGCAAGAAGTGCTTGATGCGATGCGGTTTGCAGGAAAGCAGCCGGAATCCGGAGAGACATTTGAAGATTTAATGTGGACGGGCTTTATGGCTACAGCAAATGATAATGTCATTGGCCAGGACGAGCTGGGCATTGCTTATAAGGGAATCATTACACCGCAAATGTCAGGTGCGCTTGGGATGGTGTCGGAAGGACTTCTCTCTACGCTAATGACGCAAGCGGCTCGCAGAATGATTCGAGAAACGGCGAAGCGTGACTATTTGCTGGAGAGTATGACGACTTTTTTTGTTAGGCCGGTTCAAATTGACAGTGAGGTTACGATCATTCCTAAAGCGCTTGAGATGAGTCGGAAGTTTACGAAGCTAGAAATCGAAGTGAAGGACAAACAAGGCTTGGCCGCCAAAGCGATGCTGACGGCCCAAATGATTGATCCGTATTAATTGCACATTTAATTTCTTGTCGAGCTGTACGCGCTGAGATTGCGAAGACCAGCAAATACATTAAATACGCCAATTACAAGGAATATAGCGCCAATTACGATGCGAAGCGTAGATTCTCCGGACAAGAACAACTGAACGAGAGCGATAAACAGCAGCATGGCTCCCATGCTAATATTCATTCTAGCTGTGAAGAGGCCACGGGTTCTCGCATCCGTGGAGCGGCGTGATTTAAAGCTGAATACAGCCGAAAGCACGAGTGTAATTAGGATGCCCGGCACAAGCAGCCATTGCATCAGTTGATCCATGGAAAAGCAACTCCTTTTAAGTTACGTATGTACAGCTTCGATCTTGTGAATAGACAGGCTCTATTGTATCACGAATCGCAGCTGTATGCTTAAGAAGGAGGCTTTRCATAATCACGTACCTTGATCCAGACATGCAGAACATTATCAACGACAAGAATAGTCTTAACCTCAATGGTATAGTCCTTGCTGTTCACATCCATATAGACCTTCTTCTCAAGGAGGTTGCGTGCGAATTTTGCGTCAGAGTCAATTTCATAAATGCTTTGCCCAAGGAAGACGCTCAAATCCCCCTTTATCCGCTTAATAATCAACGCCTCGGTAACTTGATCGAGATGGGGCCTTCCCGTATTTTGGCCGGCTTCTTTCTCTACACGGGGCAGGATGCTTTTTATAACGGTATGTTGATTCTTGAATTCATTTAAATGTTTTAAATCCGTTTCGTATTGCTCCAGCTTAACCTCCAGCTCACTCTTCAAAGTGATTAAAGCCTCAAATTGCGCCAAATAAAGCGAATTGTACACAATTGCGCCAATGATCATCCCGAGTGTGAATACTCCTACCATTTGCAGTCCTCTCGTGAAACGGCTAAACGGCGGCACGCGCATCGCTTAGGTGGCCCCCTTGCAAATCAGCCGCACTAGCTCTGTGCCTAAATGCGCACCCAGAAAGGCGATAATAATAAAGCAAATTTGCTGGGCTGCCGGCGATAACTGACCATCCATAATGTTGCTTTCAATGACTCGAACGGGATCAATCGACCCCCCGATTGCTGCGACGATCGCCCATATTTTCAGTTTTATGGCTGTATCGAGCATTGTATGGGCTGGCGGCATCAGCATAAACACTGATCCCACTGCTGCAAGCGTAGATCCACCTAACACAACGCCAAATGCGATAAAGAAATCAAGTCCTGCTTTGGACAAAAAATAGCTCACCCGTATCCCTCCAAAAATATAGTCTTATAGATTAACACCGCATGCTTGTATGCTCTGCTACCATTCTATGGGCGTGTCCATCGCTATTATGATAAAATAGAATTATCTTATTTTTGGACGAAGCGGAAAGGAACCGATGCGATGAGCGGCCATAATGAACAATCTTTCGTGCATTTGCACGTCCACAGCGAATATAGCCTGCTCGACGGCGCCGCCAGAATTAAAGATTTGACAGCTAAAGCTGCGGACCTCGGCATGAAGGCACTTGCGCTCACCGATCATGGAGTCATGTACGGAGCTATTCCTTTTTACCGGGCATGCCGTGCACAAGGAATAAAACCGATTATTGGTTGCGAACTATATATGACGACTGGTTCTCGCTTTGAGAAAGGGTCGCGCAAGGAAAATCCAATCTATCATTTGATTGTGCTTGCCAAAAACGAAGCGGGTTATCGAAACTTAATGAAGCTCTGCTCCATAGCACATTTAGAAGGTTTTCACTATAAACCCCGCGTTGATTTGGAGATGTTGCGTGAGTACTCTGAAGGGCTGATTTGTTTAAGCTCTTGTTTGGGGAGCGAGATCTCTCAGCATCTGCTGCATGACCGCTTGGAGCAAGCGCGAAGCAGCGCTTTGCGTTATAAAGATATTTTCGGAGATGACTTTTATTTAGAGCTGCAGGATCATGGTCTTCTGGATCAGAAAAAAGTAGCTGTTGATATGATAAAGCTTGCAGAGGAAACAGGTATTAAGCTGGTCGCTACAAATGACGTGCATTACTTGCAGGCTGAGGACGCTGCTATGCAGGATGTTCTTATTTGCATCGGTACGGGCAAAACGACAGAGGATACTGATCGATTGCGCATGCTGACAGATCAGATGTATCTGAAGAGTGCGGACGAAATGGCACTGCTGTACAGACATGTGCCTGAAGCGATTGCGAATACGGTTGAAATTGCGGATAAATGTGAGCTTGAGCTGACGCTTGGACGCGCAGCGCTTCCTGTTTTTCGGCCGGTACCATCGGGTATGAGCTCATCCGATTACTTAATTACTTTATGCCGCGACGGATTAGTTGCTAGATATGGCGGTAATCCAGAGTGGGTTCAGGATACTGATTATAGACAAAAGGCGGAGCAGCGGCTCGAATATGAGCTGTCTGTCATCGAGAAGATGGGATTCAGCGATTACTTTCTGATCGTTTGGGATTTTATTCGCTTCGCTCATGATTCAGGCATTAGAACGGGACCTGGACGAGGCTCGTCCGCGGGCAGCCTTGTTGCGTATACGCTTCGAATAACGGATGTTGATCCGCTGAAATATAAACTTTTGTTCGAGCGATTTCTTAATCCTGAGCGAATTTCCATGCCCGATATCGATATTGACTTCAATGATGAACGGCGTGACGAGGTCATTGCTTATGTGGCAGCCAAATACGGCGAAGAGCATGTTGCTCAAATCATTACATTCGGAACGATGGCTGCCAAGGCAGCAGTTCGAGATGTAGGCAGAGCTATGAACGTTCCGTTTCAAGAGGTGGATCGAGCAGCTAAGCTTATTCCAAACCAGCTGGGCATTACGATTGAGGAAGCGCTTCGTATGAGCAACGAGCTTCGCGAAGCAAGCGAGCGTCAGCCGAAGACGGCGGCTATGCTGAAGATGGCCTTGAAGGTTGAGGGCATGCCAAGGCATGCCTCCACTCATGCTGCGGGCGTTGTGATTTCACAGGAGCCGCTGACACACTATACGCCCATACAGACAGGAAGCGAGAGAATACCGCTCACCCAATATTCAATGGAGCATTTAGAAGCGATTGGACTTCTGAAAATGGATTTTCTCGGTCTGCGTACACTCTCCATTCTAGAGCGTGCACTGCACGCGGTTAAGGAGCAGCACGGCAGAGTGATCGATTTCCACACCATTAGCGATAGTGATCCGGCAACGTATGCCATGCTGAGCCGCGGCGACACGACCGGAATTTTTCAACTCGAGTCTGCCGGTGTGCGGCGAGTGCTGAAGGAAATGAAGCCAACGGAATTCGAGGATATCGTCTCCGTTCTTGCACTCTACCGTCCCGGCCCGATGGAGTTTATTCCTAAATACATTCAAGGCAAACACGGGCTCGTAACGGTTGAGTATCCGCATCCGTCGCTAGAGCCTATTCTCTCTGACACGTATGGCATTATTGTTTATCAAGAGCAGATCATGCAAATTGCCTCCTTGATGGCTGGCTTCTCTCTTGGTGAAGCGGATTTGCTGCGCCGAGCAGTATCCAAGAAGAAGCGCGAGGTGCTCGACGAAGAGCGGGCTCACTTTGTGAAAGGAAGTCTTGCACAAGGGTATTCAGAAACGGATGCCAATCATGTCTACGACATGATTGTTCGATTTGCCGATTACGGGTTCCCTCGGGCGCATGCAGCAGCATATGGAGTACTCGCCTTTCAGACAGCATGGCTTAAAGCTAACTATCCTGTGCCGTTTATGGCATCGATGCTCGCTTCAGTTACAGGAAATCAGCGGAAGACCGCTGAATATGTGGATGAATGCAGGCGAATGGGCATTGCTGTGCTGCCGCCTGACGTTAATGAAAGCAGCGTATCGTTTACACCTGTTGAGAAAGCGGTTCGATTCGGGCTGGCAGCTATTAAAAATGTTGGGACACAAGCCATTGAAGCGATCTTAAAAGAGCGAAAGGATCGGCTCTTCGATAGTCTTCTGGATCTTTGCCAACGTGTAGACCTGCGGGTTGTGAACAAGCGGGTGCTGGAGTCGCTCATTCAGGCGGGAGCTCTTGATTCGTTGCCAGGACACCGTGCTCAGCTACTAGCTGCTTTGGAGGAGACGGTAGAGACAGCAATCAAATGGCGCAAAGACCGTGAAGAGCTGCAAATTGAAATGTTTGGTTTAGATGAGGTGCAGAACTGGGATGTCGAGCTGCCCGATATCCGTCCGTACACGACAGGGCAACAGCTTGATTTTGAAAGGGACCTGCTGGGGCTTTATTTATCCGGCCATCCGCTGGATGCTGCCGAGCAGCAGCTGTCGGCGTTAGGTCTTGATCGGTTGGTTGAGCTGTCTGATGCAAAGGACGGGGCGATTGCTATTGTCGGAATTATGGTCGTATCCATCAAGCCTTTCACGAATAAGAAAGGTCTGTCCATGGGTTTCCTCGAGCTTGAAGATCGCATAATGCGTGTGGAAGCTGTCGTATTTCCGACGATCTGGAAGCGAATCGAAAGCAAGCTCAAAAAGGGCGGCTTAGCCATTATACAAGCAACGGTTCAGCAGCAGGATGATGATTATAAGCTCATCGTTGAGGATTGTGTACCGATTGAACATGCGGAGATGGAGCTCGCGGATCACGTAGGACGGCTGCAGAAGCAGGCGAAGGCTCGCGCGGCAAGAACGGGTGGCAGCAGCTATACTTCTGCGGGCAGTACTCAGAAAACGCAAGGCCAAGCTAACCGAACGACGTCACCTAGCAATCGGCCAGCTTTCCAGACTAAGGCTGCTGATAATAGTAGCGTTAAATCCAGCCCTCAGTCCGGAAATAACCGCAATACACCTGCATCTGATGAGCGCAAGCCGCAGCGCGTATATATAAAAATTGTGGCTGAAAATGAACAGCCTGCTGTCCTTGAACAGCTGAAAAGTGTTTTGGCTGGTCATTCCGGACAGCTCGCTACCGTGTTATTTTATGTACAAGGACAAAAATCGATTGCTCTCAGCGATAGTTATCGCGTTAAACCATCTGCTGAGCTTATCGCAGCCGTTGAGCAGCTCTTGGGTGAAGGCTCGATCATCGTCAAATGACAACGACATAAACAAGCTGATGCGAGACCTTCTGCAATCTATTTCTCGCTTCTGGTAAATCAGAAATTAGATGCTAATTTTAAGCTTGAAAATATGCAATGGCGAGAAAGGTTTGAGCTGAGCAAACCGTGGTTTGTAATTATTTCGATAGTGAGATTATGCAAAAAAAAAAAGAGAAAATTATTCTTTTTCCATGAATATTTGGTATTGATGCAATAGGATTTCTACCCTTCTGCTTTATCTTGCAAGCAACGGCATTTCGTATGCACATCAGAGCCTATCTGTGCATATGTTTAGAGATACATGTGAAGATGGCTATGGGGCTCGGAGAGTGCGAGCGCCGCCTGAGGACAATGTCATCTGCTCACGCCTATGTTTCCAAGATAAACGTACAAGCAGTTACGGGAGGGATGAGTCCTATGACAGGAATCGAGAAATGGCTCTTAAAACGAGGGGTATCCATCGATGATGTAACAGAAATCGTTTATACGCTGCAGCGCCCTTATAACGGTGATTTGACGATGGAAGAGTGTGAGGAAAGCGTAAGGGCGGTGCTTGGCAAACGAGAGGTTCAATATGTCATGTATACGGGTATGGCCCTTGATGAGTTAGCTGAGCGGAAGTTATTGCCAGAGCCATTGCAATCGATTATGGAAAATGATGAGTCGCTTTACGGTGTGGATGAGACGCTTGCGCTCGGCATTACGAATGTTTACGGCATGATTGGATTGACGAGCTTCGGATATTTAGATAAAGTAAAACCCGGTATTATTCGTCAACTAAATATAAAAGGTGAACGAATTCATGTTTTTTTAGATGACCTGGTTGCTGGATTAGCCGCTGCCGCGTCTGCTCGAATTGCACATCAGGACCCGAAAGCGATCCAATATGATTTGCCGGATTCGCCTTAACTATGGTATCATTGTGAGATCATATGGCCTGTTACCGGGATAGCTGTGCTTAGTAAGTGAGCTTTGTGGAAGCAAAGTTTTCAGGAGGTACCATGATGTGGACGGTCATTTATATCGCACCAACAGCAAAAATTGCAGATAACATCAAGAAGCGGCTAACGGATGAAGGGTTTCTGGTGAAAATCCGCTCCGTCAATCTGTCCAAACAGCAATACGAGATACTAGTTCCGTCAGGCGAGTTGGAGGAAGTTCAAGAAGTATTCAACTCCATTATGCGGCCATTATGATGGACTGCTCTATACTATTGCGCCTTGAGAGGTGTCACACGTGCAAATAAAAGATTTATTTACTAAGAAAAAATATGCAACGATACCTTCGGAACCACGCAAGCGTGAAGTTCCTGAGGGCTTGATGAATAAGTGCTCCAAATGCGGCACGATTCAGTATAGCAAAGAGTTGGAAAAGAATTTGAAGGTATGCTCATCCTGCGGTTATCATTACCGTCTAAGCGCGTTGGAGCGTATTGCATTAACGCTTGATGATGGGCATCTGGTAGAATACGATGCCAATATGGAATCCATCGATCCTCTAAACTTCCCAGGTTACGCGAGCAAGCTAGAGCAGCAGAAGAGCAAGTCGAGTCTTCGCGAAGCTGTCGTAACAGGAGAAGGTACAATTGGTGGTTTTCCTGTCGTCGTAGCAGTCATGAGCTTTGATTTTTTCACTGGCAGTATGGGATCCGTAGTTGGAGAGAAAATTACAAGAGCGATCGAAGCGGCTCATGAGAAGAAACTGCCGCTTCTTATTTTCTCAACATCGGGCGGCGCCCGGATGCAGGAAAGTATTCTTAGCTTAATGCAAATGGCCAAAACGAGCGCGGCACTTTCAAAGTTTCAAGGTGCCGGGGGTTTGTTTATTTCGATTTTTACCGATCCTACTACGGGCGGGGTTTCGGCAAGCTTTGCGAGCTTGGGCGATTACAATTTGGCCGAGCCTGGCGCGTTGATCGGTTTTGCCGGACGAATTGTTATCGAACAAACGATTCGCCAGAAGCTGCCTGACGACTTCCAGACGGCTGAGTTTAACTTGCAGCATGGCCAATTGGATAAAGTCGTACACCGCAAAGATATGAAACCTACGTTAGCAAAGCTGCTTGATATGCATTGCGTAAGGGAGGAAACATCCTATGGCGGGTGAGCTGCCTTTTGAAAAACCGTTGTATGACTTGCGGCAGAAGGTAACTGAGCTTAAGACCTTAAGCGTGGAGAAGGGTATCGACTTCACGGAAGAAATTCGAGGTCTTGAGCTTAAGTGCAAGCAGCTGGAAGAAGAATTGTATAGTGAGCTGACTCCGGCTCAAAAGATGCATATGGCGCGTCATCATCAGCGTCCGACATCGTTAGACTTCATTCAAACGGTATTTACCGATTATATGGAGCTTCATGGAGATCGTCTGTTTGCAGATGATCTTGCCATCGTTGGTGGCCTTGCTAAGATAAACGGTGTTCCAGTTACTGTTATTGGACACCAGCGCGGCAAGGACACTCGTGAGAATATTGCTCGTTTCTTCGGCAGTCCTCATCCTGAGGGCTTCCGCAAGGCGCTTCGTCTCATGGAGCAAGCGAACAAATTCAAGCGGCCAATCATCACGTTTATTGATACGAAGGGTGCTTATCCGGGCAAAACCGCCGAGGAGCGAGGTCAATCGGAAGCGATTGCGCGCAACCTGCGGGAAATGGCCGGCTTCGGCGTGCCTATTATTTGTATCGTTATTGGTGAAGGCGGCAGCGGGGGAGCACTCGCTTTAGGCGTCGGAAACCGTGTGTTAATGTTGGAAAATGCGATTTATAGTGCAATCTCGCCAAATGGAGCGGCATCCATCTTATGGAAAGATGCTTCCAGGGCAGATCAAGCAGCTGAAGCCATGAAGATTACAGCCAAAGACTTGTTAGAGTTTGGTGTAATTGAGGATATAGTTCCAGAGCCGCAGGGCGGTGCACATAAGGACTTGGCATTTCAAGCGGAGCAAATTAAGGAAAAGCTGTGGCAGCATTTACAAGAACTTATGAAAATGAGTGCTGAACAGCTTATCGAAGATCGGTATAATAAATTCCGTAAAGTGGGTCAATTCAAGATCGTTGAAGAGCCCGGAGATGTGGCAGACGGAGCAGTTGCTGATACAAATATCGGTCTAAAAGCGGACGCGGTGAATGTATCTCAGGAACAGGCGCCGGAAGCAACTCCGACCGTTCAATAGTGAATAATATGTAAAAATGATTATTTCACTGTACAAGCAGTGGGTTGTCATGTCAGTATAGTAAAGAATATCAGGCAGTATACGGAGGAAACTTAACATGCGTAAAACGAAAATTGTTTGTACTATCGGTCCATCCAGCGAATCACTGGAAAACACAAAAAAGCTAATCAATGCAGGCATGAACGTTGCCCGTCTTAACTTCTCACACGGAGATTTTGAAGAGCACGGCAACCGTATTAAAAACATCCGCATTGCAAATGCAGAACTTGGTACTTCGGTAGCGGTTTTGCTTGATACGAAAGGTCCTGAAATTCGTCTTGGCAAGCTTAAAGAAGAGCCTATTGAGCTTAATCAAGGTGAAATCGTTACGCTTACTACAGAAGAAATTTTGGGTGACCGCAACCGTGTTCCTATTACTTACAACAACCTTCCAAACGATGTAACAATTGGTTCAACTATCCTCATTGATGATGGCTTGATCGGATTGACAGTTGAAGAGGTTAAAGGCACTGAGATCGTTTGCCGTATCGTAAACAGCGGTCCAATTAAAAGCAAAAAAGGCGTTAACGTTCCTGGCGTGAAAATTTCATTGCCTGGTATTACGGAAAAGGATGCTAACGATATCGTATTTGGTATCGAGCAAGGCGTAGACTTCATCGCAGCATCTTTTGTTCGTAAAGCGAGCGACGTGCTTGAAATTCGTGAATTGCTTGAGCGTCATAATGCAGGTCACATTCAAATCATCTCCAAAATTGAGAACCAAGAAGGCGTAGACAACCTTGATGAAATTCTTGAGGTTTCTGACGGTCTTATGGTAGCGCGTGGCGACCTCGGCGTTGAAATTCCAGCTGAAGAAGTGCCGCTCGTTCAAAAAAATATGATCAAAAAAGGTAACCGTGTAGGTAAACCTGTCATTACAGCAACACAAATGCTTGATTCCATGCAGCGCAACCCGCGTCCAACTCGCGCAGAAGCGAGTGACGTTGCAAATGCGATTTTTGACGGTACAGATGCGATCATGCTTTCCGGCGAAACAGCTGCGGGAAGATATCCAACTGAATCCGTACAAACAATGGCTCGTATTGCTGAGCGTGCGGAAGCCGCTTTGGAATACCGTGAAATTTTCACAAAACAAGCTAATGCACAACAAGTATCCGTTACAGAAGCAATCAGCCAAGCTGTTGCTAACTCGGCTCTTGACCTTGGTGCAAAAGCGATCATCACATCGACGCAAAGCGGCTTTACAGCTCGCATGGTATCGAAGTACAAGCCTAAAGCTCCAATCATTGCTGTAACGACTGATGAGAAGGTATTGCGTCGTCTATCTCTCATTTGGGGCGTATTTGCAGTGCTTGGTCCAGATGCGGATACAACGGATGAAATGTTCGAAAATGCTGTAAAAGGCGGAATGAGCACTGGATTCCTAAGCTTGGGAGATACAGTTGTTATTACAGCTGGCGTTCCAGTTGGCCGCGCTGGCACTACAAACCTTATCAAAATTCACCACATTGGTGAGCTTTTGGCACAAGGACAAGGTATCGGCAGCCAAACAGCTATCGGTAAAATTGTAGTAGCTCGTACACCTGAGGAAGCTATTGCAAAAACAACTCAAGGTTCAATCTTGGTAACGATCTCCACAGATAAAGAATATATGCCTGCATTTGAAAAAGCTGGTGCAGTTATTACAGAGCAAGGCGGAATTACTAGCCACGCGGCTGTAGTTGGCCTGAATCTTGGAATCCCAGTTATTCTTGGCATCCAAAATGCAACTGAATTGCTGCAAGATGGCATGGAAGTTACCATCTATGGCGAAACAGGCGTTATCTATCACGGCCAATCAAAAGTACTGTAATATAACAGTGCCTTTGTTTTGACAACAATATAGTACAAAAACAAAAAGCGATGGTGATCTCACCGTCGCTTTTTGCTAATCATTTCGTCAAAGCATGTTCGTTTTGATAAAAAATGGGGGGACATTTATGCTGTCAGCTTCCACTTGGGTTCTGCACCCGCTGCGCGTTCGTTATCAGGAAACCGATCAAATGGGTGTCGTTTTTCACGGGAATTATGTAACTTGGTTCGAAATTGGACGTACTGAATGGATAAGAAATGCTGGTTATGACTATAAAACGATTGAAGAGCAAGGATTGCTGCTGCCGGTTATAGATTTGCAATGCCGCTATGTGCAACCCGCTCGCTATGACGATACTGTAGTCGTTTGTACTCGAATTGCTGATTGCAGCCCTCTGCGCGTATCCTTTGAATCACAGGTTAGAAAAGTATCAATGGATGATTTCCATGCGTCAGAAGTATCAGAAAGTGAATCACTGCCTGGTGAGCTGCTTGTTGAGGGTGGAACCAAGCATGTATGGGTCAACGAGTCATGGCAACCAGCGCGCTTAAACAAAGTCATGCCTGAATTGTATGAATTGCTGCGTACGAAGTAAGTTTGTCTTGCAAATTGCGATGATATTTTGCAGCTTAGCAAACCAAGCTTATGCTTACGAAGTAAGTTTGCTACGCAAACTTTTAGGAGGTCCAATCATGTATAAATGGCTGTTGGCAGTTTTAATTGTTGTTCCATTAGTTGAGCTTTGGGGAATCTTTCAAGTTAGCGGCTGGATCGGGGGCTGGAACACTTTTTTTATACTGATCCTCATGGGTTTGGCAGGCGCTTATTTGGCCCGAATGGAAGGGCGAAAAGTATGGGGCGAGGCTCAGCGTCAAATGCAAGCTGGACAAATTCCCGGCCAGTCGCTTTTAGATGGATTATGTGTGCTAGCAGGAGGTATTTTGCTGCTGCTGCCAGGGTTTCTGTCTGACATCATAGGCATTACGCTGCTTATTCCATTTACAAGAACCTTTTATAGACTAATCATGCTGCGTGAATTAGAGAAAAGAATACGAAACGGCAATTTTAAGATCGGAAGATTCTAATATTTACGTGACATTTACAAAAGGTTAACATGGCAATAATAGTCATGCTTCATAATGAGATAGATATAAGTCGTTTCTTGTCGTTATATTAGCATTCTTGATATGAGGCAAGAAGCGTATGTTAGAGAAGCAGGTTTATTTCGCAAAATTACTCAGGAGGCGTGAGAAATGACCAAGCTTTTGTCCAACTATGTAAATCGTGACTTAAGTTGGATCGAATTCAACCGAAGAGTTCTTCAAGAGGCGCAGGATCTCAGCAATCCGCTGCTTGAGAGAGCAAAGTTTTTGGCAATTGTCTCAAGTAATTTGGATGAATTTATGAGCGTGCGAGTTGCTGGCATCCAGATGCAGATGAGAGCCGGCTTATCCAAAACTGATTTTACGGGCTATACGCCCTCTGGACTTTGGAAGCGGCTGATTAAGCGAGCAACCCAAATGGTCCATGATCAATATCGTACATACAGAGAAGTGTTCCGAAGCCTCAGTCGTGAGGGCATTTTTATTCGTTCGCTGGATGAGCTTAATATAACGCAAACGAAAGCAGTCTCGGATTATTTTCATGAAATCGTATTTCCAGTACTTACACCGATGGCTGTCGATCAGAGCAGACCGTTCCCGCTTGTTCATACGAAAGAGCTGTATTTAGCAGTACTTCTTAGACAAGAGAGTGATCCGTCTGAAGAGGAGCCGTTATTTGCGATTGTCCAAGTACCTTCTATATTACCGAGATTTGTACCTGTCCCAGGACGAATTAACAGCAAGAAAACGGAGTTTGTGCTTCTTGAGGATTTAATTGAAAAGTTCATCGATACGTTATTCAACGGCTATATTCCATTCGCAGTAAACCCGTTCCGCTTAACAAGGGATGCGGATATTACATTGAATGAAGAGGATGCCGAGGATCTGCTTGAGGAGATCGAGAAAGAGCTGCGCCGCCGCCGCTGGGGAATTCCTGTAAGGCTGGAGGTTTCCAAAGGGATGCACCCTTATGCGCTCGAAATGCTTACCGAAGAGCTCGAAATCGAAGATAATTTATTCGAAATAGATGGACCGCTTGATTTAAGCTTTTTGATGAAGTTTGCAGGAGCGGTACCGGGCAATGATAATTTGCGGTATGAGAAGCTTGAGCCAATTTATCCAAGAGAATTTGACCACACTGACGATATGTTTGAGGTCATCCGCCAGCGCGATGTTTTGATGTATCATCCTTATGAATCATTTGATGCAGTTAATGACTTTGTCATGCAGGCTGCTTATGATCCCGACGTGCTAGCGATAAAAATGACGTTATACCGCGTGAGCGGCCAGTCTGCGCTCGTTCAAGCGCTTGCTAAGGCAGGCGAGGCTGGTAAGCAGGTAACGGTCGTTGTAGAGCTAAAGGCGAGGTTTGACGAGGAAAGGAACATCGCTTGGGCGCGCCAGCTGGAAAAGGCTGGTTGCCATGTCGTTTACGGCCTAGTTGGTCTGAAGACACATGCGAAAATCTTGTTAGTTGTTAGACGAGAGCATGGCACGCTGCGCCGCTACGTTCATGTAGGGACAGGGAATTATAATGACAGTACGGCAACATTATATACGGATATTGGACTTTTTACGTCACATCCAATAATCGGCGGCGATGCTTCGGCTTTGTTCAACGAGGTTACGGGTTATTCATCACCTTATGAGTGGAAAGCTTTTGGCGTTGCGCCTTCTGATTTGAAGGAAAAGCTATATCGGTTAATCGATAGGGAAAGATTGAATGCAGCAGCCGGGAAGCCAGCTCGCATTATTGCCAAAATGAATTCTTTATCGAATCAAGAGATGATTGATAAGCTTTATGAAGCCTCTCAAGCGGGAGTGAAAATCGTATTAATCGTTCGCGGCGTTTGCTGCTTGCGGCCGGGTGTTCCTGGGCGCAGTGAAAATATTCAGGTAATTAGTATCGTCGACCGTTTTCTGGAGCATGCACGGATTATGTACTTCCATAATGGCGGGGAAGAAGAGGTATATTTGTCGAGCGCGGATTGGATGACTCGTAATCTTACAAGAAGGATTGAGCTTATGTGTCCCGTATTTGATCCGAATTTGAGACAAATATTGATCAAGATGCTTCAGCTTAATATCGATGATAATGTAAAAGCCCGTGAATTGCAGCCGAACGGTACTTATGAGCATCTTACTAGTGCTGATAAAGAGCCGTTCCGCAGTCAATTCGAGGCAAAGGTTATAGCGTCTTGGAAGGGACGTGCGTAGACGAAAAGTCGAGGCTCGGCGTGAATCCCCAAAGTTTCTTGAATTCGCTGGCGAGCTCTTCCACTTCTCGGCGCTCAACTACAAGCGTTCCTCGCGGCTGAATCGGGCGAAGCAGCAGCTGAATGCCGGATAATTGGACATTTAGTTGAGCAATGGCTTGTGTTTCCCCGCGATCAAGCGCAGTCGACAGCTGAAGCAATGAGCCAAGCTTATAAATGACTTCAAGGTCGGATTCGTTAAGCAGTTCCTTATATTCGGAAATGTGCTGACGAGCCCGGCCTTTGCTTTTGTAAGATGCGATAGCTGCTGTCATAATCATTTCGCGATGCGTTAGCCCATTCAACTGGGAATTAACAATAAGATAGAAGGAATGCCTTGCATATTCGTAATAATCAATGGATGCACCGATTCGGAACAACTGTGACGCTGTGTCCAGCAGCACTCTCGATTGAGGTGTCAATGGATGAACATAGTTCAGGACATCATAAATCTCTAGAGAGATTCGGTTGACCTGCAGCACATGCTGCTTTGGAGCTTCTGGATGCAGGGCACTTAAATTTGTTAGGCTATATTTGAGCACATCATCTAGTTTTGGACGATTTGGGAATCTGGTTGCATGGAACAAGCCATCGCGCAGTCCAGCACCGCAAATTCGGTAATAAGTTGCTTTGGTTGCACGGAATAATACGCGTAAAATAGCGACACCGGGTACAACCACATCAGCACGATCCTTGGACAAGCCCGGAAGTTTACGTCTTTTATCAAGCGGAAGCTTGCGCATTTGATGAAAGAGCTCATCAACGTGCTCGCTCGTAATCGGATAATTATGTGTTTGCGGAAAAGGGTATTTGTATGCGGCTTGATGCATTTTTCCTAATGCACGCACCGTGCCTCCGACACCGACGAGCGGTAGTCCTGCTGTTTCTCCAATCCAGGTCTCGTTTCGAGCCGCTTCTGCAACGATGGCTTCAAGCGCCTTCAGGTCTTCATCTTGGAGCGTGCCTTTTGTGCCGAAACGTTTGTTGAAGCTTACGCAACCAAACGGAAAGGATACAGAATGAACGAGAACGCGGTTGCGAAATAATGAAAGCTCGGTGCTTCCACCGCCGATATCAATGAGAAGGCCGTCACGAATATTTAGTGAGTTAATCATGCCGAGAAAGCCGTACGAGGCTTCATCCTCACCGGTGAGCAATTCGATGGTTAAGCCTGTGGCCGAATGAATACGAGCAAGGATTTCTGAACGATTATTTGCATTTCGAATAGCAGCCGTTGCGACTGCTCGAATATGGCTTGTATGATTATGTGTGCAAATCATGGTAAAATGATTCAGTGTGTCGATCAGATCATCGATCGCTGCACCTGGCAGACATCCGTTTTCATCAATACGTTCGCTTAGTCTGGCAGGCCGTTTACTGCTATCCGCCACACGATGAGCACCATTTGCTGTCTTCTCGTAAACGACGAGACGGACGGAGTTGGAGCCTATGTCAATAATTCCGATGCGTTGTCCTGTCATGTTGCGCCTCCAATACGGCAAAATTTGCTCTGTAAGTTCTCTTTTTGACATTTTACCACTTTATCCGTTTCTGTAAAAATAGTTTATGCTGCGGCTAAAATTGGAGCGAATAGGGAAAAATGCAGTTTGAGCATACGAAGTGAAGCGGAGAAATAATAAGCGAAAAAATTATTGATGACGCTGATAAAGCATTTTTATGTCTGTATTTGTTCACATAATTGCCGAAATCATTTATGATTAAAGGCGATGGTACAAAAACGACCCCTTTTTATTGTTTACGATAACCATGTTAAAGGAGAGAGAACGATGACAGCAACTAAAGGTCTGGAAGGAATTGTCGCAGCGACGTCCTCCATCAGCTCCATTATTGATGGCGTATTGACATACCGCGGTATTGATATTGATGATCTTGCGGAAAACGCTACTTTTGAAGAGGTTGCCTACCTGCTATGGTACGGTAAACTACCGAATCGTTCTGAGCTTGATGGACTGCAAAAGCAATTGGATCAATTTGCAGCGCTTCCAGAAGGCGTAATTGATCAAATCAAGCTTTATCCAAAAAATACAAATTCTATGGCTGCGCTTCGTACGGCAGTATCCAGCTTAGCATTGTACGATGAATCCGCAAACGATATGTCTCCTGAAGCGAATCAATTGAAAGCAATTAAATTGCAGGCGCAGCTGCCAACAATTATTGCTGCTTTTTCACGCATCCGCCTAGGACAAGAGCCTGTAGCTCCAAAGAAAGGCGTATCCATCGCCTATAATTTCTTGTATATGCTTACTGGCAGCGAGCCGGCTGAAGTTGCTGTTAAAGCACTTGATCAAGCGCTCGTTCTTCATGCTGACCACGAGTTGAATGCGTCGACATTTGCTGCTCGTGTAACCGTAGCAACGTTGTCGGACATTTATTCGGGCGTAACGTCAGCGATTGGTGCTTTGAAAGGCCCTCTTCATGGCGGTGCAAACGAAGCTGTAATGGTTATGCTTGAAGAAATCGGTTCTACTGCTAACGTTGAAAGCTTTATTAACAACGCGCTTGCAAACAAAGTGAAAATTATGGGCTTTGGTCACCGCGTATACAAAAACGGCGATCCTCGCGCGAAGCATCTGCAAAAAATGTCCCGCGAGCTTGGCAAGCTGACAGGCAACATGGAGCTTTACGAAATGTCTGTTAAAATTGAAGAGCTCGTAACTGGACAAAAAGGCTTGAAGCCTAACGTGGACTTCTACTCAGCGTCTGTATATACAACGCTTGAAATTCCACGCGACTTGTTCACGCCTATTTTTGCAATCAGCCGGGTATCTGGTTGGAGCGCGCATATTCTTGAGCAATATCAAGATAACCGCTTGATCCGTCCGCGTGCCGACTATGTTGGTCCGGTTAATGCGAAGTACATTCCGATTGAACAGCGTTAATTCGTGATTTAAGTTACAATAGAGAGAGCGGATAAGCTCTACACTCTCTGTTCTTTAAAAAAAGACATCATATTTCATCTATACTTGCTATAAAGCAGGTACAATTCTAAGGAGGATTTTATTCATGGCTAAGTTCGAAAAATTCGCGCTTCCAACTGAAGGCGAACAAATTACAATTGACAACGGTGTTCTTCAAGTACCTAACAACCCAATTATTCCTTTTATCGAAGGCGACGGCACTGGTCGCGACATTTGGAAAGCTTCGAAACGCGCACTTGATGCAGCGGTAGAAAAAGCTTATAACGGCGAGAAAAAAATCGCTTGGTACGAAGTATTTGCCGGCGAAAAAGCTTTCAACACATACGGCGAGTGGCTGCCTGCTGATACTTTGACAGCAATCCGTGAATATATCGTTGCAATTAAAGGACCATTGACTACGCCTATCGGCGGCGGCATTCGTTCATTGAACGTTGCGCTTCGTCAAGAACTTGATCTTTACACTTGCTTGCGTCCTGTTCGTTACTTCACGGGTGTACCTTCCCCAGTAAAACGTCCTGAGCTTGTTGACATGGTTATTTTCCGTGAAAATACAGAAGATATCTATGCGGGCATCGAGTACCAAGAAGGTTCTGCAGAAGTGAAGAAAGTAATCGAGTTCTTGCAAAACGAAATGGGAGCTAACAAAATCCGCTTCCCAGAAACTTCCGGTATCGGCATTAAGCCAGTATCGAAAGAAGGTTCGAAACGTCTTGTTCGCGCAGCGATCGAGTACGCAATCAAACACAGCAAAAAATCAGTTACACTTGTACACAAAGGCAACATCATGAAATACACAGAAGGCGCGTTCAAAAACTGGGGCTACGAAGTGGCTGAAGAAGAATTCGCTAACGAGACTTTCACATGGGGGCAATACGACCGCATTAAAGAAGCAGAAGGCACTGACGCAGCTAACAAAGCACAAAAAGATGCAGAAGCAGCTGGCAAGCTAATCGTTAAAGACGCAATTGCGGATATCGCATTGCAACAAGTACTTACTCGTCCGACTGACTTTGATGTTATCGCTACATTGAACTTGAACGGCGACTACTTGTCCGATGCTCTTGCAGCACAAGTTGGCGGTATCGGTATTGCTCCGGGCGCGAACATCAACTACTTGACTGGACACGCAATCTTCGAAGCTACTCACGGTACAGCTCCGAAATATGCTGACCTTGACGTAGTTAACCCAGGTTCCGTAATCCTTTCCGGTGTAATGCTTCTTGAGCACCTAGGCTGGCAAGAAGCGGCTGACCTTATCTATAAAGGTATGGAAGCTTCGATCAACAACAAAACAGTAACTTATGACTTCGCTCGCTTGATGGAAGGCGCAACAGAAGTAAAATGTTCCGCATTCGCAGACGAAATCATCAAAAACATGTAGTTTTATAAAAAGCAGGGGGGCAGATGCCCCCCTCATCTTTTATTCTATTTCTTTTCGCACGGGGAATGGCGTCCAAGTGAAAACAGGGGGTCAGAGGGGTCTCCCCTTTAACTAAAGTTACAGGAGGTTTACACCAGATGGCGATTAAGCGTAAAAAAATTACTGTAGTAGGAGCTGGCTTCACTGGCGCTACTACTGCACTTATGCTAGCTCAAAAAGAACTAGGCGATGTTGTTCTTGTTGATATCGCACCGCTTGAAAACCCAACTAAAGGTAAAGCACTTGATATGCTTGAAGCGACACCGGTGCTTGGAGTAGATGCAAACATTATCGGTACTGCCAACTACGAAGATACAAAAGATTCTGATGTTGTGATCATCACTGCAGGTATTGCTCGTAAACCAGGTATGAGCCGTGACGACCTTGTTAGCACGAACGCTGGAATCGTAAGATCCGTTTGCGAAAACATTAAAGAAACTAGTCCTAACGCTTATGTTATTATTTTAAGCAACCCGGTGGATGCGATGACTTATGCAGCATTCCAAACGCTTGGATTCCCTAAAAACCGTGTAATCGGTCAATCAGGTGTCCTTGATACAGCTCGTTATTGCACATTTATTGCGCAAGAGCTTAACGTATCCGTTGAAGATGTTCGCGGCTTTGTGCTTGGCGGGCATGGGGACGATATGGTCCCACTCGTTCGCTACTCAAATGTTGGCGGCATCCCAATCGAGAAGCTTATATCAGCCGAACGAATTGAAGCAATCGTACAACGCGCTCGCGTTGGCGGCGGCGAAATCGTAAACCTGCTCGGCAACGGCAGCGCTTATTATGCGCCTGCAGCTTCGCTGGTTCAAATGACAGAAGCCATCCTTAAAGACAAAAAACGAATTATTCCAGTTATCGCTTTGCTTGAAGGCGAATACGGTTATAATAACTTGTTCATGGGTGTGCCAACAATCATTGGCGGTGACGGCATTGAAAAGGTGCTTGAGCTTGATTTGACTGCTGAAGAGAAGGCTGCGCTTGATAAATCTGCTCAATCCGTACGCAACGTTATCCAAGTAGTAACAGGCTAGCAAGCAAGCTCAATTGCTGCTTTTATAAATGAATGCGTTTGGGAGGACCCTGACAGAATGCTGCCAGGGTCCTCTTGTTTATTTTCAAGGTACAAAAGAAAAGGTTTACTATGGGAGGGGTACAGGTTGATCGAACAAGCAAGACAAGCCTTAAAACAGGTATATGGCTATGACTCTTTCCGTAAAGGACAGGAAGACATTATATCGGGGATTATGAATGGACGCGATACACTAGCAATTTTGCCGACCGGCGGCGGAAAATCGATTTGTTATCAAATTCCATCCATGCTTTTGCCGGGAACGTCTCTTGTAATTTCGCCGCTCATCTCGCTCATGAAGGATCAGGTTGATGCGCTGAGGCGAGTCGGGGTATCTGCAGCGTTTCTTAACAGCTCGCTAGGAGCAGCTGAATATCGAGATGTGATGCGAAACGCGATGATGGGAGAATACAAGCTGCTGTATGTTGCGCCTGAACGGCTTGATGCGCCGATGTTTCAATCGTTATCTGAGACGCTCACTATACCGCTCATTGCGATAGACGAGGCTCACTGCGTATCACAGTGGGGGCATGACTTCCGTCCAAGCTATCGTCAGCTGGCAGGCTGGATTGCTCGAATGAAGGAACGACCGCTCGTTGCGGCGTTTACGGCTACAGCTACAAACGAGGTAGCGCTTGATATTTCAGAAATGCTCAAGCTGCGTGAACCTAGCATTTTTGTAACGGGATTTGCGAGACCAAATTTGTCTCTATCCGTCGTTACAGGCGTGGATAAGAAAAAGTTTCTTGAGAGCTTCATATCAGGGCGTAAGGATCAATCAGGCATTATCTATGCAGCAACTAGAAAAGAAGTCGAGAATGTATATGAGCAATTAACACGCAGAGGCATTCAAGCAGGCAAATACCACGGTGGGTTGTCGGATGCTGAGCGCGCTGACACGCAAGAGAAGTTTCGATTCGATGAAATTCGTGTAATGGTTGCAACGAACGCTTTTGGAATGGGCATTGATAAACCAAACGTACGTTATGTGCTGCATTGGCAAATGACTAGCGATATTGAATCCTATTACCAAGAAGCAGGCCGTGCCGGCCGTGATGGAGAGGAGAGCGAATGCATTCTCTTGTTTGAACCGGCTGATATGCAGGTGCAACGCTTTCTGATCGAACAGGGCACTGGGGATTCAGATCGTAAATCGATTCAGCTATCTAAGCTCCATACCATGATGAACTATAGTCGAACACAGCGTTGTTTGCAGCAGTTTATCGTTGATTATTTCGGAGAGACGGATGTTGTGGCATGCGGGAAATGCAGCAGCTGTCTCGATAAGAGCGAGCCGGTTAACCGGACGGAGGAAGCGAAGATGGCGCTCTCCTGCGTAGGTCGAATGAGAGGGCGTTTCGGTGTTACGATGGCAGCTAAGGTACTAAAGGGATCACGTGATAAACGGCTGCTTGAATTTGGGCTCGATCGTTTGACTACCTATGGTTTAATGCGGCATTTGCCCGAGAAAGAAATAGCGGACTGGCTTTATTGGCTCGTGGCTGAAGGATACTTAAAGCTTAGTGAAGGGCAATATCCAGTCGTCTCGCTAACTGCGAGCGCACTGCCGGTACTGGAAGGCCGCGAACCAATTATGCAAAGAGTTAGAGCAACGGTTCGGCAAGCAGCCTCTTCCGATTCAGCAGCTGCTTCACCTCTATTCGATGCGCTCAAGCAATGGCGCAAAGAAAAGGCAGCTACAGAGGGTGTGCCTCCATTTATGTTGTTCTTTGATGCAACGCTGCGAGAAATCGCAATGGCTCGTCCGCAAAACGAGAATCAATTGCTTAGCGTGAAGGGGATTGGTGCTGCGAAGGCGGAGAAGTATGGAGAAGATCTGCTCTCGATTATTCATTCATTCGGAGGCGAAGGTCAAGCCGAAGGAATGATAACAACTGCGGCTAGAGAGCCGAAAGTCGTCAAGAAGGCAGCAACGAATGATGAGCAGCCAAGCCACTATGCTACGCTCGAGTTATTTCAAAGTGGGCTGGAACCGGATGAAATAGCGAAGGAACGCGGATTAACGAAAGTAACCGTTGAAGGACATATCATACGGTGTGCAGATGAAGGTGAAGAAATCGATTGGAGCAGAATCATTCCAGCAGAATATGAGCAATTGATCGTCCATGCGATTGGCGAGCAAGGAATCGATAAGCTGCGTCCCATAAAGGATGCTTTGCCTGAGGAAGTTACTTATTTTGCAATTCATGGGGTTATGAGTAAATACGGCTTTAAAGCTTAAAGCCAACCGAAAATCGATTAAAATGAGCTTTCTAATTAAAGTGTGAAAATTTAGGGAACGATTTCGGAGCTAATTCAACAAAAAAGGGTATAAAACCTCGGTTCAGGAGCATAGTCATTTGAAAAAAATCTCGTTTCTGATAAACTATTTATAGAATTAATTTTGGCAATTGCGAATCAATGAATGGATGATTACGTTTACCAAAACAGGAGGAGTTAAAATGTTTAAAGTAATGTTATTTTTGCACGTGATTGGAGCAGTAGGTATGGGCTTCTATATCGTTCTTCCAATCATGCTGGGTAGAGCTACTAAGCTTGCCGGAGTTGGACAAGGCGGATTAGCTGACGGCCTGCGTTCGGCAAACCGAATTGCGCAATATTTTCTAGTTTTGCAGCTGCTAACAGGTGGATATTTGATGTCGCAAGCGGATTACAAGGTGGCATGGATGGTCATTATTATTTTGCTGTTCCTGGCAATTGCGGCACTAGGCGGAATTATTTCCAAGCCGCTTAAGCTTGTAGTAGCTTCCATTCAAGAAGGCAAAAGCGCAACTGCACACATTAACAAAGCACGCGTGATGAGCATCATCGTATTGGTGCTATATATCGCTATTATCTACTTCATGAAGTTTCCGATGATCTAAAGCTAAAATGGATAACGCCGATTATATAACGCTATAGGGGGATTTTTACGTGTTAGAATCATCGCCGCAAATTGTTACGTTTGGCGAATCAATGGCTTTATTTATGCCAGAGGAGCATAAGTCAATCGAACGCGCCGCTACGCTGGAACAAAGCTTTGGCGGAGCGGAAAGCAATGTCGCAATAGGACTTGCACGTCTAGGCTCCTCTGTTGGATGGTTTGGCGCTCTCGGCGACGATCCGTTTGGCAAAATTATTTTGAAGACGCTGCGGGGCGAGGGTGTAGACGTATCTCGTGCGCAGCTTAGCTCGGAAGCTCCTACGGGCATGATGTTTCGTGAGCATGTAGCAGGTAGAACAGCCGTTCATTATTTCAGAAAGCATTCGGCAGCTAGTCGGATGCTGCCTGAGCATCTTGACGAGAATTATATTCGCGGTGCTAAACTGCTTCATGTAACCGGTATCACAGCTGCGCTTAGCGAGGATTGCCGCAAGACGGTTCGCCGCGCTATCGACATTGCGAAGGAAGCTGGGGTGCTTGTCAGCTTTGACCCGAACCTGCGGCTTAAGCTGTGGTCAATCGAAGAAGCTCGTGCAGCACTGCTGCCGCTTGCAGCAGATGCGGATTACTTTTTGCCAGGATGGGACGAGCTTAAGCTATTGTACGAAACAGACGATTATGAGCATATTAAAGGCCAGCTGAATCAATTAAAAGCGGTGTCGATCATTAAAGGCAGAGGCGACACGACGATTGTTCTAAACAATGGGCAGGAAGAAAGCTTGCCTTTTTATCCGGCTGAGCAGGTTGTTGATACTGTAGGCGCAGGTGACGGCTTTTGCGCTGGTTTCTTGGCAGGAATTATGAAGGGCTTATCCCCTGTAGAAGCAGTACGCCTAGCAAGTATTAATGGATCATTAGTCGTTCAAATGCGTGGCGACTGGGAAGCTTTGCCGGAATGGAGTGTCGTCCAACAGCGGATGTCCGCCAAGGCTTGGGTGGAGCGCTGACAATGGCTGAATTGATCGGTAACAAGGGTCAGCGTCGCCGTGAAGCTATTCTGCAGCTTTTGAAGCAGCAGGGCAGGGTGACGATTTTGGAAATGGTTGAGCGCTTCGGCTGCTCTGAAGCGACGGCTCGAAGAGATCTTGAGCAAATGGAAGCTGATTATCCGGTTATTCGGACAATTGGCGGTGCGATGTACGATGGAATGAATTCAGTAAGGGATTTGCCTTTTGCGGAGAAGGAAGGTTTGTCGATACTGGAGAAAGAGCATATCGCGGAATTAGCTGCTTCTTTAATTTTGGAAGGCGATGTGATTGGTCTCTCTGGCGGTACAACAAATTTCCTTATTGCAAAGATGATCAAATCGAGGCGGGGCATTACGGTAGTGACCAATGCGGTTAATATCGCAATGGAGCTGGCAGGCAGCGATATTCAGGTTGTTGTTACCGGCGGCATTATGCGCCATAACAGCTTTGAGCTGTGCGGCCCTCTAGGCGAGGGGATGGTCGCTCATTTGCATATCGGAAAGATGTTTATCGGTGTTGATGGTATATCTGCTGCTGGCGGCATCACGACCTACTCCGAGCAAGAAGCGCAAATTGCTAAAGCACTCATTAAGCGTTCACAAGCGGCATATGCCGTATTCGATCATACGAAGACAGATCGCACCTCGTTATTTTCCATTGCATCCTTATCCGAGCTGAAAGGCGTCATTACGGATGTTCCGCTCACCGAAGAGCTTGCAGCTGAAATGAAGCTGCACGGTATTTCCGTATACGTGACAGATTAACAAATAATAAAAAGAGGTTCCCTGCTCAAAGGTTATCTAACCTTTGAGCACGGAACCTCTTGCTTTTTTTACGCTTGTTTAGCTTCGTATATGGAACGGCCTTGCGCCCAAGTCTGTTGAACCTGCATTTGCGAGTTAATCCATACAAGATCAGCTTGTTTGCCGCTCGTAATTGTACCGGTACGGTCGTTGATGCCAAGCTGTTTTGCTGCATTGCCGCTAGCCAACCGACTAATTTCAGAAAGCGATAGGTTGGTATGCTCATGGATAAAGCGTACGGCACCAATCATCGTTAAACAGCTGCCTGCTAGGGCGTTGCCATCTTTTAATCTTGCTTCGCCGTTTTTTACGATGACGGCTAAGCCTCCGAGACTATATTCGCCTTCGGGCATGCCTGCTGCTGCCATCGCATCTGTGATCAGTATAACCTTATCTGAAGGTTTAGCAGCGAGCACCAATCGAATTGCAGCTGGATGGACGTGAATACCATCGGCTATGAGCTCGGCCACAATGCGGTCATCGGTCAATACAGCTCCTAGCGTTCCGGGCTCACGGTGATGCAGACCACGCATTGCATTATAGGTATGAACAGCCTGCGTAAGGCCAGCATCAGCAGCAGAGATCACTTCATCATAGACAGCATCCGTATGCCCGCAGGCTGTGACGATCCCTTGCTCAGCAAGCCAAGCGATGGTCTCAATCGCACCGCTTTTCTCAGGAGCCAGTGTAAGCTGACGGAGAAGATCGGGCCACTTGGCATGCCATTGCTTCATCCATTCCAGCTGAGGTGTTTTAATATAAGCTGGGTTTTGAGCGCCTGGCCATGCCTCGCTTATGAACGGGCCCTCCAAATGTACGCCATACAAGGCTGCGTAAGGCATTTCACTGCTGCGGTAATCTGCAACGGCATGCAATACGTCTTCAATTGCTTCCTTAGGGGCAGTCATCGTTGTAGCAAGCATGCCTGTCGTACCTTGTGAGGCATGGAATTTAGTAATGGTGTCGAAGCTTTCACGGCTGGCATCCATAAAATCTGCACCAAATCCACCGTGAACATGCACATCAATAAAACCAGGAAGCAGCCAGCCTCCCTTTCCGTCGATAGACAATTGTGCATCTGAAGCCTCGTTTGCTGCCTTGTTATCATCTTGGGCAACAATTTTTGCAATCTTCCCATCTTGTACAAAAACACTGCCGTTAACTATCCCATCTTCAAGCACGATATTTACGTTGTGGATGAACCAGTTTGCAGAGTTTAGGGTCATTTAACTTAACATCCTTCCCGCCTCGCGGTCTAGTAGAACAATGACGCGCGCATGAGTTTGCAGCAATGAAGCCGGTACGTTAGTCGTAATTGGACCAGTCAATGCTTCTTTTACAATTTCTGCTTTGTCAGCACCACGAACAGCCAGCACGATCGTATTAGCTTTCAAAATAGAGCCAACACCCATCGTAATTGCATACTCAGGTACTTCATCCATAGAATCGAAGAAACGAGCATTTGCTTCACGCGTTTCCTCTTTTAATTTAACAACGTGAGTGCCGCCAGAAAGATTAACATCAGGCTCATTGAATCCAATATGACCGTTGTGGCCTAGACCAAGCAATTGAATATCTACTGGTCTTGCTTCTAGCATTGCATCGTAAGCATTCGATTCCAGCTCAACATCCGAAGCCATGCCATTTGGCAAATGGATTTGGTTCTCGGGAATATCGATGTGCGAGAATAGATGCTGCTTCATGTAGTAAGCGTAGCTTTGGTCGTTATCAGGCTTGATTCCGACATATTCATCCAAATTGAACGTTGTCACATCTTTAAAGCTAACGTTGTTTTGTTTATGCAGTTCTACTATTTTGTCATAAATTCCGATGGGTGTCGATCCTGTTGCAAGGCCTAGTACGGCATCTGGTTTCTCTTTTACGATACCTACAAATAATTCCGCAGCATAAGCATCTAATTCCTGTTGTGTATCAAATATAATCATTTCCATGTTTAGTCCCCCTATAAGGCTTTTGTTAGTTATATTTTATATGAATTTCGACGGTTTAACAAGATAAAATGATTGTAAAATTCAAATAAATGATTGTAAAAATCATTTGTCTACTGAACTAGCCGTCGCTTCTAACTCATCGGTCAGGCTCATATTTTTAGGATTGGGGTTAGTCTCTTTATAATGCCACATTTATTAGAAGAACTATTCTAGACGCCAGAGCGCATGCATCAGAATGGATGGATCAGCTTATGTGTCAATGTCGTGGAGTTGAGAGCGTGAATCAAAAAAATGTGCTAAACTAGTACATAGTTACTACGCTGAAAAAGTTATGAAGTGTAAAGTGCAAGCAGACCTAATGGATACATATATGTTCAGCTTATTGATGAGGAAATTCACAAGTTGTAAACGCAGGAATAGAAGATAGAGAAGCGAAACGTGAGCGGCGCTGCTATAAAAGGCGTTGGCCGTTTAAGCTTGGGAGGAACAAGCATGTCAGTAGATCAGCAAGCAGCAACTGCAAAGCGTAAAGGAGAACATATACGTATTTGCTTGCAGGAGCAAGTAAACAGCGTTGGCATTGAAACGGGCTTGGGGCGGTACCGTTTTAAGCATAATGCACTGCCTGAGCTTTCCTTCGCTGAAGTAAGCCTAAATACAGATTGGTTCGGCAAAAAGCTTGGAGCCCCACTGCTCGTTAGCTCCATGACTGGAGGAACGGATGAAGCAGGGGCTATTAATCGTCGATTGGCGGTTGTGGCAGAAACGAGGGGCTGGGCGATTGGGCTAGGCTCCATGCGCGCCGCAATAGAAAACGAACAGCTCGCAGCTTCGTTCTCCATACGGAAAGATGCGCCTACCGTACCTGTTATTGCTAACATTGGTGCGGTTCAGTTGAATTATGGTTTTGGTGTAGAATCATGCCGCAGAGCTGTAGACATTGCTGAAGCGGATGCGTTAGTCCTGCATCTCAACAGCATGCAAGAGGTGTTTCAACCCGAAGGGGATACCGATTTCCGCAATTTATTGGTTTCGATTGAGCAGGTTTGCAGGTCGCTTAATGTGCCGGTTGGAGTAAAAGAAGTGGGCTGGGGCATTGATGCGGAAACGGCAGCAGCGCTTGTGGGTGCAGGCGTTTCCTTTATTGATGCTGCTGGTGCGGGTGGAACTTCATGGAGCCAAGTCGAGAAGTTTCGCTCCACCGATGATCTAAGAAGGCAAGCTGCTGAAGCATTCGCGGATTGGGGCATACCGACTGCTGAGAGTGTGACAGAAATTCGCGCTGCGCTTCCCGAGGCTAATATTATTGCAAGCGGAGGTTTGCGTACGGGTGTTGATGCTGCGAAAGCAATTGCGCTAGGCGCAAATCTTGCTGGCTTTGGACGCGTATTGCTGCCGCAAGCGGCTAGCAGCAGCAAGGAAATTTCGCAGGAGCAATTGCTGCAGCAATTCGAACGCATTGAGTTTGAAATGCGTACGGCGATGTTTGGTATTGGCGTTGGTACGATTAATGAGCTGCGTCAAACAAACCGATTGATCCTAAAATAATAGTTAAATATCATTCGAGGTGAGCCAGAAGCAACAAGCTTCTGGCTCACCTCTTTTGTTTGCGGTGCTAACCCTATTTGATAATACCTGTACCTTCAATTTTTATATTGGCATTTACGATAAATTTAACGTTAGGGTAGATGGACTGCCACTTCTGCCAAGCCTCCTTACCAGGGTGGGTAGCCCGATAGCGCAGTCCGAAACCTATAGGGTCTACATTTGCTTTCTGGATTTTTTGGAGAAGTGCAAGGCATGATTTTGCATATTCCTTATTTAAATTTTGCTCAATGGGCTGCCACTGATCTTCATATATGCCTTTTGGCGCCTCCTCAAATACGACCTTGATCTTTACATCCAGCGTAATCGTGTCTTGGCCGTTTTGCTTGCCGAGTCGGAAGCTTGAGTGCATATCCGTAATCGCAACGACTAAATCCAAGCCTTCAAACATGCCATGCATCGAAGATTTGGTGAAATCTTCCGCGAGCTGATTATAAAGCTGCGATTCAGCTGGAGACAATATAAGCTTGACCTTTGTTTTGTCCAGCAGCGCTGTTCGGTTGATGACGAAGCTCTTTTTACCATCCTTTGTAATAACAGGCATCAGCGGATCGAGACCTTCCTCGGAAGCACGCCTTGCGAAGTCTGATAAAGTTTCTACGTAAGTGTAGGAAGACTCGGTTCCGTCAGCTCCAAAGCTTAAAAAAAGCGTGTTGCCCGGGTAACGCTCTGACACAGGCTTTATTTTCAGCAGTGATTCCGCATCCGGTTTCCCGATAGCAATATCGGCGACACTTTGGATATCTCTTCTCCGCGACATCCATTGCAATATCTCCGTATAGTCTTGACGGGCGATCTTCTCACCAACGAGAAACACTTTGCAATGTCCGAAATCCAGCTCCTTGTCGACGTAGGATTTTAACATTCGAATGCCTTCTGCGACGGTTTGTGTATCAATGGTCTCGATCTGCGTTTTCGATGCGCCAGGCTCGATTTTTGGAGACGGAACAGCAAGCAGCAGGGAAAGACGATAAGGTTTTTTCTCATTATCTGATGCATCTATGCCAAGAGCGACCACAAAGAATCGTTTGTCGATATCCTTGAACCCGCAGCCGCCAAGCAAACCAAGAGAGAGGATTAACAAAAAGACTCGAAGGGTGATGCTCATATGGATTTAGACCTCCTTTTGCTAAGCGCAAACACCCAAACGACGATTAATATCTCAACGAAAAATCGGACAATGAGCCAATAGGTAGTAATGAGCATGTTCATCTTTTCGTTTGTCAGCATGAGATATAGGATGGAGAGCAAAGCAAAAATACCGATGATGACATAGTTGGACATCGGCGTTTTGAGACTATCAAACTCCGGTTTATAGCTGGGAAAACAAGATTTCACAAACTCCATCGCTTGATGCCAGCCAGACATCGTATAAACGAGAGTCAGGTTCAAAAAAACGATTAGAAAAAGAAACAACACACGTTCAATAAAACCATATTGCATAAGCAGGGAATCAGCGGTCTGGCTCCAGATGTAAATGTATTGGTTTACGCCTTCCGTTCCATGAAAACCAATGGGTACAAAAAATGTAATCAATAATATAACGGCGCCGGCTATCGGATAAATTAAGCGGAATTTAAAACGGAAATTTGGCGGAAATAGCCGATTGAACAATGAAAGATTGATATAACCGGTAAAAATGAAAGTAGAGGCTGCAATGCAGGTCAATGTAGGCATTTCCGTTATGTAGTTGGCTACGACATGAATCGCATCCCAATTAAGCTGATTGCTTCGTACGGCTTTAAACAATATAAAGATAATGATTGGAGCATTGACGATCATGCCGATTTCAATGATGAACATGACAGAGAGGGTTGAACGTGTGGCAGCATAACCGCATGCAATGACGAGCATGGCTAGAATAACATTCGCATCCGCATCCGGATTGAAAAAACGATTAATAAGAATGGCGTAGGCAACCACAACGATAGTCGTTGCAAACCACCACATAATTGAAAAAAATAACATAGAGATCGTAACCAGCCACTGCGGGGAATGCAGCTTTAGTATCTCAGGCAATCCCTTACCGGGATAACGAGCCATTGCGCTTGTATACATATAGACGAGTATCGTGCCAATAACTATACCTACCACTATAGAAGATACCGCTCCGGTATAGCGATATTGAATAAGGATATGAGGAACATAAAGCAATAGATTAATGAAACTGACGAGTATAAAGTTGTAATAGAAATAACGGTTCATTCAATCTTCACCTGCCCCACATCGCCTTCTAACGGCCTTAGTTTTCCGAAAATACGCATATATGGCTTGCCGAAGCTTCTTAGGCTGCATAAATAAGTGATATAGATAAACAAACCAACGGCTACTCCAGTGATGCCGAAGAAAATAGCGATTCCGATTAGCGGATACTTTAAAAAACGGACAGCAAATGACAGCGAATTGACGGGAATAACGAAATTCGAAATAGCTACGACTGACGTTACGATAATCATAATGCTGCTTACGAGACCGGCTTGCTGAGCGGCTTGTCCAAGAATAAGTCCTCCAACGGTTGTAGCCGTGGAGCCGATGTACCTGGGCAAGCGAATGCTCGCCTCGATTAGTGTTTCGATCATAAAGAGCATAATAAAAACTTCTATGAACGATGGATAAGGAACAGCAGAACGGCTGCCTGCAATGGAGAAAGCAAGCTGCACGCGAAACAACTCTGGATTATAGGAGACAACGGAAATATAGAGAGCAGGCAAAGTGATTGTGAGCAAAGTTGATGTGTAACGAAGGAAGATTAGAAAACGAGTCATCCAATAGGAGTCGTAATCATCCTCTACTGCGTGCATGAAATCAAAAAAAGTTGACGGCAAAATAAGAGCGAACATGTTTCCCTTTACGAGAATGATTATTTTCCCTTTGGAAATCGCACTGGTAATGCGGTCAGGACGCTCTGTAATAAGAATAGTTGGAAACAAATGCTTGCGATTGCCGACTAACAGCTTCTCAAGCTCACCAGCGGATTGAAGCATTTCCACGTTAATCGTTGTTAACTTTGTACGTACATTATCAAGTACGGTAGGATCTACACGTCTCTGATCAAATAAGGCGAACACGGGTGTTTGGGACAATGTTCCAATTGTATGCTCTTCTACCGAAAGATCGGGGGAAGGGTACATGCCGCGGATCAGATTGAGTGATATATTTATATTTTCACTTAATGCGATCTGAGGGCCCTGAATAGCACTTTCCACTTGTGTTTGTGAATTCTCAATACAGATGACCCGTTCAGCTTTGAATGAATAGACGACTCCATTTGCTTGAATCAGGACATGGCCGCGCAGAAGAAGACTTTGCCACATAGCGACATCTTCCAGTATTTCATAATCGGGATTTGTATCCAGCTGAGCTTGAAACGAATATTCCTCTTTTATAAAAGGGACGATAATGAAATCACTTATTTTTTTCTCTTCGCATAACGGTTCGATATAGGCGACTTCAATACTCATTTCGCTATTTTTCAAATTTTCCAATTTGATGTCGACTGCTTCTGCAAATAATAAACGAATACGTTCATTCATGCCGGTTCCCCCTTCAAATGATGCTGAGTTGCAAAAAGATCTGGATAAGCTTCCATAGTTTGCACGTATAATTTGAAAACTATGCTTATTTGATTCGATTTTGCCAGCATGTTGGAATTCAAGTACAATTAAGTGATCATCATTCGCAAGCAATTCGCATGACCATGATGAAGGAGAGCATTAATATGAAACCATGGTACGAACAGAGCTTCGGCTCCGATTATATGCTTGTCTATAAACATCGCGATTGGGAAAATGCAAATAAAGAAGCATCCAAAATGATCGCTTGGCTAGAGCTGGCGGAAGGTTCTCATGTACTTGATATAGGCTGTGGAATGGGAAGGCATTCACTCGCTTTAGCAAACCTTGGCTACACCGTTACAGGAATGGATTTATCGACTACATTGCTTGATGAAGCTCAACGTCATGATGAAGATGGACTTGTTGAATGGGTTAAAGGGGATATGCGAGAGCTGCCGTTTGAGGCGGAGCGTTTTGATGCTACTGTCAATTTATTTACCTCATTTGGCTATTTCACAGCAGAGGAAGACAATGTGAGCGTGCTTCGGCATATTCGGAGAGTGCTGCGTTTAGACGGTTGTTTTTTAATCGATTTCCTTAATCCTATTTATGTGGCGCAAACCTTAGTGCCCCGATCGGAACGTATCGATGAGGAGACAGGTCTGCTTATACAAGAGGCAAGATCCATTGCAAATGGTTGGGTGCAGAAGGGCATTTCAATCTTCAATCCGGACAAAGAAGAGAAGCCAAGACAGTATTTAGAACAGGTAAGGCTGTACAATCTAGACTGGTTCGAAAACAATCTAGATGCTTGCAGTCTTAGAATAGACAAGCTGTACGGCAATTACGATGGTTCGAAATACGATCAAGAGGCTTCTCCGCGAATGATTATGACAGGGAGAGCTAAAAAATGATATTTGAAAACAAGGATTCAAGCAGCAGGCCGTCTACAAATGAACAGGAGTTTTTACATACGGTTTCGTGGCAGGAAGGATGGCTGCAGGTAAAGGTCCCGGTTCCCTTTTCCCTCAAGTGGGTTAATAGCTATCTTATACCCGAAGAACAGGGATATACGCTCATTGATCCGGGACTGCGAACGGACGAAGCCATTCAAGTATGGGATAAAGTCTTGCAGCATCATAACTTGGAGTGGCGCAATGTTACAAGAATCATTTTGACGCATCAGCATCCCGATCATTATGGACTCGCTGGTTATGTGCAAGAGAGAAGCGGGGCGCCCGTTTTTATTTCACGCAGGGCACATGACTATGCGATTAGGCTGTGGGGAGAAAAAAGCGAGTTCGGCGAGCAGCTCCAGACTCTATATGCGAAGCACGGTATGCCGATTCAACAGAGAGAGGCTATTGCGCAAAATCTTGAAACCTTTGTGGAGATGGTATCCCCTCAGCCGAAGGTAACTTATATCGAAGCGGGAGATCAAATCATAATTGGCGGAATGAGCTGGCTTCTAATTGACGCGCCTGGTCATGCAAATGGTCAGCTATGTTTCTATCAGAAAGAACGCAAATGGATGGTATGCGGAGATCAGGTGATGCCCCATATTACCCCGAATGTGAGCATAGTGCCTGGTGAGGATGGCGATCCATTGGAAGTATTTCTAGGCAGCTTGCAGGAGCTTGCTCATTATGAGGTTCAATTGGCTTTTCCAGGACATCGGGATCCTTTTGCCGATTTCCATGGCAGGATATTGGAGCTGCAGCAGCATCATATACGGAGGCTAGACAAAATGGTTCGGATGCTCGAAGAAGAGCCCCGCACCGCCTATGGCATGTGCGAGGCTCTATTCGGCAATCGTCTGAACGGGAATGCGCATCAGCTGAGATTTGCAATGTCGGAGACACTTGCGCATTTGGTATATTTGGAGCGTCAAGCTCGAATCTCTTCTACTGAAAAAGATGGCATTTATAATTATTTTGCGATCACCGCTTAACGATCACGGAATTCTTGCGGGGTAATACCGTATCGATCTTTGAACACCTTTATGAAATAACTCGTTTTCAAATAACCGACTTTAGCTGCTATCTCGTAAATTTTGTCTGTTGTCGTGCGAAGCATATGGGCTGCCGTTTCCATTTTTAATCTGGATAAGTAGTCGCTTATGCCTTCGCCGGTTTCCAGCTTATATATTTTTGACAAGTAGGACGGATTCAGAAAAACATGGGAAGCAATCGATTGCAGTGAAGCGTCTTCTAAATGGCTTGAAACATATTCTTGAACCTTCTGAATCGTACTGGAACGAGAATGCTGTACTTTGCTAGTCATATGGCTTCTATAGTTATCAAGTATGCCAGACGTCCAAGTGCGAAGCTGTTTAATCGTATGAAAGTGGGGACCGCTAAGCAGTTGATTGAACTCAGATCCCATAATGTCGGACATCCACAGCTTGTTTTTATGAATGGAGAAACTTAACGAGCTTGCAATCATGAAATAGGTTTCCAAAATATGCTCATGCGACTCGCCCCATTTAAGCTCCAGCTCCTCAAAGGCAAGATTTAGTTTCTCCTCGATCGCGTCCCATTGTCCTGCCTCAAGCAAATGAATAAGCAGCGGCGGATTGTATAAATGAGAGAGAGAATTTGCTTCTCCTTGCTGTGATTCCTCTGTCAGTGTGAGGAGAAATCCGCGTTCACTGCCAATGCGCTGTCTAAAGTTGATAAGCGAGAAATCATAGGTTTCGCGCAGCTCATGCGGAAATACATCCTGCTTCGTAATGACTAACGATACGGTCCCCTTTAAATACAATTTCACATAATGCTGAAGCTGTGCTGCTTTTTGCTCAATGAGATGCAGCATGGAAGCTTGTTCTTGGCGCTGATTTTCTTTGCCCATAATGAGAAATACAAAGTAGCCATGCTCGTCCTTCGTATGCCATAACCTATATTCCTCTGTAAATATTTCCTCCGCGATGTTGCACACGGCGTATTCAAGCAGCGAGCTGTCACGTTCGCTTTGCTCATAGAAGTAGTCCTCCATTCGCATAAGCATCATACAATATGGCTCTTTTGGATGAAAAGTTAGGTTCAGAATGTCGAGCTTTTCTTTTAATTTTTCGTCGCTGTAGGCCTGTCCCTTCAGAAGAGAGAGCAGAAGATGATTTCGTAAAATAGGGACATTTTCTTTCAAAGAGGTTAGCGCGCTTTGATGCGAGCTGACCTCCTTCCAATGTTCTTCCAGCTGGGAAGCGGCTTTCCGAACAGCTTGCAGCAGCTCTTCGTCTTCAGCAGGCTTCAGCAAATAGTCGCTTGCTTGGAACTGAAGCGCTTTTTGTGCATACTCAAAATCATTATAGCCGGACAATAAAATACATTTCACATTGCTCCAAGAAGCTTTGATTAGCTCGATTAAATCAAGGCCGGAGAGGCCGGGCATGTGAATATCTGTAATGACGATATCAATAGGCGTAGCCTGCATAATATCAAGCGCTTCCCGCCCAGAGTGTGCAAGGTAGACGGAATCAATGCCAACTGAGCTCCATGGCAAATTACTGGCTAAATCCTCTACGAGATCAGGCTGGTCATCGACAATTAAAAGTTGATACATGGTGAACAGCTCCTATTCATTCATCTAAGGCGTGTCTGAGAGTTCTGAGGAGAGCAAATTTTGCCGAATTTTCGTTCCATGCAAGGCGCGTTTGTGAAGGCGTACCGGGGGTACTTCAAGCAAACGGAACGAAGCAGGGGGCGAAAAGGCGGTGAAAGGTGCCACTGAACGGGTTTTCAGACACGCCTAGTTGGCATAGTTTTCATGCGGCCAAGACAGGTACACAGCAACGCCGCCTTCTTCGCGAATTCGGAAGCTGATTGAAGCCTCAGATCCAAATTGGAACAGCATCCGCTGCCTAACATTCCACAGCGCGCAGCCGCTCGTATCATCAGGCGGATTGATAATTTTTTTCTCAAGCTTTCGAAGGGCTTCGTCCGTCATCCCCATCCCGTTATCTTCCACAATAATCGTATGATAGCGATCATTGCTAACACCTGAAATGGTGATGAGCCCATCACCGTCAAATCGTTCAATCCCGTGCAGCACCGCGTTTTCAACGACAGGCTGCAGGAGCAGACGCGGAATCTGAGCACCAAGCATCGAATCAGGCACCTCGATGCGATAGGACAGGTGCTGGATATGAAATTGTTGAATTTCCAGATAGCTCTCAACAAGCTGCAGCTCTTCCCTCAGCGTTGCGGTCAGCTTCTCGACCCGTGTCGTATAGCGATAATAGGTAGACAAGTGCATGGCAAGCCGCATGACAGATTCCTTCTTATCCAGCCTAGCAAGGCTGCGTATGAGCGCGAAACAATTGTATAAAAAATGCGGATTAATCTGGGATTGCAACTGCTTTACATTAGCTTCACGCCTGCGAAGCTCCTCCACATAAACCTTCTGAATGAGCTGTTCCGTATTCGCAGCCATATCGTTAAATCTTTGAAATAAATAAGTAAATTCATTTTTGGGGTTTACCGTTATTCTTGCGGAATAGTTGCCTTCCTGCAGCCGTTTCACACTCCGAATAAGCAAACCGATTGGGCGCTGTACATTTCGATAAAGCAAATAACCTGCGAGCAAGCTCATAATGAGCAGCAAACCGACGGAGCCGTAAAATAAATTTTGGCTTTTGACGATTGGTTTCAAAACATTTGCGAGCGGTACGTAGTCAATCAAATACCAATCCAACGTTTTTACATGCGCAGAGGTGACGAGAAAATCATCCCCATTTATCGTCATAATTTGATTGGACGCTTCTGGGACGGTCATTTTTTTGAGCAGCGCTTGAATGCTCTTGGTCATTTCTTTATCAGCCGTTTTATTTTTTATCATGCGCCCATCGGAATGGACAAGAAACGGATCGCCTTTGCCTGCCAGCTTGAAAGTATCCAAATCTTTAATGAGATGCTCCTCTGGAAAAGAAATCTCAACGATAATACCGGCTTTCTCGATATCGGTGATTTTGCTTTTTGGCTTGACGATATGGCGTACGAAACGATTTTGCTTTATGTTTTGAATCGTCATTTCCTCGTACTTCCAGGTCGGGGTCAATATTTTTTTGATCGATTCGAGATCATACGAGAGATACGTATTTGTTGAGACGAGCTGCTTGCTTGCCGGCGCTGTAATGCTGTATTGCGTATCCCAGCGCTGTGCGACATTGAGCAGGCGAAGCCTCTCGAGAATGCGCAGCTTCTCATCGTTTCGCTGGTATGTGCTTTCAATTAAATGTAAATTTTGCAGCTGCTGGATATGGATATCTTCGCTGAGCAGAAAGCCAAGCGTCGATAGCGTTGTTACGCTTTTATCAACCTCGCTCGCTAGAAATGTAATGTCCTTCTGCTTCAACGATTTCATTTCTTCCGTGATAACTCCGATGCTTGTTCGTATAGAAAGCGTATACAAAATAATGATCGGGATAAGCAAAAGGACGATCAATGTAATCATTTTGGCAAATGTGTTTTCTCTTAAACGCATGCTGGAGTCCTCTCTTTTTATGAAAATAATGATACATAAGTAAACAAAATGGCATGCTTCCAAAGATCGTGGTCTATAGAACAGGAGAGACTGCTGGTAAAATTAATCATACAGGAGAGATGAAAAAACTCAAATCAAATTTTGTTTGGAAAGGGGCAGAACAGTGGAAAGTGCGCTAAACAAACCGCTGCAGCAAGAAAAAAAACAAAGACAACAAAAGGATAAAAGAGCGAGAGAACTATTTAGCCGTACTTGGCCCTTGCATCTCATGCTGCTTCCGGCGGCTATTGTTACCTTTATATTTGCTTATGTACCAATGAGCGGGCTAATTATGGCCTTTCAGGATTTTAAACCTTATAACGGCATGTTTCATTCGAAGCTTGTTGGACTGGAGCACTTCCGCTTTATGTTTGAGTATCCAGATAGCAAACAGGTCATTTGGAACACGTTAATCATTTCGGGCTTAAAGATCGTTTTTGGCTTAATCGTGCCGTTCACGTTCGCGATTCTGCTTAATGAGGTTCGAAAAATGCTGTTTAAGCGAGTGGTACAAACTTTGGTGTACTTGCCGCATTTTATATCATGGGTAATTTTAGGTGCGATCCTTACTGACATGCTGGGCAGTAAAGGAATCGTGAATCAGACGCTCAACAGTCTCGGCATAGATTCCGTATTTTGGCTTGGCAACGGGGATTGGTTCCGTTTTACCGTTATCGTAAGCGATATTTGGCAAAACTTCGGTTTTAACACCATCGTGTTTCTTGCGGCACTGGCGGGTGTAAATCCTTCATTGTACGAAGCGGCTGAGGTGGATGGCGCCACGCGCTGGAAGCAGACGCTGCACATCACGGTTCCGTCGATGATTCCAATCGCGGTTGTCGTAGGCACGTTGTCCCTCGGCAATATTTTGAACGGGGGCTTCGATCAAATTTTCAATCTATACAATTCGCTTGTATACGATAAGGGAGACATTATCGATACGTTCGTCTATCGGACAGCGATATTGAATGGTCAATACAGCTTTGGAACAGCTGTTGGTTTGTTTAAATCTCTAATCGGTTTGATCATGATCGTCTTCTCTTACCGAATGGCATACAAATATGCAGGTTATCGAATTTTCTAGGAAAGAGAGGGGCGAGAAAAAGTATGTATCACAAAACAACAGGTTATAAAGCTTTTTCAGTATTTAACTATATTTTGCTCGCGATCATTTGTATTTCTTGTATTATTCCGCTCGTTCATATTTTAGCTGTAAGCTTAAGCGCCAGCTCGCCAGCCAACGCGAATCTGGTCAAGCTATGGCCGATCGGCTTCAACTTTGAAGCCTATTCCAAAACGCTGAATAACGATAATTTTCACAATGCTCTTTTTGTAGGTTTTAAGCGTACGGCACTCGGCACGCTCGTCGGCATGACTTTGATGATTCTAGCAGGTTATGCATTATCCAAAGATGGACGGACATTTAAGAGCCGTTCGGTCTATACGTGGTATTTTCTCTTTACGATGTTATTCAGTGGTGGTATTGTTCCTTCGTACATGCTTATTCGCAACTTGGATTTAATGAACTCGATTTGGGCGCTTGTTCTGCCAGGGGCGATCAACGTATTTAATATGGTGCTTCTAATGAACTTTTTCCGGGCAGTACCAAAGGAGCTGGAGGAAGCTTCGCTCATGGATGGAGCAGGACAGTTCCGAACGCTTTGGAGTATATTTTTACCCATTTCAATGCCGGCTTTAGCTACAATTTCATTGTTTACCATGGTTACACATTGGAATTCATGGTTTGATGGATTGTTATATATTACAGATTATAGAAAATATCCATTAGCAACCTTCTTGCAAACGATTATTGTACAGCAGGATTTTAATAAAATAAATCCCGATGTCAACGAGCTTAAGCATATCTCGCAGCGTACCGTTAAATCCGCGCAAATCTTCATTGGTACATTGCCGATACTGCTTGTATACCCCTTTTTACAGCGATATTTCGTGAAAGGCATCATCATGGGGGCTGTCAAAGAATAGTGCAAGAAAAAGGCATCAATAACAAAATTATGGTCTTTCGGAGCTGTAAAGAGAGCTGTATATTGGTAACAAGCGATATTACAAATATCGTTAATAATAACAAAAATTAACTTACGGGGGTAAAGGCATGAAGAAGTCGCTTTCGGTCTTATTGGTACTATCATTTATGCTCGCAATCGCAGCTTGTTCTGGAAACAACACGAACAAGGGGACTAACAGTCCGGCAGCAACAAACAAAGCGAGCAACGAACCAGCCAAGGTTGAAGAAGGAAGCACTGAAGGCTTTGCGGATGGCAAGTATACGACACCAATTACGCTAACGACAGTATGGGGTCTTAACCAAAATGGTTCAATCTTCAAAGAAGGCGAGTCCATTGAGGATAATGTTCATACTCGTCTTATCAAAGAAAGACTTGGCATTGACATTAAATACAACTGGGTTGTAACGAATACGAATGATGCATACAAAACAAAGCTTCGCCTTATGCTGTCATCAGGTGAGGAAATGCCGGATGTTGTCACTTACCGCGGAGATATGGAAACGGTTAATATGTTGATCGACTCCGGTCAATTTATGCCGGTAGGCGATTTGGTCGACAAATACGCGAATGATACTTACAAAGCAGGCCTTGATCTTGATCCAACCATCTGGCTGCCAATTAGCCGGGGCGCTGACAAAATGGCCTTGCCTATTCTTGATTATGCCTACAATGCAGATCATGTCATGTGGATTCGTGAGGATTGGCTGACAAAGCTTAACCTTAAGGCTCCAACAACGCTTGCAGAAATGGAAACGGTTATGGAAGCATTCGTTAAGAATGATCCAGACGGAGACAGCAAAGCGGATACAATTGGCCTTGCAACGGGCTTCAAAAATGGTTTCGCTAACTGGATGACTGATATCGGCTTCGTGTTTGGTGCTTATGGCACAATGCCTGGTCAATGGAATCAAGCAGCGGATGGATCTTTGGCGCATGGTTCGATCAATCCAGCAGCTAAAGATGCATTAACAAAATTAAAAGAATGGTTAGACAAAGGCTACATTTCACAAGATTCAGCATTGCTTGATGAATCAACGGGCTCGGAATTGTTTACGAAAGGCGAAGCGGGAATTATTTTTGGACCAAACTGGCTTCCAGCATGGCCTTTCCCAGATCTTCTGAACAACGTTCCTGGCGCAAAATATAAAGCGTATCCAATTCCTGCTGGTCCAGACGGCAAAATTGGTTCCGCAGGCGGCAACCCGCCAGCAAACGGTTATGTATTCGTAAACAAAAAAGCTAAAAATCCTGAAGCTATTTTGCACTACTATAACTGGTTCTTCGATAATATGGCTAACCCGCAGCCGGGCAGCGAGTTCGAGAAGGGCTTCGCAGAAGGTTATGATTATGCAACACTTCCAGACGGCTCTATTACTGCGGATATTGCAAAATACCCAGACCTATTCCCTGGTTTGAAGGATCAAACAGCACCACCGCTCTACTACACGCTCACTTTTGAAGGCGCTCGTATTCCTACTCTTTATGCAGAAACGCATGTTAAGCTTGCTGCCGGCGCAGAGCCGGTAACGCCATACGAGAAACAAGAGTTTAATACACGTCTAAAAGAGAATACAGATGCGATGAAAGTGGTTATGGACCAAAATTCGATCCGTATGAAAAACTACTACATGGGTCCTTTGACGGAAACGATGCAAAGCAAAAACGAGCTTCTGAACAAGCTGCTTAATGAAACGTTCAGCAAAATCGTATATGGGCAACAACCGGTAGATTCGTTCGACACGATGGTTGAAAACTGGAAAAAATCAGGCGGCGAACAAATTACAAAAGAAGTTAACGATTGGTACAACAGCGTAAAATAAGGAGTTATTTTCAACTGAGGCATCATGTAAAAGTTTAATAGATAGAGAAAACAGTCTGTCACGTTGCAGTTTATCATTTAGCTGTAAGGGGCAGGCTGTTTCCTTGAAAAGACAAGTAAGCGTTATCATTTTATTTCATAATCCGGAAAGGATGTAGGAGAAGCATGAATAAACGGTTTATCTCCATAATATTGGTGTTCATGATGCTCACAAGCAGCTTGCCGGCTGTCAGTGCGGCGACAGCTACAGATGGGAAGGGAACGGCGCATTGGGGCGAGAAAGTGTTGGAAAAATGGATTTCTAAGGGGATGCTTAGCGGATATCCGGATGGGAGCTTGCAGCCTGATCGTCAAGTAACGAGAGCTGAATTTACAAAGCTGGTCCATGCGATCTTTCAGTTTGAAGCTAAAGGCTCGAATACCTTTACAGATGTAGCCGCTGACGCATGGTACAGCAAGCAGGTTGCTGCTGCGTTGGAAGCTGGAGTGATTGCCGGTTACCCGGATGGCAGCTTTAAGCCTGACGCACCACTTACGAGGCAGGAGGCTGTGAAAATAACAGCCGAACTGTTTAAGCAGGCTGCGGCAGATGGGAATCAGCTATCTAGCTTTACGGATTATAATCAAGTACAAGCTTATGCAAAAGTACCGTTGGAGCAGCTGCTGGAAGGAGGATACATAACGGGTTATCCGGATCAAACCATTCGGCCGAAAAAACCGATTACTCGTGCAGAAGCCATCACATTGCTTGACCGAATTGCTGGTGAAATCATTAATGCAGCCGGCACCTACGAGGATTTGAAAATAGCCGGAAATGCTGTCGTAAATACAGCGGGAGTAAAGATCAACAAAACTGTTATCGATAAGGATTTGTTCTTAACGCAGGGAATTGGCGAAGGCGATGTCTTTTTAACGGATGTGGATGTGAAAGGAACGGTCTACATCAATGGGGGCGGAATCAACAGCATTCATTTTATAAATTCGAAGCTGAATAAGCTTATTGTGAATAAACCTGCTGGAAAAGTACGCGTCGTACTCACAGGCTCTTCGCAGGTGCAGCAGCTCATCGTGGAAACGGGATCTGATATTCAAATTGATGCTGGAGCAAGCAGTCAATTACTTACGATTTCGGATACAGCTGAAGGAACGACAATTCAGGTAAATGGTACTGTAAATCAAATAATTAATACAGGTTCAAGCACGACATTAAATGGAAATAGCTTAGGCAAAAGCAGTGATGTCACTGTTCAGAACGGAATTGTAAAAACAGGACAACTGACTGGCTCAGGTCAAAGCGGTGGTGGCGGTCAAACGACTCCGCAACCAACTCCAACAGCAGCACCGACAAACTCACCGACATCTTCGCCAACGACAGCGCCGTCGGCGACACCAACAACAACACCTGTGGATGAATGGAAGCTTGTATGGAATGATGAATTTGATGGAAGTGGCGACAACGTTGATACAAACGGCGTTAACCTCGACAAATGGGGTTATCAGTTAGGCACAGGCTCTCAATATGGTCTTGATGGCTGGGGGAACAATGAAGAACAGTATTATCGCTCCGAAAATATTAAAGTAGCGGATGGGAAATTAACGATCACCGCTGACGATGATGGTTTTGGCGGCAAGAAATATACATCAGGCAGACTCTATACGGAGCCTACCTTCAATAAAACGTATGGAAAATTTGAAGCTCGCATGAAGCTGCCGGTAGGCAACGGCATTTGGCCTGCCTTCTGGATGATGCCGAAGGATAGCGAGTATGGGGTTTGGGCTTCATCTGGAGAACTCGATATTATGGAAGCGCGCGGCCGCTTACCGAACAAAGTCGGCGGAGCCATTCATTACGGTAAAAACTGGCCGGCAAACAAGTCAAAAAGTGCAGATTACATTTTTGGAGAAGAAACGGATATTACTGACTATCACACCTACGGTGTAGAGTGGGAGCCTGGTGAAATTCGCTGGTATGTTGACGGACAATTATTCCAGAAGCTTAATAATTGGGATAGCTGGGGAGCAGATCAACCTGCAAAATATGCGTTTCCCGCTCCGTTTGATAAGCCGTTTTACATGATTTTGAACTTGGCTGTTGGCGGTAATTTTGACGGTGGGATAACACCAGACCCATCACTCCTGCCAGTGAAAATGGAAGTCGACTATGTTCGTGTCTATGAACTAACTGGCAGGCCGTATAAGACGCCTGTAGAGCCTAGCATCGACTCAGAGCCATATCCAGATCAATATAAGGAACCGATTGCAGGCAATTTTGTATACGATAATAGCTACAGCAAGCCATTCACAACAATTGCTGAGGCGAATCAAGCTTTAGATACGAATTATTGGAATTTTGTGCATGTAAGCACATTCCAAGGCAACGGCTCGATTTCTGTTGAAGCTTTAAATGGTGTAAATTATGCCAAAGCGGATATTACGAGCAGCGGGAATGCTATACATGCGGTTCAACTCATTCAGAATGTAACGCTTGGTAAAGGCAGATGGTATAAGCTCACTTTTGACGCCAAATCGAATGCAAATCGAAATGCGACAGTCAAATTTGGCGGAGGGGAAACACGCGGCTGGACGACGTACTCCGATATTATGGATGTAAAGCTGACAAATAATATCCAATCTTATGAAATGATATTTCAAATGGGAGCCGAGACGGATACGCTGGCTAGACTCGAATTCAACCTTGGACTAAGCACGAATCCGGTCTGGATCGGCAATGTGAAGGTTGAAGAAACCGCCTCCCCAGATCCGTTTCATGATAACGACCCTAAAGAGCCGTTGAACGGCAATCATGTGTATAACGGCAGCTTCGACCTAGGTCGAATCGATCGTCTGACTTATTGGAATTTCAATAAGGCTGGAGGCAACGCTGCAGCATCGGTGAATGCTGACACTAGAGAACTTAAAATATCGAATCTTGATGGCGAAACAGAGCCGAAGTCGATCTCGCTTACGCAGTCGGGTATCAATCTACTGAAAGAAAACGATTATAAGGTAACATTTAAGGCTAGAGCAGCTACTGCACGCACCATTCAGATTGGTGTGTACAAATCAGATGGTACGGCTTATGCCGCTCCAGAGACGATCTCGCTTACCTCCGAGATGAAGGAGTATACATTTCAGTTTGCGATGGAGCAGTCTAATGACGTTAATGGACAGTTGGTATTTTTATTAGGCGGCCATCAGGCTGACATTTATTTAGACGATATTAAGATGATTCGATTGACTAACAACAACACGGGCGAATTGGCGCTGGCAGATCAATTTCCAGTGAAAAATGGCGACTTCTCGAGTGGCAAGGTGAGTTGGAGCGAGCATGTGCAAGGACGTTATGACGGATGGGGCTCAAGCGCGGACTTTAACGCTCAGAATGAAGAGATGAAGATTGCGATTGCGAGCGAAGGTGTTAATCCTTGGGACGTCATGCTGATGCAAAATAATATTAATCTATTTAAAGGCAAAACGTACACGGTGACGTTAGATGCAAGTTCATCCAAAAACCGTGAAATGGAAATTGTTATTGAAGTAGGCAGCACGCGTTATTTGTCCAAAAAGGTGCAATTAACGCAGACGAAACAAACGTTCAGCTATGAGCTGCTTGTTCAGAGCGACATTACGCCGACGTTTAAGCTGCTGCTAGGTAAACTGGACGGTGCAGCTGTCATAGGCGAGCATGATGTATTTGTTGACAACATACATGTGGAGCAGCAGGATGCTCGAAGTAAAGCCTTCTTGATCAAAAATGGATATTTTGATGCAGGAATGCAGGATTGGAGCACGCATATTCAGGGCATTTATGATGGCCCCTCGAGAGCAGCAGTTACAGATGACAATGGTGCGGTGAAAGTCGCGATAGCGAATGCTGGCTTGAATGCGTGGGATATTGTTTTGCAGCAGGGCTCATTGGCGCTAGTTAAAGGCAAAACGTATGTCGTTACCTTTTTGGCCAGAGCAACTTCGCCGCGAACCATTGAAGCAGTTGTTGAGAACAGCGCTTATAATCGTTTCTTAAATGAAAAGGTTCAGCTTGATACGGTTACTAAAATGTACAGCTACGAGTTCACTATGGCAAAGGATGACAACGCAACCTTTAAACTGCTTTTTGGAGTGCAGCCTGATGCTCCTTCTACGGCACATGACGTATTTATCGACAATGTGCATCTTGAACTGAAAGGAGCTAAGGAAGCAGCAGGCGAGAAGGCTCGCAGCTCAAATAATATTATGCTGCTGCTTCCTCCCGTGCTTTCAAAAGATGTATCCGATAATGAAATGGGTCAAAATATTGACATTACCTTTAATGATAATGAGGCTTGGAGAAATGCGATAACTGATGTATTTGTCGATGAATCGAAGCTTCCTAAAGAAGCGTATCAGCTTGCCTCAGGAAAGTTAACAATCGATAAGACCCAATTCAGTGCAGTTAAATCATACACGATCACGATTAGGTCAACTGGTTATGAGCTTGCTCAAGTGATCCAAAGTATTCAAGAGAAAAATATATGGAGTCTCGTATGGAATGATGAGTTTGACAGCGTAGGAGATAATCTGGATACAAACGGTGTCGATCTTGACAAGTGGGCGTATCAGCTTGGCAACGGCAGTGAGTATGGCGTAGGCGATTGGGGCAATAACGAGCTGCAATTTTATAAGAAAGAAAATATAAAGATCGAGAATGGCCAAATGATTATCGAAGCCAAAAAAGAGAATTTTGGCGGTAAACAATATACGTCAGGCCGGCTTTGGACCAGTCCAACCTTCAGCAAAGCTTATGGCAAATTCGAAGCGCGGATTAAGCTCCCTGCGGGTCAAGGCTTATGGCCGGCGTTTTGGATGATGCCGAAGGACAGTGAATACGGAGGATGGGCTTCCTCAGGTGAAATTGACATTATGGAAGCTAGAGGACGGGTGCCAGGCGAAGTTGACGGTACTATTCATTTTGGCAAAAATGCTCCAAATAACAAAATTACCGGTGCGCAGTATGAATTTCCGCAAGGTGAGGACATCACGGGTTACCATACTTATTCTTTAGAGTGGGAACCAGGTGAGCTGCGCTGGTATGTGGATGGGAATTTGTTTCAAACGCTTAATGATTGGAATAGCTGGGGAGCAGATCAACCCGAAAAATATGCTTTTCCAGCACCATTTGATAAGGAGTTTTACATTATTCTCAATCTAGCTGTAGGAGGCAATTATGACGGCGGGTTGAAGCCCGATCCTTCCTTGTTGTCAGCTCAGATGGAGATTGACTATGTGCGTGCTTATGAGCTTACTGGCAGACCTTACAAGGTGCCTGTTGAACCGATGCTTGTAAAGGATACGTTCCCGCAAAACGGCAAAGCAGCTGTAGATGGCAATTTCATTTATGATCCTGCCTATACTCATGGCGTTAAGAACATCACAGTAGAAAATCCGGTAATAGATATGAATTACTGGAATTTCCTTCATGGAGCTGAATTTGGCGGAGCGGGTGAGGTTTCGGTTGATCAGTTAGACGGGTCGCCATTTGCCAAAGTAGACATTTCGAATGGCGGTAATGTGCCATATTCCTTGCAGCTTGTCCAGTATGTGACGCTTGTTAAAGGTCAGGCCTACAAAATTAGCTTTGATGCAAAGGCTTCAGCGCCGCGCAGCATGAGCTTGAAGTTTGGCGGCGATGCGAACAGCGGCTGGGGAATTTATTCTGACAACTTTGAAGCATCCTTGAAGGATCAGGTCGGTCATTATGAGTATCGCTTCCTCATGACAGACAAAACAAATGCTGCTGCAAGGTTGGAATTCAATTTAGGTCAAAACGTAAATGATGTGTGGATCGGAAATGTTTATTTAGAGGAAATCGATGAGTTAATTGAACCAGGCGCTGCAAAAGCTCCACTGAATAACGGCAATCACATTTATAATGGAGGTTTTGATCTAGGGACGATGGATCGTTTGCTCTATTGGAATACAAAAACAACGGATTCGGCTGCTGCTGACATCAGTGTAGATCCAGTATTGCGCAGGTTAAACGTTAATATTTCAGATGGTGGTACTAATGCTTCGTCTATAAAACTAACCCAACAGGGCATTAATCTGCTGCAAAAGGATTCGTATGAGCTGACCTTTGATGCAGAAGCTTCGACTAGTCGGACCATTACCGTGCAGCTTAAGAGCAAAGACGGATCAACGATTTATTCAGGTCCACATGCGATTCAGCTAGATCCATCGAATAGTTCGCATAAGCTCTCATTTACGATGCCACCTAACGTAACAGACGAGGAAGCGCAGCTTGAGTTTTTGTTAGGCGGCAGCAACGCTGGGGTTCAGTTGGATAACATTAAGCTTATTCGCACAACAAATTTGAATGTTGATTTTACAGGCGTCGATTTGTTTCCGCTTAAGAATGGAGATTTCTCCAATGGGCTAAGCGGCTGGGAGCCGTTTACGCAAGGAGGTACAGCAGCATTCACGGAATCGAATGGAGCTGCAAAAATAGCGGTAACAAACGTAGGAGGGGAAGCCTGGAACGTAATGTTTAACCAGTCGAACCTTAAGCTTTCCAAGGGGATGACGTATGTGCTCTCTTTTGATGCGAGTTCGACGGTAGCACGGGACATCGAAGCGGCTCTCGAAAATGCTGGTTATACAAGGCGTTTTTATACGGGACCTTTGATGCTGACACCTTCGATGCAGCATTTTGAATTTACATTTAAGATGATGGCCGATGATAATGTTGCGCTTAAGTTTTTACTTGGCAAAACTCCAAAAAGTGCAGCTGCTCCGCACGAAATTTTCTTTGATAATGTTGTGCTTGAGGTGAAGGATGCGCCAATGCTGCGCCCGCCAACCTTAATACCAGATAAAACGGATAACCTAGTAGGGAGCGCGGTAGAAATCCGTTTTGTAGATAACGAAGCGTGGAGAACGGCGATTAGTGCAATTGAAGTGAATGGAGCTGTACTTGCTGGTGCAAAGTATACGCTTCAGCCTGGCAGCATTATAATTGATCAATCTGTTTTTGCAAGCGATCAATTATATACGATTAATGTCAAATCGACGGGCTTTGCGGATACAAGTGTTAATCAATTAATGCTTGCAGCAGATGGAAACCTTGTACTAAACGGTGGAATGACGAATGGGTCAGCTAACTGGGTGCATTGGTTTGGTGATGGGGGAGATTCGAAATATACACCTAAAGATGGTGTTGCCCAAATCGACATCTATTACCATGGGGGCATGCACCCAGAATGGAATGTTCCTGTAGGCTGGTCCACACAGTTTAACCAAAGCGGAATCAAGCTAGAGGCAGGCAAATCCTATGAGCTTTCCTTTAACGCATGGTCAACGGTAAATCGTCCGATAGCAGTGGAGCTGGGTGGATACAACAACACTGAAAGCGTACATTTTAATCTGACTAGTGATTCAGCTGCCGCTTATAAGAAAAGTTTGCGACCAAATAGCAACGTGGATATGACTCTTAAGTTTTTGCTTGGCAACGTCGTAAATGGTGCTTTTGTTACGCCTGATGGTGAGCATACGATTTACATTGATAATGTCGCTATTCGTGAAGTAGCAGCACCACCGGTATTAGTGGCCGATTCGACTGAAAACAAAGTCGGACAGACCATTGAGCTGACATTTGCAGACTCTCCTGCTTGGCGTGCCGCAATTACGCAGCTTACGATTGACGGTGCAGCTGTCCAGAGCAGCAGCTATACGGTTGAGGCAGGAAAAATCAAGCTTAATGCAGATTTATTTACAAGTGTCAAAACGTATCTCATCACCGTTGCCGCAGCAGGATACGGCATCAACGAGGTGCAGCAGCAGGTGAAGACGGCTGCCGCAAACATTGCTCTTCATAAAGCTGCTACTGCATCATCAGGCAATCAACCAGCAGCTAATGCTGTAGATGGAGCGGGCAATACGAGATGGGAGTCGGAGTCAACAGATCCTCAGTGGATTTCTATTGATTTAGGCGCAGTCTATAAGTTGGAAAGTGCTGTCCTGAGCTGGGAGGGAGCATATGGAAAAGCTTATAAGCTGCAAGTATCATCAGCGGCAGCGCCAGGAGAAAGCGACTGGACGGATGTATTCACAGAAGCCGCAGGAAATGGCGGTCTCGACAACATTACATTAAACGGGCAAGAAGCAAGGCATATTCGAATGGTTGGATCTGCTAGGGGCACCATTTACGGTTATTCCCTGTGGGAGTTTGAGGTGTATGGCACATGGGTAAGCGGCGGCGAAGGAGGAGGAAACGGAGGCAATCCAGATCCTGGAACCACTCCGAATCCAGTGCTAGTGAACCTGGCGCTTAACAAGCAAGCTGTTGCATCAAGCTTTAATGCCGTTTTTCCTGCTCATTTGCTAACAGATGGCGATAAGGGTACAAGATGGGAAGCAAAATGGAGTGACAATAATACAGCTCCGTATCATGCAGAATGGTTTTATATTGATTTTGAAAAAGTTTATTCCATTAATAAAATCATTTTGACTTGGGAAGCTGCGTATGGAAAAGCGATTGATATTCAAGTTGCTGCAGCAGGAAGCGATTTATCGGCAGCAAGCACAGATTGGAAGACGGTACATTCCTTGAACAGAGAATTGAGAGCGGAAGACTTTGTTGAAACGATCACCCTTGCAAGCAGTGCGGAGGCTAGATATGTACGTATTTTAGTAACAGAAAAAGGTCTTCCTCCATATGGTCCATCACTTTTTGAGATTGAGGTTTATGAATAACTGTTTTATTTAGAGTGATAAAGAGAGCGTGCTTTTACAGGGAATCCTGTGAAGTATGCTCTTTTGTCTTTTTGACGAACGATGCTTGCTACTAAGGCAAACTTTTGTTTATTAATGATGTTTTAATGAGGAATGGTAAATATATATTGCGACATAAATAAATATATGTTACATATTAAATAACGGAAATGGCCTCAACATGTGTTCTAATTATTTATTCCGTCATATGAAAGCAAAGGGAGACTGGATCATGGAGAGAGAATTAGCATTAGAGCTTGTACGTGTAACGGAACTGGCTGCGCTCGCATCGGCGCCTTGGATGGGAAGAGGCGATAAGAATAGCGCTGATGGAGCAGCAACATCTGCGATGCGCTCCATGTTTGATTCAGTGTCCATACGCGGTACTGTCGTCATAGGCGAAGGGGAAATGGATGAAGCGCCGATGTTGTACATTGGGGAGGAAGTAGGAAGCTTGAATGGCCCCGAGGTTGACGTAGCGGTTGATCCGCTGGAAGGTACGGAAATCGTAGCCAAAGGACTTAACAATGCAATGTCCGTGCTTGCAGTCGCAGGAAAAGGCCAGCTTTTGCATGCTCCTGATATGTACATGGAGAAGCTCGCTTTCGGTCCTGCTCTTGTTGGCAAGCTGTCGATAACTGATCCGATGGATGTAACGCTCCGTAAAGCGGCTGACGCTTTAAACAAGAAAGTTTCGGATTTAACGGTTATGATTTTGGACAGGACGCGCCATGAAGCGATCGTCAAGGTGCTGCGCCGAGTGGGTGTGCGCATAAAATTTTTGTCGGATGGTGACGTTGCAGGCGCGATGGCCCCAGCATTTCCGGAGGCAGGCATTGATTTGTATGTTGGTTCGGGAGGTGCGCCGGAGGGTGTTTTAGCTGCGGCAGCACTAAAATGTTTAGGCGGTGAGCTGCAAGCAAGGCTGATGCCGGCGGATAGCAATGAGTACAACCGCTGTGTTCAAATGGGTATTGCAGATCCTTATCGTGTACTCACTATGGAGGATATGATAGGGACGGGAGATGTTTATTTTGCAGCAACCGGCGTAACGCCAGGCGAGTTTTTGGGCGGAGTTCAGTATTTTCCTGACGAGAGGGCAGAAACGCATTCCATCGTCATGCGCGCTAAGACCAAAACGATCCGTTTCGTACGTGCTATGCACTATTTGCCGAATAAAACATTTTTAAAAAATGATAAATAACTAGGAATGGTGTGGTCGGCCGCTAGGTCGACCACTATTAAAATAACATTCTAATAATACAATGAGCAGCAAGAATATAACTCAGCTGATTGGAAATTAACGGACATCAGATCCGTTATTTGCATGAAATCCCCGTTTTTAAAGAGCTAACGGACATACAGTCTCTTATTTGGTCTCAAAAGCCATGATTATGCTTCAATTTGCATAAATAGCGTATCTGATGTCCGATAGAATTGTATTTGAGCTGTATTCACCATAATAGCGGAACCTATGTCCGTTAGAGCTGAGCGCGAGCTTAACCTGTCAAACTTGGTCTAACCTCGTCAACCTCGTCAACCCCGTCAACCCCGTCAACCCCGTCAACCCCGTCAACCCCGTCAACCCCGTCAACCCCGTCAACCCCATCAACCCTCTTAACCCCCCTGAACCCCCACCTAAAACTAACATTGATTTCGTGCTGGAAACGCTCCTACTAATCACAATTGCGAAAACTTATTTGATTGGAAATTAACGGACATCAGATCCGTTATTTGCTTGAAATCCCCGTTTTTAAAGAGCTAACGGACATACAGTCTCTTATTTGGTCTCAAAAGCCATGATTATGCTTCCATTTATATAAATAACGTATCTGATGTCCGTTAGAATTGTATTTGAGCTTTAGTCACCATAATAGCGGAACCTATGTCCGTTAGAGCTGAGCGGGCGAGCTTAACCTGTCAAACTTGGTTTAACCTCGTCAGCATCAACGCCCCTAACGACCCCATCAACCCCATCAACCCCATCAACCCCATCAACCCCATCAACCCCATCAACCCCATCAACCCTAAGCCCCCCCCAGAACCCCCACCTAAAACTAATATTGATTTCGTGCTGGAAACGCTCCTATTAACCTTTATTGCGAAAAAATTCCTCATAGATGAATTAACGGACATCAGATCCGTTATTTGCTTGGAATCCCCTATTTTTAAGGATCTAACGGACATACAGTCTCTTATTAGGCTTCAAAGGCCGTATTTATGCTTCAATCCACATAAATAACGTATCTGATGTCCGTTAGAATGCTATTTGAGCTGTATTCACCATAATAGCGGAACCTATGTCCGTTAGTGGTGCGAGCGAGCTTAACTAGACTAACCACACCCCAATACCCCAACACCCCAACACCCCAACACCCCAACACCCCAACACCCCAACACCCCAACACCCC